>CP136571.1:2611388-2927500 GCA_035192965.1 Fuscovulum sp. | reverse complement strand
GTAGCGACAAAGAGGGTGAGAGACCCTCTCGCCGAAAGTCCAAGGGTTCCTGCTTAAAGCTAATCTGAGCAGGGTGAGCCGGCCCCTAAGGCGAGGCCGAAAGGCGTAGTCGATGGGAACCAGGTTAATATTCCTGGGCCAGGAGGAAGTGACGGATCTCGAAGGTAGTTTGCCCTTATCGGATTGGGTGGGCTGCTTAGAGGTTCCTGGAAATAGCCCTCCATCAGACCGTACCCTAAACCGACACAGGTGGACTGGTAGAGAATACCAAGGCGCTTGAGAGAACCACGTTAAAGGAACTCGGCAAAATGCCTCCGTAAGTTCGCGAGAAGGAGGCCCCATATGCACGCAAGTGTGTGTGGGGGGCACAAACTAGGGGGTGGCGACTGTTTACTTAAAACACAGGGCTCTGCGAAGCCGTAAGGCGACGTATAGGGTCTGACGCCTGCCCGGTGCTGGAAGGTTAAAAGGAGGGGTGCAAGCTCTGAATTGAAGCCCCAGTAAACGGCGGCCGTAACTATAACGGTCCTAAGGTAGCGAAATTCCTTGTCGGGTAAGTTCCGACCTGCACGAATGGCGTAACGATCTCCCCGCTGTCTCTAACGTGGACTCAGCGAAATTGAACTGTGTGTCAAGATGCACACTTCCCGCGGTTAGACGGAAAGACCCCATGAACCTTTACTCCAGCTTTGCACTGGCATCAGGATTGTGATGTGCAGGATAGGTGGTAGGCATCGAAGCGGGGACGCTAGTTCCCGTGGAGCCTCCCTTGAGATACCACCCTTCGCACTCTTGATGTCTAACCGCGGCCCGTTATCCGGGTCCGGGACCCTGCATGGTGGGGAGTTTGACTGGGGCGGTCGCCTCCCAAACAGTAACGGAGGCGCGCGAAGGTTGGCTCAGACCGGTCGGAAATCGGTCGTTGAGTGCAATGGCAGAAGCCAGCCTGACTGCAAGACTGACAAGTCGAGCAGAGACGAAAGTCGGCCATAGTGATCCGGTGGTCCCAAGTGGGAGGGCCATCGCTCAACGGATAAAAGGTACTCTGGGGATAACAGGCTGATGATGCCCAAGAGTCCATATCGACGGCATCGTTTGGCACCTCGATGTCGGCTCATCTCATCCTGGGGCTGGAGCAGGTCCCAAGGGTATGGCTGTTCGCCATTTAAAGAGGTACGTGAGCTGGGTTTAGAACGTCGTGAGACAGTTCGGTCCCTATCTGCCGTGGGTGTAGGAGACTTGAGAAGAGTTGCCCCTAGTACGAGAGGACCGGGGTGAACGAACCACTGGTGGACCAGTTATCGTGCCAACGGTAGTGCTGGGTAGCTATGTTCGGACAGGATAACCGCTGAAGGCATCTAAGCGGGAAGCCCCCTTCAAAACAAGGTCTCCCTTGAGGGCCGTGGAAGACCACCACGTCGATAGGCCAGAGGTGTAAGTGCAGCAATGCATTCAGCTGACTGGTACTAATTGCCCGATAGGCTTGATTTGATCCAGAAACAGCAAGGCAATAGCCTCGCCTGGAACAGTCAAAAGCAACACAGACTTGGAACAATACACACTGATGATCGCGCGCCAAAACCTGCCAAAACGCAGACAAAAGCGCGCGTGTTTCTTCCTCGGTTTGGTGGTCATAGCACGAGCAAAACACCCGGTCCCTTCCCGAACCCGGCCGTTAAGTGCCGTCGCGCCAATGGTACTCCGTCTCAAGACGCGGGAGAGTAGGTCACCGCCAAACCTAGAAAGAAACACACAATCCTCTCTCCAATACGATGCAAATAAACCCCGATCGCCAAAATAAAGCCCTCGGGATACCACAACGGACGCGGGGTGGAGCAGCCCGGTAGCTCGTCAGGCTCATAACCTGAAGGCCGCAGGTTCAAATCCTGCCCCCGCAACCAAAAAATCCCTTAGGATCAAATACTTAAAAGCCGAGCATAACGCTCGGCTTTACTCATTCCAAATTCTTGTCAACACCTGGTCAACGTTTATCGAGGCCCCCATCGACCGCTCGGACAATCGTCGAAGTGGCCGTCACACTTTCAGCAGATCGAGCAACGGGTCAAAGGCGTACATCGCCGCACGTCGGCCCGAAGCCGGCTCAATGGTGCGCAGCATACCAGCCTCGACTAGCCGCCGTGAAAGAGCGCGCGCTGAGGACGGTGGGATCCCCGAGCGTTCCACGAAGCGATCGTTGCGGAAGATCGGGCTCGCAAAGACGTAGTCCAGCGCCTGATCATGGAATTGCGAGTTCAACACCTCGCGGAACCGCTCCCGCATCTCGCCATGAAGGCGAAAGATCGCGTCCGCGGTCTGAATGTTTACTGTCGCTTGGGCGTGCATCGCTTCGAGGAAGAATGCCACCCATCCAGTCCAGTCACCTGAAGCTGAGACCGCGCGCATCCGTTCGATGTATTCGTCCTTGTTGGCCTCGAAGTAACCGGAGACGAAAAAATTCGGCTGATGCAGTACGCCAAGTTTCCATAGCATCAGGGTGATCAGCATTCGACCGATCCGACCGTTTCCATCTTCGAATGGGTGCAGGGCCTCGAATTCGACATGTGCGATGGCAGTGCGGATGAGCGGCCGCATCGTGCTCTCGTTGATGTAGCGGACGAGTTCGGCCATCGCTGGGCCCAGCTGTTCAGGAGCGATCGGGACGTAGTAGATTTTTCCTCGCCGTTCGTCTCCGATGTAATTCTGCTCCACTTTGTAGCTTCCCGGACGCTTTCGAGCGCCCCGTCCAAAGGACAGCAACTGCTGGTGAGCAGTCCGGATCAGGTGTTCGCCAAGCGGCGCTCCTTCCGCAAGCGCCTGCTGAGCATTCCGCAGCGCGCGGGAGTAGAGGTAGGTCTCGACGTCGTCGTTCCGCGCTTCCCGGTAAGGGTCGACGCTGCCCGCATCCTCTTCGGCTTCAAGACGGTACAGTTCTTCGATGGTGGAGATGGTTCCCTCCATCCGGGATGAAGTAACCGCGTCCTGGCGTCGTAAGGGAGCAAGGAAGAGTTCGCTGTTTACCATGCCGGACATCTTAGTGTCGTACCTGGCGAGCGATGCTGCCGCCTCCTCAAGCGGACCAAGCAGAGCCGCATAGTCTAGGCTTGACGGAGGGAAGCCGCCGATATGGTACGTGACAGCATCTGTCAAATCATAGGGTTTGGTGACCATTTATGCGCCGATTCTGTCATCAACGAGGGTTGATGCCAACGTAGTCGCGCCAAGAGGGCTTGGCAACAGAATAGAGCCTCATTCTGTCATCAAAGTCCTTTGGTGCTAGCAGACGGCGAACAAGCAGGCTTGATGACAGCCAAGGGCGCAAAGCTAACATCAATGGGCAAAAGTGCACTTGGAGATCGTTACAGTTCCTCGGACGGCACCACCTCTTGTCTGAGGTTTCGTAACACGAGAAGACGTTCTGGACAGCGTTCGCACCTTTGTCCGCCGGTAGAGAGCCGGTCCGCCATCGACAGGATCACAAGTAGCACCGCATCAGAGTGCATGGCGAGAAGGATCAGATGCTCTCCGCTTGGCCCCCGCTCGCCAGATAGCCAGTACTTGGCAGTGCGTTCGCTTGCTCCTGTCCAGCGCATCACCGTCTTGATGGCCTGATGCGTTGGCCCCAACTCACGACGCAATGCATCCGCAATTGCCCTACGATACGCGGCCTGATCCGCGTCTAGGTGCACATCTGTGCCCATTTTCGGCACAGATGTGCCCATCTTGATCCGCATCGCTGCGTCCTCCTCCGGTAAACCTGTGGAGAAGACAACACAGCGGCAGATTCCCTTTTGCGCCCCAGCCAAGACCCCGGGTCCGACCAGACGGAAACGCCTGCATGAATTGATCGGGAGAGGGGCATGGCAGGCAAAGAGCCGCCTTCATCAAAAGAACCTGCGAATTCCCCGCCGTTACGGCGTGCGGCCGAGTACGTCCGCATGTCCACCGACCACCAGAAGTACTCGACGGAAAACCAGTCGGACGCGATCCGCAAATATGCGACGGAACGCGGTTTCGAACTGGTCCGTTCCTATGCTGACGCCGGGAAGAGTGGGTTGAGGATCGAAGGCCGCGATGCCTTGCAGCAACTGATCCAGGACGTCCAGGACGGCACCGCTGATTTCGAGGTGATCCTGGTCTATGATGTCAGCCGGTGGGGCCGATTTCAGGATGCCGACGAGTCCGCCTACTACGAGTACATATGCCGTCGCGCGAACAAGCAGGTCGAATACTGCGCGGAACAATTCGAAAACGATGGCAGTCCGATCGCAACCATCGTCAAAGGCGTCAAGCGCGCCATGGCTGGGGAATACAGCAGGGAACTTTCCAACAAGGTTTTCATCGGGCAGTGCCGTCTGATCGAGCTCGGCTACCGACAGGGCGGCCCGGCTGGCTTTGGCCTTCGGCGAGTCCTGCTTGACGAACGGGGTGAGGTGAAGGCCGAGCTCAAGCGCGGCGAGCACAAGAGCCTGCAAACCGACAGAGTCATCTTGATGCCTGGGCCTGACGTTGAGGTACAGACCGTGCGTTGGATCTATGGCCGGTTCCTAAAGCACGGTCGCTCGGAAAGCGAAATTGCGGCCGAGTTGAACGAGCGCGGGATCCTAAGCGATCTCGAGCGCGTATGGACCCGTGCGACCGTCCATCAGGTACTGACCAACGAGAAATACATCGGCAACAACGTCTATAATCGTCGTTCGTTCAAACTGAAACAGAAGCGTGTCGCCAACGGCCCGGATATGTGGATCAGGTCAGAAGGGGTGTTCGAGGCCATCGTCGAGCCGAAGCATTTCCAGAAAGTGCAGGCCATCATTGCCGCCCGCAACCGCCGCTTCTCAGATGACGAAATGCTGGAGCGCCTGGCACGGCTCCTCCAACGCCATGGATACATCTCTGGCATTGTGATCGACGAGGCGGACGCCATGCCGTCAAGCGCAGCCTATGCCCATCGCTTTGGCAGTCTGCTCCGGGCCTACTCGCTTGTCGGCTTCACGCCGGATCGCGACTACCAGTACATCGAAGTCAACAGGATGTTGCGCCAGTTTCATGGTGTCGAGGTCGCACGTGTTATCCGCGAGATCGCTCAGCTTGGAGCGACGGTTGCCCGCAACCCAGTGACCGACCTGCTGGTTATCAACGGCGAGTTCACTGCATCAGTTGTCGTTGCGCGATGTCGGGCAACACCGTCTGGCCGCCTGAGGTGGAAAATCCGGTTCGATTCCGGGTTGGCCCCGGACATCACCGTCGCGATCCGAATGAACACAACCAACACTGCCGCGCTCGATTTTTACCTTCTGCCCCAGTTTGAGATGCGGACAAAGCCCCTGGGGCTTGGAGAGGAGAATGGCCTGATGCTGGACGCCTTCCGATTTGAAACGTTGGATTTCTTCTTCGACATGGCTCGGCGCGTACCAATAGCCGAGGTGGCGCCATGGTAGGCGAGGTCGATACGCAGAGCGAAGTGCAGGTCATCCCCATCTCTGCCATCACCGTGGAGAACCCCAGGGAGCGGTCAGAAAGAACCTTCCGCGCTCTGGTGGAAAGCATCGGAAAGGTCGGTCTGAAAAAGCCCATAACGGTGGCGCGCGTGGCCGACGAGGCTGGTGACAGCTACCGGCTGGTTTGTGGCCAAGGGCGGATGGAGGCCTATCAGGCTTTGGGCGAAACCCAGATACCCGCCATCGTTGTGGACGCTAATGAGGTCGAAAGACTTCTTCGCAGCGTGATCGAGAACATCGCACGTCGCCAGCACCGGCCCTTGGAACTTCTGCAAGACATCGGAATTCTGCGGGACCGAGGATACTCCGACCAGGACATCGCCGATAAAACTGGGCTCTCCCTCGCCTATGTTCATGAAATCGGTGAGTTGATCGCCAATGGCGAAGAGCGCCTTCTCATAGCTGTCGAGACCGGTCAAATGCCCCTCAGCGTTGCGCTCTACATCTCGCGCGCCGAGGAAAAGGATGTGCAGAAAGCGTTGGAGGCTGCCTACGCCTCAGGTGAACTGCGCGGCAAGAAGCTGCTCGAAGCGCGACGACTGGTCGAGTTGCGGCAGCGTCATGGCAAACAGAAGGGAACGACGCGTTCCGCCGGGCAGGCGCGAACTCGCATGACGTCAGCGGCTTTGGTCCGAGCGTATCGAGCCGAGGCGGAGCGCCAGCAGGACATGATCCGCCGGGCTCAAGCGACCCGAAGCAGCCTTTTGTTCATGGACGCGGCATTCCGATCGCTTCTGGGCGACGAGAACTTCCTGACCCTTCTGCGTGCCGAGGGACTTGAAACCCTGCCCGGAATCATTGCCGACAGCCTGGGAGAACAACGGATATGACACAGTTCGAGAAACTTCCCTCGCCCAAGCAACCGGGTTTCGAAGCCAGCCTATGCACGATACCGATTGCAGCCATTCTGCCGGTCAAGCCTCTCTCCAGCACTGTACCGAAAAGTCAGAAATATGCTCAGATTGCGGCCTCGATCCGGGAAGTAGGGCTGATCGAGCCACCGGTGGTTTCGCGCGCACCCGGACAGAGCGGTTCATTCATCCTTCTCGATGGCCATGTGCGGCTCCACGTCCTGAAAGAGATGGGCGAACAGACCGTGACCTGCCTCGTCGCGACCGACGATGAATCCTTCACATACAACAAGCGCATCAGCCGTCTGGCCACGATCCAGGAGCACAAGATGATCCTGCGTGCGGTTCAGAGAGGTGTTTCCGAGACGCGCATTGCTGCTGCCCTGAACGTCAACGTCGCCCTGATTCAGCATAAGCGTACGCTCTTGAACGGTATTTGCCCCGAGGCGGCAGAACTCCTGAAGGCCAAGCATTGCCCGCTCAACAGTTTTCGTGCTTTGCGCAAAATGAAGCCGCTTCGCCAGATTCAGGCGGCCGAACTCATGATCGCCGCGAACAATTACACGGTGCCCTATGTGGAAGCTATCCTGGCGGCGACTGATCCTGCCGATCTGATCAACCCGAATTCAAAGAAGGCAACACCGGGCATCACCCGCGAACAGGCGGATCGGATGAAGGCAGAGATGGCCAGCCTGCAGAAAAATATCAAACTGATCGAAGGAAATCTTGGCCCCGATCATTTGCGTCTGGTTGTCGCCGGTCGATATGTGGAGCGCCTCTTGGGAAATGAACGGCTGGCCAGATACCTTGAGCGCAACCACACCGAGATTCTACGGGAGTTTCGGCAGATCGTTGGCACACTGACGCAGCTCTCCGATCCGCCAGCAGTGCTGACTACTGCCCTTGAGTAGGCCGCAAGGCATCTGAAGAGACAGGGGACCCGGACCCGAAAGCGCGGGGACCGCGGGAGACGCCGGACGGTGGGTCGGATCAAGCGCGGGGTGGGGATGGCGGCGGACCCGCTCGGAGCCCACCGCGGTCGGCCGACATATTGCCGACCGTACAGGCATCGCATTGAACGATGTCTGTCCACATGGGTGGGCGCGCCGATCCCTCTCGCGAATGTGGGAGGTCGAACGGCGCGCCCAAGTTGCGTCGGAAATCGGTATCAGGAGATCTTGGATCGCGCTCGCTTGTCGGCCACGGACCAAACGACGGACCCGATTGTAAGAAGGGCACCGATGACAGGTTCGATATCGGACGCCTCGATATAGCCCTTCGCGACCAAGGCAGTGCCAGCGACGGTCAATATCTGACGGACCAGTGCCAGGATGGCAGGTCTAAGCATGGAGGTAGCTCCTGTTCTAGGTTTCATTTGTGGTGGTGAGGAATTCGCCCGGCTTCATCGTGGGAAGCCGCTGAATGCGGGGCGGGACGGTCGCGGGCCAGCGCGCCCCCAAGAGGCGCGACTTGGCGATGCGGGCGACAGTGACTGCGTCGGATTGATTGCCGCCCAACACGTAGAAATGCGTGTCATCTTGGCCAATGGCGAAGCCGACATGGCCGCCAGAACCGCGTTCGAAGACAAGCACAGCGCCCATTATCGGCTGGACCGCCTGTCCAAAGAACAGCCAGTGCCGGGCCCAGTAGGGATTGCTTCCGAGCGCAGACAGCAACGGCTCGTCTGGCAAAGAAACCCGGATGCAGGTTTCGACAAAATCACCGCACCAGGGGTTCTTCGAGGGGTCTCCCAAGCTTCGACCATCTCTCTTCAGCCAATCCATCAGCCAAGATCGGTCACGCGCTTCATGGCGGCCCAGTGCGGATTTTGCTTCTGTAATCCACGGCAGCGGCCCTTGAGGAACGACCGAAGCCGCTTTTCCATTTGCCGCGAGCAAGGATTTCAGGGCTCGCGCGGTGCGCAAACCCCAGCGACCGTCCACGGGCCCAGGCGAATGACCGAGTGTTTCGAGCGCGCGTTGGATGTCGCGCAGCGGCTCATTGGAACCGGTGGTCATGGCAGGTTTCCTTTTCGTTGGTGATGGCAAAAGACAACCCGCCCGGGGGGCGGGCGAATTGGTCGTGTTCGCGGTGGAGATGGCAGGGCTGTGTGCCTATGGCCCGCTGCCGAAGATCTTCAGCTTCAGGGCGATCCCCGCGAGCAGTGCCAGGATGACGCCGGTGGTGATCAGGTGGACCGCGCTTTGTACGGCCGTGCGGCGAACGAAGCGAATGGCGTCCAGCAGCGCGCGGAGATCGCGGATGTCGAGGGCGGCTTCCTTCCCGTCGAGGCCGACATCGGCCAGCGCGCGCTTCGCCCCCTCTTCGGCTGCCCGCGCGAGGAGTTCCTCGAACTCGGCATCCGGCATGCGGACATGGCCCTCTCCGGAACGGCGCGGGCTCATGCGGAGAGGATCCCGACTTCTGAGGGTAGAGTCACGCTGGTCCAGGCGCTGCTGTCGGCGGGGTTCAGCGCCCATGTGGAATAGACCGACCTCGGTGCAAGTGACGGCACGGTGACCGGGGCCGCATCATGATTGACCCCACCCATGCGCAGGAAACCCGCGACCGTCTGCGGCCCGACTGTCCCTGCTTGCGCGACCTGCTTCACATGCACGCCCGCGATGGCTGCAACCGCCGCAGGCCCGGTCGGCCCCGTGAGCGAAAACGACAGTCGCTGCCCGGCCGCGTTGCTGGAGACACGGGTGCTGACGTCCTCGTCCTTCAGGGCATCGATGCTGCCCGCCATCTGGCTGAATGTCGCGATGGCATTGGGTGTACGCCGCACGAAGCGCCGTCCGATGGTCGAGACGCCGTCCAGCACCGCGAAATGCGCATAGTACCAGGTGCGGGTGCTGCTGGTGCCGTGCAGCCCGACATTCGGAAAGACGATTTGGACGGGCTTGCCCTTGCCTTGGGTGTTGGCGGCCGTGGCCGAACTTTGCAGCACACCATCGACATAGAAGTCGATGGTGATGCTGGCCCCCACCGCCACGCGCACATCGACCCATTGTGGCTGGCCATTCGGCGGGCTGTAGCTCGAGTTGCCCTGCACGACCGTGTCGCCTCGCGCGATGGCATGATAGCGGCGCGTGCTGGTGAGAGGCTGGATATGCGCGATCCGGACGAGGTTCGCGTCGTAGAAATCGACGAACCCTGCATTGCCTTCAGTTATTATGTCGGCATCCCCGTTGGGCGGCACATAGCGGAAGCCGAGCCAGAGATCGCCAGTTGGTGCCGCAAACCCGAGGGAGAACGGCATGGCATAGCTGCGCGAGGCGATGAAGCGGATGCCGTTGACGTCGAGGTTGGCATCAAAGCCGATGGCGGTGGTGTTCAGAAGCCCGGAGATGCCCGAGACGTCGGTCGGCTGGTGGCCGAGGTGCAGGATATAGCTCATGGCAATTCCACTTCGATGTAGAGGTTGGCTTGGGTCCAGGTGGCGCCGCGCCCCCCACCGTGCTCGAGGAAGAGCGCAGCATCGGCGGTGCTTAGACGCATCCCGCCACCCCGGCTGATCCAGAGGGAGGCACCCGCGATGCTGAGGCCTCGATCCCAGCCGATCTCTAGGAAGGCCGCGGCGTCGAAGAGGCGGAGATCGGGATCGAGATAGCCGAGCGCCGTCACGCCCGGGGGCACTGGGTAGCTGAACTGGGAGGGCAGCGAGCGGAGCGTGCCGCCATCGCCGGGATTGCGCCCCTGGATCTGCGGATAGAAAGCGGGGCTGCCGCCCGCAGTCCAGGTGGCAGCCCCGCTGACCGGATCATCGCGCCAGATCCCGTTTTTGCCGATCCAGAGGCGGCCCAGCGCCGGGTCGAGGACAAACATCAGCACATCGTTCGCGCCGAAGGTCGGCAGGCCGGTCAGGCGCTGTTCGGCGGTTGCGGTGGCCGAGGACCAGAGCGCGCCGGTGCCGCGCCAGCCGATCGAGCCCAACGTGATGGGGTTGTTCCCGAGGTTGAACTCCTCGCGCTGTGCGGCCGCGACGACGCCCATGTAGCCGTCGAAGGTGGCGGCCCCTGGTGCACAAAGAACCTCCCAATAGCGCCGCCCGTCTGTCGGCAGGATTGCTTTGGCGGTCGGCACCCAACGCAGGTAGTTCGTTCCACCCGAGGTGTTGACGGCGGTCTGGTTGCCGTTCGACAGGGTGTACCCGGAGGGACGGCGTGTGGTGTCCAGCTGCCAGACCGAGCCTATGTCGACCGGGGGCGCAGCATCCCCGCCTTGGGCGAGGATGGCGCCGCGCATCATCAGAAGGCTCATGCGACGGCTCCTGCCAGCGCGCCTTGGATGATCCAGGCATCTGCGCCGCGCTTCACGAGTGCTGCCCCCGACCATTGGCCGTCGAGAGCAACGGAACCGCCCACAACCCCATTCAGCGACACCCCGGCTGCTGCTGCCACCGTCGCGACCCCGGCGCCAACCTGTGTCACGTTGATCAGCGAACCGATCTCGAAGGGAACGGTCGCTTCGGGTGGAATGGTCACGGTGACGGCCGAGGACCCAGTCGTCTCGAGGATGCTTCCCAGATCGATGGCTTCCAGCGTGTGGCTGGTGGCGGTCAAGGTCCGGATGCGCACGATGCCGGGGCGCGGCACCTCGACCCATGCCCCGGCCGTGAAGCGCACATGCCGCGCCTCATCGGCGACCCAGACCTGCCAGCCCTCCTGTGGAGTGAGAGTGACCCATGCCGCGGCCCCAGCGGGCGACTGGTCCCAGAGCGCCAGCGCATTGGGATTGGTCCCGGCCGCGGCAGGCACGATCAGCATCTGGCCCGCGCTGCCGGTGGTGGGCAGCGGCGTGGTGCGGGATGTGACGCGGGCCTGCACGAGGGCCGAGAGGCGGCGCAGGTCTTCGCTGAGGCCTGTGCCCCAGTTGCGCTGGCCGGGATCGTAGAAGGCGCGCAGCCCCAATCCCGGCATGATCCGTTCCGGCATGCTTGTCCTCGTTCGTTGTCATGAATTCCGGGATCAGGAGCCCCAGAGGAAACCCCAGCCTCGGTCCCATCCGGCTGCGAAGGGCGCCGTCAGCCGAAACCACCGCGCCTCCCGATCCGTGACCCAGCTGCCCTCGACCAGTCGCCGGGACCGGACCGCGAGTTCGACCTCGGCCGTCCGGTCCGGTGCACCGAGTTCCGGAATGGCTTCGGGCGCGAGGGACCAGCTGGAGGCGGTCCCTGCATCGATCACCACGCCCGCGGGGAGCATGGCCATGCTGCTATCCGGATCCACCCAGCGCACCTCGATGACATAGCCGACCCCCGGCTCCGGCCCGATGGAGCCCCCGGTGTGATCGACGATGACGGGGCTCGTCTGGGTCAGCCGATCACGATGCGTCCAGGTCAAGGCGAGAGAGCCTGTGACCAGCACATCGACATTGGGGGCGTAGCTGCCGTTGCCTTGCACCCGCCCGGGCGGCAGTGGCCGGATGGCGCGGCGGTCGAGCGTCACCACGTCTTCCGGCGCCAGCGCAAAGGCCAGCGTGCCGCGTCCGGTCTCGGGCAGGAGGCGGGTTGCCAGCGTCTCGCCCGCTGCCCAGCTGTCTTCGGTGATCCGCGCCACTTCGTCGAAGAAAATCACCGGCGTGGCAGAGGCATGCGCGCGCGGAACGGTGTCGAGGCATCCCCGGCCCACGGTGATCGTGGTCGGCGTGATCCCGTCGACGCGGACCAGCTCGCCGCCGATACTGGCGAGCGTCCCGATCTCGACCTCGCCGATATCGCGCCAGCCGGTCACTGGGATTACCCGTGCTTCCGGGCTGTCGGTAACGTCTGCGGCCAACAGCGCCGTCGGGGCGAAGGCCACCACCCCCTCCTGAGCAGGGCCGGTGCCGGGATCGATCCAGAGCTGGGCCGCCAGAGCATCGGCGCTCGGGCGTTCGCCGGTCGCAACCAGCGCGCCTGCATCCGGATCCTCGGCGAGGCGGCGGTCGGCCTCGCTGTGGCCAAGTTCGCGGACGAGAAGCCAGTACGGGGCTTCCTCGATCATGCGCCGGGCCAATGCCCTCGGCGGGGCGGCGACACCGGTTCCCGTGGGCATGCGCCCGCCCGCGATGGCGGTGGCGCCTAGCGCGAAGACGTCCTCGGCGATCTTGAGCCGGATGCCATTGTCGCGGCCGTCGCCCTGGCCGATCTCGGAGATGCGCATCACCACGTCATCGAGCCCCAGCCGCGACGAGCGCAGACGGATCACGTCACCGGGCCCGAGGTCCGCGCCCTCGCGGTTGACGACGATTTCGCCGGTCAGGAGCGGCGCGGACAATGCGCGCAGGTCGCGCTCGGCCACGCGCACAGCGAGCCCTTGATAGCGGATGCCGGGATAGTCGAGGGTGGTGGCCAGCACCTCGCCCATCGCCTGGACGCGGGCGGTGTCGGTGACCGATACCGCGCCCGTGTCATCGGTCCAGGCATCGGTGAAGCGGACGGTGACGCTGTTCACCAGATCAGAAGGCGACCGGCGGCCGAGGCGGCCCCAGTCCACGACGTTGGTCTCGTCGAACAAGGGCAGTGTCGCAGCCACAAAGTCCGCCCGGATCAGCTTGAGTTCCCAGAGGCCGGTGCGCCGGTCGATGAAGAGCGTGGCGTCGATATGGTCGAGGACGCTCGCGATGAATTCCTCGATGGAAGAGTCCTGCTGCCAGATCAGCGAGAGGCCGAAGCTCTCGGTGTAAAGCGCATCTGCGGCCTCCGTGAAACTCGCCCCGATCTCGACGGAGGAATAGCCCAGACCCCAATCCCGGTTGGTCAGGCATTCCCGGATGATATGCGCCGGGTTCATGTCCGGGCCATTGCCGAATGCACCGCGCAGGGAGGCGACCAGCGCCTGCGGGTTCCCGGGCGGGATCACTGGCACCCCGTCGACCGGCGTGTTGTCGATGCGCGCCGTGTAGGACGTATCGGCCAGCGCGATGTTGAAGCCGAAGATGTCGGCGGGCGGCAGGGTGCGGATGATCGCGAGCGCCGCATCGACCGAGGAGACAGGTGCGGGTTCCCCATCGGTCACGAAGATGACGATCCGGCGCTTCGATCCGCCGCCTGCAAAGAAGGTGTTTGCCTCCGCGAAGGCCGCGTTGAAGCTGGTGCCGCCATTGGTGAAGTTCGAGAGCCCGAGCATCCAGGTCTCGAGCGCGGCATAGTCCGCAGGCCCCATGTCGCGCCGTTCGATGGATGCGGCGACGGCCACGTTCCAGAGGACGATGCGGATGTCGTTCGGCCGATCAGGGTCCGCGCCTGCCGCGATTTCGCGGATGAGCGCGGCGACGCCTGCCTTCTGGGCCGACATGCGGGTTCCCGACATGGAGCCCGAGACATCGAGCGCCATGTAGATCGCGGCATCCGAGATGCTGGCCTCGGGCACGATGGCCGCCTTCTCGGGATACCATTGCGCTGTCCCGGCCTCGCCGGTCAGCACGCGGGTCACGCGCACGGCCCATGGCTTCAGGTAAGGGTTGATTCCGAGATAGACCTGTCGCAGCACGAGGCTGCAGAGACCGCGATAGGCGGGCACGTCCCCGCCCATGCGCGTGGCGAGATAGTCGTTCGCCCCCTGACCCGGCCCGCCCATCAGCACGTCCACATCGCCGCGGATGCCGCCCTCCCGGCTTTCCCCGCCGAAGAGGTCGGGCTTGTCGATCCGGATGCGCCCGCCACCGGCACCGGTACTGCTGGCACCGGTTGTGGCTTCATAGACCTCGACGGTCTGGGCGGCGAAACTCAGGGCCTCGGGCAGCACGGTCCATCGCGTGATGTTGGCGGCCGCATCGAAGGTGACGGCCTGCAGGGTGATCGTCTGGCTCGACCCATTGGCGAGGGCGAGGCGATAGTCCTGCCCGATGCGCACGCCCGCCCGGGTGCCGGGGAAGCTGATGGTCGCGCCAGAGTCGCCTGCCAGTGCGGCCGTGGCGGCCATGCCATTGACCGAACCGATGCGCGTCTCGACTGCCGCACCGCCGCCTCCGGAAGAACCCCCGCCGGTCGTGACGGACCAGGCGGTGCGACGGTCGACGAGGATCTCGCGGATCGCATCGACCGGCCCGTGGCAGAGTGCCAGATGGACCCCCAGCGAATAGCGGTAGCCGACGGTCTGCGCCTTGCTCCTACCGCCCATCGCCCGCCTCCGCGTTCGACACCGCCTCTCGCAGTTCGGCCTGCAGGATCACCGGTTCGACCAGCGCATCGCCCGTGGCGCGCAAGGTGTCGGCCTCGATGCCGCTGTCCAGAAACGCCTGCCAGTCGAGCCCATGCCGCCGAAACCATGGTCGCACGCCTGCAAGGCAGTAGCGTGCGGCGCGCAGGTCCTGGATCATCACGCGGGTCACTTCTTGCCACCTTTCTTCTTGATGGGATCGACCTTCAGGTCTCCGGCCCAGACGACGTTTGGGCCGGTGATCAGGACGGTGCCAAAGACGACCGGGATCGGACGCCCTTCCTCGGCCGTCGGCAGCGTGAAATCGTCTAGCCCCGCAGCCTGAGGCTTCTCGACCTTAGGCCGCGGGCTCAGCGCATAAGAAATCGCGGAAAGCACGAGCCCTAGGACGAGCCGCGCGATGAAGGTCCAGACCATGGATGATGCTCAGACGATGGAACTGCCGCCGAACGGGTTGCGGCCGGGGATCTCGGGGAAACCGCCGAAGTTCGCGAGGTTGCCGAACTTGGCCGCACAGGTGGCCGCGCGCAGATCGCAGCCGGGAGCGATGTCGGCGACGAGGGGCAGCGGATCGCCGGACTCGGGGTCGGTCTCGGGTGAGGCCAGCGCCGCCGCCAGTTCCGGCATCGGGCGTGACAGGGTCAGGGTCGATCCGACATGGCCGGTGATGAACCCAAGCTGCGCCCCGAACCGCAGCACGCCGCCGCGGAACCAGCCGTCGGGTTGTGCCGCCGCCTCCGGGATGGTCAGGGAATTGCATGCGACGGCCGTCACGGTGCCGGTCTGCCAGTGGAAACCGATGTCGAGCCCGCAGCCACGGCCGTAGAGCGCGTGGCGGCAGAGCCGCTGGTACTTTGCGCGGACCCCGGCCCGACGCAGGGTGCTGAAGACGGACTCGCAGTTCAGTAGGATCCGTACGCCCTCGATCTCGGCCCCTACCACGCGACCCTTCCAATGTGCGACCGTCTCGCCCAGCACCTGCTCATGACCCCGGAAGATGGTCAGTGTCACCGGTGTATTGCCCAAGGGCGCAAGGAACCGGCGCGCGAACGGGTTCGAGATCGGCCAGGTCAGTTCCAGCCGCCCGCGCTCGATCTCGCTCGTTTGCACCACATCGCCGTGGGAAATGGCGGCGGCTTCCCAGGTGATTGCGTCGCCCTCGCTTGCTGCGCTGGTCCAGTCGGTGGCCCGGCTGGTGAAGCGCCAGACCTGATCGCCCTCGACGAACTGGTAGAGGTAGTAGGGGCGGCCCTCGGCGGTTGAGGACTCGATGGTGGCGTAGGTCATTCCAGAACCTCCACGACCGGCAGGCTCACCTCGCTCGCCACGGCCCCATGCCGGATCTCGATCCGATCTGCATCCGACCGCACCAGCGTCAGGAAATGCACTTTCGTCCCGATGACCACGGGCTCGCCGAGGCTCGAAGACAGTGTCAGCCGATGATCCGCGCCATCCGCCACAGCCGCGTTGATCGTCCGGAACCGGAACCCGCTCGGCATCTCGAGAAGGATCGCGCGCGCCACATAACCCGCCAGTTCCGCGACCGGCGCCACGCGCATCAGCGTGGACCCGGAGGTCATGGCCGCGCGCAGTTGCAATTCGCGCCCCCAGGTCGGCAACCAGAAGCTGGTTTGCCTGCCTCGCAACGACCACAGCCAGCGGCGCAACGCCCAACGTTCCGCCGCACCTTGCGCCTTCAGGGTGATCGCCTCGCCGCGTTCGAACAGATCCCGCAGAGGTTCGACCACGACCGGCCCGAAGCCGTTGTCGACGTATTCCACGGCGCGGCGCAGGTTAGCGGTGATCGGCGAACGGGTGAGACTCGGGTCGATCTGGACCGCGCGGCCGAGATAGGTCGGCATGACCGGCGCGGTCAGATCCGGAGCATCGCGCAGCAGGAAGGTGGCGTAGACTATCCCGTCATTCTGGCGACGACGTGTGATCTCGACAGGAGCAGTCAGGATCCCTGATCGCACCGGCGCAACGGCGATCCGTGGGGCCGCGACGAAGGCCATGGGCAACTGCGCGCCCAGCGGTTCCGCCAGGATCAGCCGATCCGCCTCGACATTAGCGATCTCCGCGAGAGACGCCTCGCGCCCATCCACCGCGAGGACCACAGCATCCCCCGCCCGGAAATCCACCGTCGTGGTGTCGACGGCAATCTCCGTCGCCCCTTGCACCAGATCCGCCGTCGGCTGGACCGCCATGTGCCAGAGCGGCACCCTCCATTCGCCGACAAACCCCGCCCGCACCAGTTCTGCCGCGCGAGCCATGCCCAGCACGTCACAGCGATGCTGGAAGGTGACGATCTCGCGCGGGCGGGACCGGAGCGCGATACGCTGTTCGCCCGCCTGGGACTGCAGCACATCCGTGCGCCATTCCAGCACCTCGGTGATCTCCTGGGTCGCCGGAAAGGGCCAGAGCTCAGGCATTGATGGCACCCCGGTTTCGGCGGATCACGTTCAGAATCGCCCGCTCCCCCGAGGGCGTTGCGAGGTAGTCGCCGACGACGGACGGGTCGAGCACGTTGATGATCCGCGTCGACATGGAGGATGCCGCAGTTGCGCCATCGCCGTTCATCTCGACGCCGAGCCTGCCGCCCTTGCCCCGGCGCAAGGGCAGGATGGCTTCGGGCCCAGCCTCACCCATCAGGCCCACGCCCTTGGCGAACGGAAACACCGTTGGCCGGTTCACCACACCGCCCCGGGCGAAGGCGGTCAGTTCTGCGCCACCGGCAAAGACCCCGCCCTTGGCAAAGCCGAAGAGGCTCCCGAAGAAGCCGCCGCCGCCCGAGAAGGCGTTGATGAGGGCATTCTCGATTGGCTTGAAGGCGAGATCGATCAGCCGTGTGGCGAGGTTCTGCGCGATCCGCGAAATCGCCCCGGCGAAGGTCTCCCAGGTGAACTCGCCCGAAGTCAGGGCCTCCTTAATAGGGCCGGTGATGTCCTGCGCGAGGCCTTGCGCGATCTCGCGCGACTTCTCCTGCGCCTTGCGCACCGCCTCGGCTGTAGCCTCCCAGGCGTCCTTGGCCGCGTCTGCCCCCTCTCGCAGCGCGTTGCCCGCGCCGCGCCCCGAACTGCCCGCAGCTTCCGCGGCTTCGCCCGCCCCCTGCAGGGCGGCGCCAAGACCTGTCGCGGCCGTGCGCGCATCCACGAGCCCGGTGGCGGCGTCCGTGCCCGAGGCCGAGACGGCGTCCCGCAGGGCCTCGACAGACTGCAGGGGCGCGGTCACGGCCGTTGCCACCTCACCCATCATGTCGCGCAGTCGCGCCGCTTCGCCCCGCGCCGCCTCGGCTGCGGCGGTCAGCCCCAGATCGGGCGGCGCGATGGGATCGTTGTTGAACGCGGCCTCGAAAGCCGCACGCGCCTCGGCCCCAGCATTCGCTGCGGCGCCCTCAAAGGGGTTCTCGATCCCGCCCAGTTCGATGGTGCCGATCAGCGGCACGCGCTTCTCGATGCCCAGCACGTCGAGACCGGCATTGATCCCTTCAAGGAAGCCGTCGATGCGCGCGGCCACGCCGTTCAGCATGGCCTCGACCCCGCCGATCAGCGCATTGGCCGCGCCATAGGCGAACTCGCCGATGGTGGCAGGCAGAGCCGACCAGAGGACCTTCACCGCCTCCATCGCCCCCTGGAAGGTGTTCAGCGTCGCGTTCCCGAATCCCACCACCGCCTCGAGACCGGTCTGCAAGGCGGCGGTGATGCCTGCGCTGATCTCGGCCCAGCCCGCCATGATCGATAGACCCAACGCGACCATGCCGAGCTTCATGCGATCCCAGACCTCACGGGCGAGATCGCCCAAGAGGCCCAGCGCGGCCCCGACGCTGCCCGTGCCCTGCACCAGCCGTCCGAACTGGAAGATCAACTCGCCCACACCCACGATGAGCGCCCCGATGCCGGTGCGGATCAGTGCGCCGCGCAGGACGACAAGCGCGGTCGCGAGCCCGCGGACAGAAAGTGCCGCGGCGGCCAGTCCCGCCACCCAGCGCCCCGCCATCACGCCCACGAAGGCCGCGGTATAAGACGCCATGCGGCCGATGTTTTCGCCCAGCGTATCGAGGGCCGTCCGAAGTGCGCCGCCCTCAGATGCCAATGTCACGAAGGCCTCTGCCAGCCAGGTCACGGCAGGCGCGACGGCCACGGCGATCTGGTTGCGGATCCCGTCGAAGACCATGCCGAGACTGCCCAGCGCGATCTGGGTTTGGCGCAGCGAGGAAAGTGCCTCGCCGTCGAGGATCGCACCAACGGAACGCGCCTGATCACCGAAGCGTATCATCTCGGCCCCGCCATCGCGCAGGAGCGGCAGAAGGCGTGTGGCGTCTGAGGCCATGGCCTCGAGATAGAAGGTCATCTCCTGCTGGCTGAGTCCCGCCTTCTCGAGCGAGGTCACGTAGAGCTGCAGCGCTTCCGGCCCCGAGAGGCGTGCGAACTCCTCGGCCGTGACGCCCACGCGCGGCGCGATCTGCTCGAAGAAATCCTTCATCGGACCGCCGCCGGTCTGCAGGAAATCCCCGACCCGGTCGTTCACGTCCTTGAGGATGTCCGCCAGCTTCTCCTGCTCTACCCCGACCGTGCGTGCCCCGGCCGCCCAGCGCTGGAAGCTCTCGGGCGTGGCATTGGCGACTTGCGCGAACTGCCGGATCTGGTCGGCGCTCTGGGCCGCGTTGCGCACGATCAGGCCGAGCCCCGCCGTGGCGGCAGAGGCGGCCGCAGCCATGGCGATCCCGGCGCGGCGCGCGAAGGCCGCCAGCCGGGTGTTCGCAGCCTCCATCTCGCGCGACAGACGGCCGAAGCCCCGCGTCCCGGCATCGCCGATCCCCTCCAGTTCGGCGCGGACCTGGCGGCCGCCGACGGCAGCGAGGCGGACAGAGACCCGTTTCTCAGCCATAGCGGCGACCTTCTCTCTCTTCGTTCAGCTTGCGCACCATCGCGGCCTCGATTGCGGGCAGCAGTTCGACGACGGCGCGTGGGGAAATGCCCATGGCAGAGGCCATGGCCAATGCGGCTGTCATGTCCCACCCAAGGACAGCGCCGGGAACGGCCCGGATCTGGCCGCCCATGCGCTGCGCCAGATCCCAGACCTGCCAGCCCTCGAGGCTCAGGGGGGCGTTCAGGATTTGCGGACATTCCTGGCAGCGCCCTTCACAGGCCTGGCAGTATCCTTCGCCCCCACCGAAGACCCAGTCGGCGAGGGCGCCGAGGCGTTTTTTTCCGCCTCGAGCTCCAGACCCTTGGCGACATAGGCCGTCTGGAACTTCTCGAAGATCGGCCAGAGATCGAGAAGGGCATCGATGGCCTCGGGGCTGACCGGGATGGGAACCCCATCCGCGTCTCCTACACCCTCCCAATCGACGATGGCGCGGGTGGCGATGGCTTTGGCGAAGATCACCGCGATGCTGTCGTCAGGCGTGCCGGGGGCGATGGTGCGCACGGCCGGGTCGGTACGTGCAGCAACCATTATGGCCGTCGTCAGGGGCTCGACCTTGACGCGCACACCCAGTGCAAGGTCGATCCAACAGGCCTCACGGGCGAGGTTCAGACGCAGCATGATCAGTATTCCTCGATGTCGTTGACGAGCGTCGCAGTGCACATCCGCCCCAGCGTGGCGTCGCGCGCGGCCTGCCAGTCGAAGGTGGCCTGGATGCCCTGCGGCCCCGGGATTTCGATCCGGGGACGCGGCAGATAGACGGCATGCGCCGTGAAGCTGAAACTCTCCCCCGAGGGCAGGCTGTGGGCGAAGGTCAGCGCGCAGGGATCGCCAGCGATGGCCTGGTTCACCAGCACCTGATCGGCGAAGCGCACTTCGATCTTGCCGGTCAGCGCGGCGATGGACGGGTCCGCCCCGTCGATCCGGCCGTCCGAGCGGATGGTCTCCACCCGGTCCAGATTGTTGGCGTACGTGATCTCGGCTGAGATGATGTTGCCGAGGGGCTGGCCGTTGCGCGTGACCCCTCCGTTGAAGTGGCCGAAGCGCTGGAGGTCGAGGTCGGCCAGCGTGCCTGAGGCGGAGGTGCTGGCGATGGCCTCGCCCTGCGCCACGAGGCTTGCCGTCGCGGTCAGCAGGCCGGACCGCTGCATCTGCCAGTTGAGGCTGTCGAGGACGCAGCCGGAATACATGGCATAGCGCGGCACCTCCGGCATGCCGGTCTCGATGGACATCGACGGCAAGGACCAGGCGCCGGAGCGGAACTCGTGGGTGAAGGAGCCCGGTGCAGCGCCGGTGGTCACAGGTGCCCCAAAGGCGGCCTTCAGCCAGAAGCCAAATGCCGACGCATCGATCGGCACGACCACGTTGCCGTCCGCAGTTACCGCGTCCTTGATCGGCGCCAGCGGGTCGCGGCCGTAGCCCAGAAGCTCGCTGTTCAGGAGCGGCTGTTCCGACCCCAGCGTGGTGCTGGCAAACGGCATCTTCGTGAACCCGCCCGCGGGCGGGGTGCCGTAACTCGTTTCAAACGCAAGCGCCATCTGCGCCCGCGCGCCTTGCGCACGTGCCATGGGGGGTCTCCTCGAATGTTAGGTGTCAGGCCAGAGGGCCGGTGGTGGTGTAGTTCAAGACGACGGCGATCACCGCCGCCTTCAGGGTGGCCGCGCCTTCGACGGGCAGATCGACGGTCGCCGGGGCCTCGGGTTCAACCCAGTCACAGAGGCCGCCGAGCGTCCGGTCGGCCTCCAGCGCCGCGCCAATGGCGGCGATCAGGTCGTCGAAAGCGCTGGCCCGGCCGGTGCCCGCCTGGACGACGACCTCCAGCTCAGCCCGGTGCTGGTAGTGGTAGCGCAGCGGCGACAGCGTCACTTCCGGCTCGCCCGGCTGGCCGTCGCGCAGGATGATCAACCCGGTCCTGGGGATCCGCTCGGGCAGCACCTCGTCTCGTAGGGTGAGGGCGGCAAGCGGCTGCAACCGCGCGTGCAGCGCGGTAAGAACGGTTTTGCGGGTGGTGGGCATTACGAAATTGTCTTAACTATCAGTATTTGCGACATAAATCTAAAATTGACTTACCTAGTCAATTTGTCGTTGCGCGGCGGCGCGCGGAGCGGTAGAAGATGGCAATGGAAGTAGTATTCGCTGATGCCACACTTGCGCTCATCGAGACCGATCAAGCCGGGACCACGCGTCTTTCGGTGGCAATCATCAAGTCTGCGCGGCGAAAGCTCACAGTGCTTCGTGCCGCACCAGATGAGAGGTCGCTGCGGAACTGGAAGAGTCTGCACTACGAGAAGCTTAGAGGGGGACGAGATGGTCAGCGGTCTGTGCGTCTGAACGACCAATTCAGACTGGTTTTCAGCCTGGAAGAAGGGACCAAACCGCCGACGATCACGATATTGAGCATTGAGGACTATCACTGATGGCCAGTCTTGAAATCCTACCTTCGGAGCATCCTGGGGAGTTCATTGCCGAAGAACTTGAAGCGAGGGGCTGGTCGCAGGCTGACTTGGCATTCGTATTGGGATGGGATGTCAGCCAGTTGAATCGTCTTATCAAGGGTAAGACGGACGTTACGCCTGACTCCGCGAACATGCTGGGAGACGCCTTCGACATGCCTGCAGAATTCTTCATGAATCTGCAGAAACAGTACGATTTGGGTCGCGCAAAGAAAGCGGATCCCGGCGTGCGGACACGAGCATCTTGGGCTGCGGTGTTTCCAGTTCGCGAGATGATTAAGCGCGGCTGGATCGAAGATACCGAGAGCAGCCTGCTTGATGTGCAGATGGTGCGATTTTTTGGCAAGAACCGCCGTGATGAGGTTCCGTTCGTCAGTGAAGCGCCAGTCATTGCTCACGCCGCTCGCAAAACCTCGTATTCGGAAATTCTTCCGGGCCAGTATGTGTGGCTTCATCGCGTCCGAAGTGTTGCGCGAACCATTGATTGCCCGAAGTATTCCGAGGATGCCCTGCGAGGTGTTCTTTCAACTCTTCGGTCGCATTTCATCGATCCCGATGATCTGCCAAGAATTCCAGCCCTGTTGAAGAAGTGTGGCGTAAGGCTGGTCCTCGTCGAACAGATCGCCGGATCGAAGATTGATGGCGTTTGCACTTGGCTTGATGATCAGCCGGTGATCGGTCTCACCAACCGGCTAGATCGGATCGATAACCTTTGCTTTGTTTTGCGCCATGAGATCGAGCACGTTCTTCGCGGCGATGGCCGCGAAGATACTTTCGCACCAATTGACGATTTTGATGGAAATCTGGGTTCAGGAAACCCTGATCTACCGGAATGTGAAAAGCTCGCAAATGCCGCAGCGGCTGATTTCTGCGTCGATCAGGCGATGTTGCAGTCCTTCATTCTTAGAAAGAGTCCCTACATTTCCGAAAAGGACGTCCGCGCATTTGCAGCGCGGGCCCAGATCCATCCGGCAATCATCATTGGGCAGATCCAACACAAGACGAACCGCCACAACTGGTTGCGTAAGTATCAGACAAGCATTCGAGCTTTCCTGAAAGAGTGGGAAGCTGTCGACGGGTGGGATGAAGTCGCCCGCGTGGAACTTTGAGGAGGCCGAAACATGGCAAACTTCAGCGAGCAGGTTGTGAACCTTTGGGAAGAGTGGGTTGCTGAAACGGGCTACGAGTCGGCGGATCCGGGTGAATTCGTCGACTGGGCTTTGTCGAACCGTCGGCTCGTACCGAACCCGGTCGATGTAAAGCAGATGCTACGACGGCAAGTGACCCAGTCTCTGCGCCAGGCCAAGCGGTGGGACGAAGATGGACGCTTCACGTATCGGGCATTTCAGTCGGCCACGCTGTTTGAGGGCGGTGAGGCCATCAAACACTACTTTGACACGGACACGGGTGGCTCACCATCGCTTCGCCAGAAGTCTGTCAAACAGAGGCGCGATGCGATTGCCAGCGATGTCTACAGGGCGGTCTGTGATGTCGATAGAATGAACAAGGTTCATCGGGACGACCCACAGCTGAACTTCTTCACCGATTTCACCGACGACGTTGCCGAACTGCGCATTGCCGAAAGCGTGGAACATGATGAGGACGATGCGGCGTAGCGCCAAGACTGGAGCCGCAGGCCTCTCACCTTGGCGAGCCTATTGGTGCCCACCCCGCTATGATCCGCCCTGGCACGCCGTCGATGGCCCGCACGGAATCCCGCGCCAGATCCAGTCGCTTCCTCAGCTTGACCTGCGGAACCAGTAGGAAGATCGGCACGGTAGTCAGCCCGCGTCTGGTCTTCGCTCGCGATGCAACGGCGCGGCCCTTGCTGTTCAGCCGCCCCTCCGCCACCAGCAGGCTCGGCCCGCGGCGTCGATAGACAAACCGCAGGAGCAACCCCGTGCGGCGTTCCCATTCGTCGGGAGTGATACGGCCACCTTTCGTACTTTTCCCCGCGGCTGGGGTGGGGATGGCCAACCAGCGGCCTCCTTTTGCCCTGATCAGCGGCCCCGCATCATGCGCGCCGACGATCACCGGCGCGTTCGACCAGACCAGCGCCGCGGCGTTCAGACTTTCGCCGCCCTTGGGATAGGTGGCCAGCCGGATCGAGTTGCCGAGCCGGGTGCCAAGCCCCGCGCCGGTAATCTGGCCGCGCCAGGCGGATTTCAGGCCCGCACCCGCCTCGCGCATGGCGGTGGTGACGGCCTTCTCGCCCGCACGGATTTCGGCGGCCAGCATTGCAACGATGTCAGGATCGATCTCGAGCTTAAGCTTCATGCTGGCCTCAGGTCGAGGGTCCAGATCAGCCGTTCCCGATCTCGCAGCGGTTCCCCCTGGATCACATGGCTGTCGGCGCCGATGACGATCACGTCGCCCGGGCGCGGGGCGGGGAGGTCGGTCACGCGCACATCCACCACCGTCGTCTCACTGACGAAGCGCCCAGCGCCGAAGTCTGTGACGCGGTCGGGCGCGCGGCGGATGATGCGGATCGGCCGTTCCTCGGATGTCGTGGCCGAGATCCAGAGGGCCGGGACCGCCATGGAGGCTTGGATGAAGATGCGGTCCATGGCGGCGGCGAAGACAGACATGGGTGGGCCCGTCAGTTCGAGCTGTGGATCCGCACGGCCAGCCGCGGCCGCTTGTTGACCGGTAGGATCGAGGCCTCAGTCATCACGTCGATCCAGCGGCCCTTCTCGTCGAGGTGCTGGCGGGCGTAGAGCGGCAGGCCGATGGTGTTGGCGGTTTCCAGAAGGTTCGCCGGGCCGCCATAGGTGGTGAAGGTGTCCATGGTGCCCAAGGGGAAGGCGACGCCCTCGTTCGCCGGGACCAGCCGTTCGGTCGCCTTCGTGGAGAGGGTCACGGTGCCGGAGTATTCCTCGAACAGGATCCCGCCGAAGGGGAAGTTGCGCCGCACATCCTCGCGCAGCGGCTGGGCGCCGGTCGAGGCGTAGAACTTGTAGGCTTCTTCCGTCTTCGGATGCGCGATCAGCTTGTCGAAGAATTCGCGGTTGACCAGCGCATGTACGCTGGTCATTGCCTCGCCCAGCAGGTTGTCCTCGATGGCGCGCAGCACCTCGCGCACCTTGCCCTGCACGTTCGTGCCTGCGGTACCGAGGACGAAGTCGACCGAGATCTGCGCGAGACCAAACTCGGTGAAGTAGTTGTAGAGGGTTGTCCCGGAGCCGTCCTTCACGATGCCGCGGAGCGCATTCATCTCCATGTATTCGCGGGTCTGGGCGTGCTTGCGACGCATCAGGAGCAGCTTGCGGTTCATCACCTCGACGAGGGGATCGGCGGCATCGAACGCGGCGCCCAGCGCGGGGGCGCCTTGGATGTCGGCAGGGAGGACCACATCGTCATGCGGGATCCACGGCAGGGCGAAGGACCGCATGGACCGACCCTCGCGGGTTCCGACCGTGGCGGGGCCGCCGAGCGGGACGGAAGGCAGCAGGCTGAGGACGCCTTCGTATTGCTCGATGATGACCGAGCGCTGGCTGACCCCTTCGAAACGGAAGAGGCCGATTTGGGCGAGGCGGGTATAGAGGTTGGGCAGGATGTTGATGGCCTGCGTCATCTCGGCCAGCGAATAGCCGCCAGCGTCGAAGGGATTGCGGACGAGGGTCATAGGGTGCTCCGGGGGATGAGGGGAGGGGCGCGGCTGGCTAGTTGGCGTCAGACGCCATCGCGGGCGATGATGCCTGCTGCGGCCAGCTGGCCGATCTTGGTGGTGATCTTCGCCGCGTCATCGACGGTGGCGTCATAGGCGAGCTCTGCACGCGAGACGATCGCGGGGCCACGGGCGACAACAATGCCTTCCGCATCTGCCAGGGTTGCATCCACGGCATAAAGCAGCACAGCGGTGGCGGTCTGGGCGCCATCGGTGCCGCCGCTGGTGGCGAGCTTGTACTTACCGCTGGCAGTGATGCGGCCGAGGACAGAACCCACCGGGTAGGGCATCCCTGCGGCCAGAGTGATCACCTCGCGGGTGTAGTTCGGGTTGACCTCATATTTGAGGACATCGCCCATGTTGGGCGGTTTTGTCAGGACGGGCATTGTTCAGTCTCCAGGATGTTGGGGGATGGGGAGCGCCGGGATCAGCGCGAGGCGGCGGCGGATTTCTTGGCGGCCGCGACGATGGGGCTTTCCTTGACGCCCGCCGCGGGGGCGGTGGCGATGATGCCCGCGGCGTCACTGCGTGCTGCGAGATCGGCCAGGACCTTGGCGCGCAGGGCTTCGGGCTTCACGCCCTTGGCGACCGCATCTGCAGCGTCGATCTGGATGCCAAGGCGCGCGGCCTGCGCGCAGACCTGCGCGACCTCGGCCGCTTCGGCCCGGATTGCTTCGGGAGGCATCGCGGCCGCCGCGGTTTGCGGCGGTGCGACTGGCGCGGGCGGGGCCGGTTCCTGCGGGGTGCTGGCAGCTGGCGCGACCGGAGACTGTGCATGATCTTCGGGGGCGGTGGTCATCATCGGGCCCTTTCCTCTGGGTGTGGATGTGCCGCGAGGTGCGGCGGCGAAAGCACGGAAGGCGGTGACGGGATCGGCCACCTCATCGGCGAGACCGGCGAATACCGCCGCCTCGCCGCGGAACACGGCAGCCTCGGTGCCCAGCGCCCGCAGGGTGTCGAGGCGGCGGCCGCGACCTTCGGCGACGGTTTCGGCGAAGAGCTGGCGCAAATCCTCGAGTTCACCCGCGATCCGGGTGCGGATGGCCTCGGGCAGGGGCTGATAGGGGTTGGCATCGACCTTGCGGGCCCCGGCATGGATCAGCGTGACGGCTATCCCCTTCTGGTCCAGCGCCCCGCTCATATCGCTATGCATGGCCACGACGCCGATGCTGCCGACCGCGCCGGTGCGGGGCAGAATGATCCGGTCGGCCTGGGAGGCGAGCGCATAGGCGGCCGAGAGAGCGTGGTCGGCGACGAAGGCCTGCACGGGTTTCACCTGACGCGCGGCTCGGATGCGGTCGGCGAGGTCGAAGGCACCGGCCACCTCGCCACCGAAGCTGTCGATGTCGAGGGCAATGCCACGGACCGCGGGATCGGAAAGGGCCGCCTGCAACTGCGCCGCGATCCCCTCATAGGAGGACAGGCCGGAGGATTGCCCGATCCAGGCCCCGCGATGCACCAGCGTGCCCGCAATCTCGATGACAGCGATCCCGTCCACGATGGCGAAGGGCTGGCCACCGTTTCGCGCCTGGCGATTGGTCAGGTCGTCGCCGAAGAGTGACGCACGGGCGGGCAGGGTGGCAGCAGCCTGATCCGCGGGATCCACTGCCATACCCTCGATGCTGATCTCGCCGCCGGTGATCCGCGGCCCAAGGCCGGTCAGGAAGGCCAGCGCCTTGGCGGGATCAACCATCAGCGGGGTGTTGAAGACGCGCTGGGCGATCTGGGTGTGGTGCATCATGCGTCCTCCGCGGGCCTTGGTTCCCGGTCCTCGTCGTCCTCTTCCGGATTGCCGTCCTCCTGCGGATCCTGCCGCTGGCCCTCGGTGTCACCGGGCGCAGCGCCACCCTCTGCCGCCTGTGCGGGCGATCCCGGCCGCCGGAAGTCGAGGCCGAGGTCCGCTTCGCGCTTGCGTTCCGCCGCGATTTCTCGGTCGACCTGTTCGGCGTCATAGCCGCGCTCGGCGATAGCCTGCGTGCGGGATTTCAGTCCCGCCTCGATCTGGAGGATCTCGGCCGACGCATCCTTGGCCGGATCGATCCAGTCCCATTTCGTGGGGAGCCAGTCGCAAGCGAGCCAGGCGCGCCGCTCCGTCGCATAGCCCGGCAGATCGATGGCGCCTGCCAGCACCGCCATGTCCATCCAGCGCGTCCAGACGGCGCGGCAGAGCTGATAGACCATCACCGAATGCTGGAAGGCCGAGGTGCGACGCCGGAAGTCGACGAGGGCAATCCGGGTGTTCGAGAAGTTGCCCTTGGCGGTGTCGCCGGTCAGATAGCCATAGGGCACGCCCAGCGCCGCGCCGATCTGCAGGAGGGTGCGGTACTGGAACGGCTCATAGGTGCTGCCGGAATCTGGCGTCGCTGGCGTGGTGACATCCTCGCCCGGATCCAGCCGCACCACTTGGCCGGGCTCCACCTCGAGATCGTCCTCCGCCGGATCGAGGGCCGTTTCGGGGGCGGGGGAGGTGATGAACATGGCGAACATCGCCGCGGTCTTCTTTCGCTCCAGTTCCGCGTCGTCGTAGAGGTCGAGGGTAAAGAGCTTCACCACCGCTGCGGCGAAGCGCGACACGCCGCGCAACTGGCCCGCCTCGACGGGGTCGAGGATGTGAATGACCTCCGAGGCCGGAACGCGCACCGTTTCCCCGGCCAGCCCCGGATCGGTCATGTCCCCCGGATGGCGACGCAGGAAGTGGTAGGCCACGCGGCGCCCGATGCCGTCGAACTCGATCCCCTGCCGGATCGATCCCGCGCCTGGAAGAACGCGTGTATTGTCCTGGGGCAGCATCTCAGAGGGCAGCATCTGCAGCTGCATCGGCACGGTCAGTCCGTCCTCTGGCCGCCGTGCGCGGATGCGCAGGAAGACTTCGCCCGCCAGAAACACCTCGCGGGCCGCCCGGCGCTGGAGGCCGAAGAAGTCGGTCAGGCCCTCGGCATCGGCCTCGTCGGTCCAGGCCAGCCAGAGTTTCTGCAACTCCTCCTTCTTTGCGGCATCGGTAATCTTCGACGAGGGCTTGATCCCATCGCCGACGACGTGGTTCGCGAAGGCATCGACCGCATTGGCGGCATAGCCGTTGTTGCGCACCAGCCACCGCGCGCGGGCGGTGATCGTCTCGCCCGAGGCGGCGATCAGCGTGTTCACGTGCGCCCGGGTGGCGCGGAACCCGCGCATGCGGCGGTGGGACTGTGCGGCGTCGAAGCCACCGATGATCGACCCGAGCCGCGCGCGGAAGGCGTCGAGCACCATGGTCACAGACCCTTCGTGGCCACGGTGCCCCAACGACGGCGGCGGGTGGAGGTGCCGCTGGCCGTTGCAATCCGCGCCTCCAGATCCCGGATGGCCGCCGCCAGTTCGGCGTCCGAGCCATAGGTTACCGTCTTGCCGTCGTAGCTGACGCTGCGCAGCCCGGCGAAGCGGGCTTCTTGCAGCGCTGTGAGCAGGGCCTGCATGCGTTCCAGGTCCATCAGTCCCTCATGAAGTTCGGGGTGTAGGCCCGCCGTTTCCGGCGTGGCATGGTCAGGGTTCCGGCCTTGGGCTGCGCCGGATCGGTTGGTGCAGGCGCTGCGGCGACGGCCGCGGGCATGCGCGTTTCGACGCCCGCCTGCGCTTCCAGCCGTCGCCAGGTCGCCTCGTCCCACCGGTCGGCACCGAGGATCCACGCGGCGGCGCGGGCATAGACCCGGCAGTCGAGCGCCTCGTTCCGCTCGCGCATCTTCTGCCATTCCTGATGGGCATAGCCCCGCTTGTTGCGGATGGTGACCAGCTGCTCGGCCACCAGCTGTTTCAGCCATTCGGTGTCGGCCCAGCTTGGGATGTGCACTGTCCCTGGCGCATCAAGGATGCCCAGCGCGCGATCTTCGTCACTCGGCCGTTCGATCCGCAGGAAGCGGTAGGTCTCAGCCTTGAAGGTCGCGGTGGCCACCGACCAGAGCCGGGCGCCGCGGCGCAGGCGTTTGCCGCCGATGGTGGCATCGACGAAGGTCGGGCCCGAGACCGGCGCCGACCGGTTGAAGCCTTCGAGGCCCTTCAGGGGCGCCACCTGTTCGAACCCGACTGTGCGCGACCAGGCGTAGACCGCCGCTGCTTCATAGCCGGTGTCGATCCCGAGCCGCGCCACGGTCATGAAGGCGCCGTTGGCATGTTGCCACGACCGACCAAGCAGCGCCGTCAGCTTGTCCCATGCGGCGGGATCGTCGGGCCCGCCCGGAATGACGATGTGATCGACGAGCCAGCTTTCCAGCCCACGGCCCCAGGCCCAGATGTCGACCTCGATCCGGTCCCTCTGGACGTCAACGCCCGCGGTCAGGAACAGCCCCGCCATCGGCACGGTGCTGGGCTTCCATGCCTCGCGCCGATCCGCCAGCCGCTGCCATTCCGGCGCATCGCCGCTTTCCACCCATGTCTCGCCAAGCAGCGTGTTGCGCGCGGCGCGCAGCGTCTCGTCCGACCCTTGGGCCGCCAGCCATTCCCGCGCGACGTCGGACCAGCTTTTCCAGCCCAAGGGCGAATAAAGCGCCGAGAGGTGGAAACCGATGGCCTTCGGATCCTTGGAAACCGCCGTCGCCCGCCATTCGCCGCGGGCCAGCATCTCGGTCTTGTGGTGCTCGGCGATGGGGCGTTCGCATGCTTCGCAATGGTAGGCGGCCGTTTCCGGCTTTCCCTTCGCCCAGCGCAGGCGGTCGAATTGCAGCCACTGCATCGCGCCGCAATGCGGGCAGGGCACGAAGTAACGCCGCTGGTCGGAAGCCTCGAACTCCCGCTCGATCCGGCTCAGCCCACGGATCGTCGGGGTCGAGACCATGAACACCTTGCGCCGGTGCGAGAAGGTGGTGGTGCGGGCTTCCGCCAGCGTGACCGGATCGCCTTCCTCGTCGGCCGAGGCCGGATAGGCATCGACCTCGTCGAGGAAGACATAGCGCGCGGGCATCGACCGCAGGCCGGTCGCGCTGTTGGCCCCGGTCAGCACCAGGATGCCGCCGGGGAATTCCTTCGACAGCATCGAGTTGCCCGCATCGCGGGATCGGGCCGGGTTTACCCGTTCGCGCAGCGCCGGGCTGTCTGCGATCAGCGGGTCCAAACGGCCCCGTGACGTCCGCTTCGCCAGTTCCAAACTCGGCAGCACCGCCAGCATAGGCCCCGGCGCATGGTGGATGACGAAGCCGATCCAGTTGTTACCGGCCTCGGTGGCCCCGACCTGCGCGGCCTTCATGAAGGTGATGCGCTGGGCGGGATGGCCGGGCGAGAGCGCATCCATGATCTCGCGCAGATAGGGTGCGCGGGCGGTCCGATAGCGCCCCGGCTCGGCCGCGCCGCGCGACGAAAGCCAGCGATGCTGATCCGCCCATTCCGACACGGTCAGGTTCGGATCGGGTCGTAGTCCCTGCCGCCAGACCCGCAGCAGGTCCTCGGCGCCGTCGAAGCCAAGGTCGAGGTCGGCCGTCAGGTCGTTGCCATAGTCCTCATCATGCAAGCGAGACCCGGAGGTCGGCGAGGGCGTCGAGCTGTTCGCGGACATGGGCTTCCAGCACCCTCTGCATGATCGCGCTCTCGATCGTCACCGATGCCCCGGATTGCCGTTCCACCTCCGCCATGATCTGCGCCGCCATCAGTGCGGCCACCCGTCCCGGCCAGGTCACCCAGACATCCCGTTCCTGCCGCGCCAGGCGGAACACCAGTGTTTCCGCCCGCGCGCGGTCGACCAGTGTGCCCTTCTTCTTCTGGACCGCCAGCTGGCGTTCCTGCGCCGCGTAAACCGTCAGTGCCGTGCGCGCCTTGATGTAGGACGTCGTGTCGCCGGGGCCGCTGGCCAGCCCATCCCCACCCAGACTGCGGCGCTGCTGGTCGGGGTCGGTCATCTCCGCCCGCCGCACATCCGAAGCCGCGGCGTTGATCGACCCGTCGTCGTGAACCACCAGCCGCCCATTCTTGCGCGCCTTCTGCACCCCGCCGCGGGACAGGCCGGAGTGGGCCGCATACTCGCGTTCGCTCATGCCCTTCATGGCGCAGATAGTCCGATCAAGCTGATGATATCGCTTGGTATTCTGTTGATTAGAGGGCGCGACAGAGCGAGTCTGATCGCGAGGAAACGATGCAACACACCCAAGGAACCCCGCCATGACCCGCCGCGCCGCCGAGAACGACAAAGCCGTCGACGCCTTCATCGCTGCCAAGGCCGAGATCGACACCATGCTGGAGCGCCTGAAGGCCTTGAGCGACGACCACTTCGAGACCCACCCCGATGAGATCCATTGGGGGCATGTCGGGACGCTGAGGCACTACGCGGGCCTGCTGCGCCAGATCACTGACAGCGCCTTCAAGGAAGGCGAGCGCGCTGCCTGACGCGCCAACACGCGCGACGGTCGCCCCGTTCGATGACGGGGCTTGCCTCCGTAAAAGGCGCGCACAGCGCGCGCCACATCGCCCCGAGGCCCCGATGACCAACTTATCTGACACCCAGTCCCTGATCCTGTCCCGTGCCGCGACACGGCCCGGCAATCTAGCCCTGCCGCTACCCGAGGGGCTGGTCGGCGCTGCCGCAAAGATGGTGGTCGGGAAGATGATCGCCCGCGCCTGGCTCGAGGAGGTTGAGGCCAATCTGCGGCGTGGAGAGCCGATGTGGCGCGAGACGGGCGACGGCCACGGCACCACGCTGATCGCGACCGAGACCGGGCTGGAGGCCATCGGGATCGAACCGGTCGTGGCCAGCGCTGTCGTCCGCGCGCGGAAGGCGAAGTCAAAACCGCTCCCAGCGCAAACGCCCTACGACACCGACTCGGCGAAACCCGTCGCCACCCGTGCTGGCACTAAGCAGGCGCAGATCATTGCCATGCTCCAGCGCCCCGAAGGCGCGACGGTCGCCGAGATGGTCGAGGCCACCGGATGGTTGGCGCACACGGTAAGAGGCTCGATTTCGGGGGCGCTGAAGAAGAAGCTGGGTCTGCCCATCACCGCGGAGAAGGTGAAGGGCAGGGGGACGGTGTATCGGCTTACCTGAGGTAGCTGATGGATCAGCAGTAGTCGTCCATGCAGTCGTCGTAGCTTTCGCCGGTCAGTTCACAGAAGGTCTTGAGGGCCCCCTGGAGGGTAAAGTACTGGTGTTCGCTGCGGTGGTAGAAGAATTCGCCGCGGACACCCACATGCGCCACAGCCCAGCCCTTGATCGCATGATCGCTTGGATCGTGCGTAAGGACCACGAGGCTGTCCTCTGTCATGTCATGCTGCACGACCAGACTCTGGTAGATATGGTTTCGTGCGAAAACACGGCCAAACTTCAGGTTCTCCGCGTAGCGTTGCAGGGCGTCTTCGGTGACTGCCTCCGGACAAAGAGGGAATTCTGTCGGCACCTTCCATTTTACTTGCACGACGGACGGCGTCAGCGATTCATACTCTTCTGGCGGCGGTTCATAGCTCGCCCGCTCTCTTGTTCCATAAAGCCACTCGCCCAGTGCGCCGCCGCTTGGGACAGCGCCACTCTTCGCCCATTCCTGCAAACGTGCCTTTGTGGCTGCAGCCTCGTCCTTCGACAAAGTGCGCATCCAGGATATGTCAGGAAACGCCTTATCGGTTTGGACCCGGGTGGGGTCAGCGAAGAAGGCTTCAATCGAACCGTAGACCAGTTCGATGCGCCGAGCAGAGATTTCGTTGAGTAGCACGTTCTCCAGGCGGGTGACCCACCGCAGGTTTTCCGGTCGATTGTTCGCCCTGTTCGTGTCGATGTGGTCAACGACATGACGGTCAGTGGGCGGCTCACCGTGAAACGCCCAGCAGACAATCCGATGAACGGGCACGCCGCTCAGATACATGTAGCCAGTCGACAACCCTTGCCGCCCAAAGGTCCATTGGTCATCGAGCGGTCTGGTCTTCTGCCGTTTCTGGGGCAGGCGATGCGCAGAACCATTGTCGCGAACCCGATATCGCTCGCCCCGGTATTCGACCTCGACCTCGCGTTCGAAGTCCTCGAGGATTTGATCGGCTGTGCCGTTGCGCGGGGACGAAAGAGAAAGGCTACGCATCAACTGCTCCGGGGAAACTAGACCATTCCTGTACTGAAGGCGGTAGGCCGATTTCCCATTTTCCTTCCGGACCAATATTCGCAAGTTCGGGCCAACTGGTCAATCGCGGCTCGCTCCGCCACGAGGCATGGGACAGTTCATCCGAACCAGACCATGCTGGTAGTGATCTTTGCGATTTGGTCAGCATCGAGCCACTTGGATAACGGGCGTAGGGGTAGAGGCGGGCCAGCGGCTAATGCTCGATCCGGCAGGGCAGAAGAGGCGCGTTCATGCCGCGAGCCGCTTAGTTTTCAGGGCGGCAAAGGTCTCGCCGGTTTCCACCAGCATTGCCTCGGCGCCGGAAAACGATTGCCAGCGTTCGATGGCGACGTCGACATAGGCTGGGTTCAGTTCGGCACCTAAGCAGACCCGGCCCGTCGTCTCCGCGGCGATCAGCGTGGTGCCGGATCCCATGAACGGTTCATATACCGCCTGGCCTGGGTTGGAGTTGTTCAGGATCGGCCGCCGCATGCATTCGACCGGCTTCTGCGTGCCGTGCACGGTGTCGGCGTCCTGATCCCGGTTGGCGATGGCCCACAGTGTCGTCTGCTTGCGGTCCCCCGCCCAGTGACCCTTGCCCTTGGCACGCACGGCATACCAGCAGGGTTCGTGCTGCCAGTGGTAGTCGCCCCGACTGAGGACCAGCCGGTCCTTGGCCCAGATGATCTGCGACCGGATCGCGAAGCCCGCGGCCGCCAAGCTGTTCGCCACAGTTGCCGCGTGCAGAGCGCCGTGCCACACATAGGCGACGTCGCCGGGGAACAGCGCCCAGGCCTCGCGCCAGTCGGCACGGTCGTCGTTCAGCACCTTGCCGGTGCGCTTGGTCTTCGCAGCACCTGCTGCATTGCGCCAGGAGGGATCGTACTCCACGCCATAGGGCGGGTCGGTGACCATCAGCAGGGGACGCACATCGCCTAACAACCGCCCAACCACATCGGCCGCGGTGCTGTCGCCGCAGATCAGGCGGTGCGCGCCCAGCTGCCAGAGATCGCCCGGCACCGACACCGGCGTGACGGGAAGTTCCGGAACATCGTCCTCGCCCTCGACCGGGCCGTCCCCACCCGGCGCCTCGGGATCCCGAAGCAGCGCATCCAGATCGTCGTCACTGATGCCCAAGAGAGTCAGGTCGAAATCCTCGGCCAGCAGCCCCGCGATCTCGTCGCGCAGCAGCGCCTCGTCCCATTCGCCCAGTTCGGTCAACTTGTTGTCGGCGATCCGGTAGGCGCGGCGTTCCGCCTCGTCGAGATGGCTGAGCCGGATTACCGGTACCTCGGTCAGGCCGAGCAACGTGGCCGCAAGCACCCGGCCGTGGCCCGCGATCAGCTCGCCGTCGTCGGCAACCATGCAGGGAACGGTCCAGCCGAACTTGGCCATGCTGGCGGCAATCTTCGCCACCTGGTGGTCGCCGTGCATCTTGGCATTACGGGCGTAGGGGCGCAGCCGGGCAATCGGCCAAGACTCAACTTGGCTCGGCGCAAAGACGAGGTCCATGGGATGGGGCTCGGGATGTGGGGGAGGAAAATGAAAAGCGCCCGCGAGGGGTTTCCTCCGGGCGCAATTCTTCGATGATCAAGGGGTAGGTCAATGGGGGCAGGTCTGTCAACCGGAAAAGTGAAGCGGATTCAACAGCTTCTGACGAATTAGCTTGCCTTTCTGGCTTCTGGCCCCCTGGCTTCCCCGGAGGTGGCTTCCCTGGCTTCCCGCCGGGAATCCACCCCGGCCAGATCGTGATTCCGCAAGCCGCTGATCTGACTCAAGAATTCCGGCATCAGCGCGCAAGGTGGCTTCCGCCTGGCTTCCCCGGTGAAAACGCCTCACGCTAGCGAACCGCCGCGCTGCGCCCCCCCGCATACGTTCAGGGCCGGGGAGGAACCAGAGGAGGGGGGGGAGGTAATCAGCCAAGGCGAAAGGCAGGCTTGGCCAGAACACGGGCTGCGAGGCTGATCGCAAAATCTGCATCGCGTCGGATCAGCACATCGGGATGCGCTCCACCGTCGAGAGATCGGCGTTCAAGATTGCTTACATCGTCTACATGCCGAAAATGGGAAAGCGGATTTCGAAGGCTCATGAGGCGCTCCAAGTCCTTAACGTCATTATCTGAAACCACATCCCGCTCCCTGCAAAGGCGCAGGGTTTCGCGAAACTGGATGCGCTCAGGGATTTTATCCACCAAGAGACCTGCATGAAGGTACGCAGCTAGCACCTGTTCCATCATGCCTTGGCAAAGAAGAACTGTTGCAACGAAGTTCCCGTGCACATAACAGTCTCGCGCCTCTAGCCAAGCGAGGTATGCCGCAGGCCCACCAAATATCATCGTACCGCGTTTTCCCATCGCGCCCGATAGATCAGCGAGATGGCGTAGCCGGGTGATTTTTCCGTCGAGGCCGTCGTGCAAATCTGCAAGTAGATGGCGCATCAAATCGAGATCGCACAGGTCAGACAGCAGGTCTTGTTGGTCGCTCTCCCCATTCATTTTCTACATGACCTGACTTTTGCTGTGTTTCTGACGCTCAGACAGCGCGGAAACCCCGAAAGGTATACTTCATTCGGTCCCTGGAAGAACTGGAAGCCCTAATTCCCGAAGAAACGAGTTGTGCTTCGACGTCGCTTCCCGAATTTGGTCCTCGATCGCGACCAATTCCTGCTGCGTCGCATCGAGATCGATTTCAGCCTCGGCCACAGCGGTGCTGATATATCGGGAGATGTTGAGGTTGTAGCCTTCCTCAGCGATGTGCTCCATGCTCACGCGCTTGGAGTAGCGGTCCTCCTCCTTGCGGAACTGGTACGTCTCGATGATCTTTTGAATGTCGTTCGGCTTGCCATCTGCCCCTTCCCGCAGACGGTTCTGCCGCTTCCCCTTTTCAAAGTGCTCGGCCGCGTTGATGAAGAGCACATCATCCGGCTTCTTGCACTTCTTCAGCACGAGGATGCAGACCGGGATGCCGGTCGAATAGAAAAGGTTCGCGGGCAGGCCAATCACGGTGTCGATGTGACCATCCTTCAGCAGTTTGGTGCGGATGCGCTCCTCTGCCCCACCTCGGAACAGCACGCCATGCGGCAGGATGATGGCCATCACCCCCTCATCCTTCAAGTAATGGAAACCGTGCAGGAGAAAGGCGAAGTCTGCGGCTGACTTAGGCGCCAGCCCATGGTTCTTGAACCTCACGTCGTCGCTCATCGCTTCAGTCGGCTCCCAACGGAGGCTGAAGGGCGGGTTGGCCACGATCGCATCAAACGAAGGTTTTTTGGCAGGGTTCAGCTCTCGCAGGATGTCCCAGTCATTGTTCAGCGTGTCGCCATGGTAGATTTCGAACTCCGTGTCTTTCACGCCGTGCAGCAGCATGTTCATGCGAGCGAGGTTATAAGTGGTGATGTTCTTTTCCTGCCCGTAGATCTTCCCGATGCCATGCGGCCCCATGCGCTTGCGCACGTTCAGCAACAGCGAACCGGAGCCGCACGCGAAGTCGAGCACACTTGCGAGGCGCTCTTTCTTTCCGGTTGCCGGTTCCTGGCTGTCTAGCGTCACGATCGCGGAAAGGATGTCAGACACCTGCTGTGGGGTATAGAACTCCCCAGCCTTCTTTCCCGAACCGGCGGCAAACTGGCCGATCAGATATTCGTAAGCATCGCCCAGCGCGTCGACGTCGGATGAAAAATCGGCGAGCCCATTGGCGATCTCGGTGATGATGGCGCAGAGTTTGGCGTTGCGATCAGCATAGGTCCGCCCAAGCTTTTCAGAGCCAAGATTGATTTCCGAGAAAAGCCCCCCGAACGTGCTCTGGAAGGACTCGTTCTCGATATATTTGAAACCTGCCTGCAGCGTGTTCAGCAGATCGTCGTTCTGGGTGCGCGCCATGTGGGCGATGCTGGTCCAGAGGTGCTCCGGCTTGATGACGTAATGCGCCTTGAGGCGCATCTGCTTTTCAAAAGCCGAAATATCGTCGGGGTTTTGAGCATACCACACTGAAAGGGGCGAGCGCCCGCTATTGCCGATCGTGTTGGGATCCGGGTAGTCGCGCCCGAGCTCCTTCCTAGCGGCCAACTCGTAGTTGTCCGACAGATAACGCAGGAAAAGGAAGGACAGCATGTAATCGCGGAAATCGTCCGCGTTCATCGCCCCGCGCAGCGTGTCGGCGATGTTCCAGAGCGTCTTGCCCAGTTGCTTTTGGATTTGGTCGTTCATTGTGCTGTTGCTTCCTGGGGGACGGGCGCTGGCGCCGGGGCGGGATGTGGGGCCGGAGCGGCGCCCGGAAGGTGAAACTCGAACCGCGTGACGAACTCGCGCAGAATGCGGCGAAACAGTTCCTTGTTGTCCTCGCCCATCTCTGTGGGTTCGTGGATGGCATAGGCCCCGTGGCTCAAAAGGTTCAGGGCACGATTGAACAGCGCCCTGTCTGCGTCGGTGTCGAGAGCCTTCAGGCAAAAGGCGATGCTCGGATGGCCGAAGAACGATGCTGTCTTCTCCATGACACTGCGCAGGGCATTGAAGTGGAAGGTGTAGAGCTTGCCCTTCTTCGGATCAGCCGCGCGCTGCAATTCGGCGAGCGTGGCCACATGGTGAAAGAAGGGCGTGTCTTCCGTCGCCTGAAGCGTATAGGTACCGTCGCCACTTGGCCGGTGCAGGAAATAGCGCCGATGGTCGACCGAAGGCGCGTCATCGATCTTCCGACCCACTTCGTTGCACATGACGTTAAAGAACAGCGCATGGTGCGAAGAGAAGATCACCTTGATCGGGGCAGGCTTGCCGTCGGCGTCTTTCCGTGTGGCCGCGCGACGGAGGAGCTTGGCCAGGTCGCAGGCGACGGAAATCGCGTTGTTGTCGTCCAGCGACGAGATCGGATCGTCGATATAGAGGTACTTCTTCCCCTGATAGGATTCATGCCCATCCAGCATCCGTTCGCAGATGGCCATGAAGATGCACCAGATGAAGATGTTCTGTTCGCCCCGCGACACCTTGATGTTGGCCTCGTCACCCTTGCGGAAGCTGACGAAATCTGGCTTGGAGATGGTATCCTTTCCCTGCTGAACGTCCTTGTAGGTGAAGTCGAACTCGAAGTCGGCGTATCGGGAAAGGTAGCGGGCGATGGTCTCGTCCAGCGCGAGTTCCGTCATCGCGTTGAAGAAGGACGACTTCTCGTTCAGCTGAAGACGGCGCACGCTGTCGCCTTCGAGGTCGTTCTCCCAGACGAACAGATCCTCGGTGAAGGCGTTGAAATACAGCGTGTCGGGCGTCCCGGTCGGGTTCTTCTTGGTCTTGCGCTTGCCCGCGTCCTTGAACTCCATCGACAGGCGGGTCTTGCCGGTGCGGTTGTAGGCATAGATCAGGACTAGCGAGACAGGCCCCGTCGGATTGGTCAGATCGTCGCGAAGTCTGCCCACCAAGCTTTTCAGGTTCTTGTAGGTGCTCATGCTTCATCCTCCCTGACTTGGGGGAAAAGCTGCTGCATCAGGGCCTTCTTGTGGGTCTTGAGGGTGTCGAGCTTTCGGGTCTCGGCGGCGATGAGATCATCGAGGGCGGTGAGGCAGTCTGCGATGCGCTGTTGCTCCGCGAGAGTTGGAGGAAGAGATAGGCCAATTTCAGCCAAGTCCGACGCGTTGATTGCAGGGTAACTGGACCCTGTGCATTTCGCGACGACCCTACTGACAAACGTGTCAGTGTGAACACTCTGATACAGAAAGCGACTACTGAACTTTGCTCTAATTTGTGCATATCCTGTGGAAGCAACGTAGGCATGATCGTCGCCAAAGTCGCAAAATAGATTGTTTTTCTGATAGGGACGAACAATTTGGAAGATTATGTCGCCCTCGCTCAACAGCCTTTGCGCCCGACTTGGCGCGTCAACTCGAGCAATTTCTGTTTTGGCTGTGAGCCTGCCTTCTACGACTGAACCAAGGTCGATATATACAAACGATTCGGGAATCCCGCTGTTTGGTGGGTTAATTGTAGCGACGGCTCTCAAAGGTCTCTCAGCCCACTCTTCCATGCTTTGAAATTCGGGGAAGCGGAGGCGAGGTTGGGTTTCCCCTTCCTGCGGGAAGAGCTGCTGCATCAAGCCCTTCTTGTGGGCCCTCAACGTCTCCACCTTCCGCCCCTGCGCGGCAATCAGCGCGTCCGCCGTGTCCAGACATTTGGCGATCCTTTGTTGTTCGGGAAAAGACGGCAGCGCCAATTGAAGGCGCGCCAGGTCCTTGTAATAGATGCGAACGCGAACGCTTCCGTCGCCCTTTTCCGAGACAAAATTTTCCCACGCGTCGGTGCGCCGGAAGTGATCGAGGTAAGCAGGATCGAGCCTGTGCGGGCCGCTGCTCTTGCATTTGAAAACGACATAGTCAGGGCTGACCAGAACGTCGTCGTCACCTTGCCAACGAGCAATTGAGCCGATGTTAAGTCGCATCGGATTGTAGGCGAACCAGTCCTTTCGCACGAACTTGTACCGCGCCGTGTCAGCGGCGACGATGCGTTCCTCCATGGGCACAATGCCCTCGACCTTGGATACCCCCATGATTTGTGCAGTGGCTTGGCCGGAACCGTTTCGCTCTGTGCTTTCGGTCGTGGCATCCGCCAGGTGCAGATACTGCACTGGATGGCCAGAAAACTCTGGAAAACGCAGCTCGGGCTCCAACACTGACCCGCCTCCCGCTGCCGATGAGGATGTCACCTCATTGCTCATAGGCACTGAGCCCCGAGATTTCGCGCCCAGCGGCGCGCTTGAGCAGCAGCGGCATCAGGTCAGCCATCAGGTCCAGTTCCTTCACCCGTCGCGCCTTCCAGTTCAGGTCAAGGGGCTCCATCAGATCGGTCAGCGCCTCGCCGTCGAAGATCATGCGTTGCAGGATCGTATCGACAAAGCCTTGCAGCGCCTCGGTCGCCAGCCCGTGCTTGCCCGCGATGCCAGCCAGTTCCGCCGCGTTCTTCTCGGCCTTGAAGCGTGTGTAGCCTTCGCGGATGGCCTTTTCGCTGAGGCCCTGGCCCTCCTTGAGGGTGTTGATGTAGGCCGCGATATCCTCCCGCTCGTCCATGAACTTGGCGTCGGACTGGATCAGCCCGATCAGCTCCTCGCGGCTCATCTTCTGCTTGCCGGGTGTCGCATCGGAATAGCGGGCGATCAGGCCCATGATGTAGTCATAGTCGATGACGGCCGAGGCGAAGAGGACGAACTCAAAGTCCAGTTGGTCGGCGTCCTGGCTGGGTTTATCCGAGGCCGTACCCTGCTGGGCTCGAAGGCGCTGGGCTGTTTCCAGATAGGCGCCGCGGAAGCCAAGCAGGTTGTCACGTGGCAGAACCTGTTCGATGGTCTTGCGGTTTTCGTCGGTAAGGTCAGTGTACTGGTCAAGTTGGGTCTTGAGCCGCTGGACCTCTTTGAAGTGCTCAATAAACGCAGCACGTGCCGCGTCGCCTTTGAGGTTGGGCACGGCTTCCGGGGCGCAGTCGAGGCCCTGCGATTTCATGAAGGTATCAAGCTTCTGGACGGCGGTCTCCAGCTTTTGAATGACCACTGGTGCCTTGTCGACCAGCCAGATTTCGCGGGCCTTTTCGGCGGCGGCTTCGCCCGAGAACAGCGCGATGGCCGCATCGACCGCGCCCTGCTGCTGCCGGAAGTCCAGGATGTTGCCGTACGGCTTGGTGGCGTTCAGTACTCGGTTGGTGCGCGAGAAGGCCTGGATCAGACCGTGATGCTTCAGGTTCTTGTCGACATAGAGGGTGTTAAGGAACTTGGAATCGAAGCCGGTCAGCAGCATGTCTACGACAATCGTGATGTCGATCTTGTGGTGTGGCTGGTTGGGGTAAGCCTTTCTTAGATCGGAATCCGGCCATTGCTGATCTTTGATGCGTTTCTGCACGTCCTGGTAATACAGATCGAATTCGCTGATCTTGTGGTTGGTGCCGTAGTGGGCGTTGTAGTCGGCGAGGATGGCCCTAAGCGCCTCCTTCTTTTTCTCCGGCTCAACCGCGTTGTCTTCCTTCTCCTGTGGCAAGTCTTCCTGGATTTGCTTTACGTCAGGATTGCCCTCGGCGGGCGGGGAGAAGACGCATGCGATGTTCAGAGGCTGAAAGCTGGGATCCGTTGCCAGCTTTTCGGCCTGAATCGTTTTGAAGAGGGTGTGATACTCGATGGCGTCATTGATCGACGAGGTGGCGAGCAGGGCGTTGAAGCGGCGCTGACCGGTGGCCGCGTCGTGTTTCGTGAGGATCGCATCGATGACCGCCCGCTTGGCCAGTGGTTCACCCGGCTTCGGCAACGTTTTGCCTTGCGGCTTGAAATAGTCGACATGGAACCTGAGGACGTTTCCGTCCTCGATGGCGTGTGTGATCGTGTATGTGTGAAGGCGCTGCTGGAAGAGGTCTTCCGTGGTCTTCATGCTGGCTTGGGTGTCTTCGATCTTCTGCTGGGCAGCGTTCTGATCGAAGATGGGCGTCCCGGTGAACCCGAAGAGCTGGGCGCGCGGGAAGAACTCCTTGATGGCCTTGTGGTTCTCGCCGAACTGCGACCGATGACATTCGTCGAAGATGAAGGCGATGCGCTTGTCGCGCAGGGGTGCCAGTTGCTCCTTGAAGGTCTTCTTTCCGTCCTTCTTCTGCTGCTTGTTGCGCTTGCTGTTTTCGTCCAGCGCGAGGCCAAGCTTCTGGATCGTGCAGACGATGACCTTGTCGGCGTAATCGTCCGACAAAAGACGCCGAACCAGGGAGGCGGTATTGGTGTTTTCCTCGACGCAGCCTTCCTGGAACTTGTTGAACTCCTCGCGTGTCTGGCGATCGAGGTCCTTGCGATCCACGACGAAGAGGCATTTCTCGATGTCGGGATTGTCCTTCAAGAGCGTTGACGCCTTGAAGGAGGTGAGCGTCTTGCCGCTGCCCGTCGTGTGCCAAATGTAGCCGTTGCCGCAGTCCTGGGCGATGGAGTCGACAATCGCTTTCACCGCGTAGACCTGATACGGTCGCATCATCAGCAGTTTTTGCTCGCTCGCGACCAGAACCATGTACCGGCTGATCGTTTGGCCGAGCGTGCACTTTACAAGGAAAGTTTCGGCGAAACTGTCGAGATGGACGATCTTCTTGTTGTCGACGTCTGCGAACTCATAGACCGGCAGAAAGCGCTCCTCGGCATTGAATGCGAAATGGCGCGCGTTGTTGTTCGCGAAGTAAAACGTCCGATCGCGGTTGCTGACGATGAAGAGCTGCAGGAAGCACAGGATTGTCTTGGTATAGCCATTCCCAGGGTCGTTCTTGTAATCGACGATCTGCTCCATCGCGCGACGCGGGCTGATGCCAAGGGTCTTCAGTTCAATCTGAACAACCGGCACCCCGTTGATCAGCAGAATGACGTCATAACGGTGGTGGCTGTTGTCCGTGTTGATCCGGAGCTGGTTGACGACCTCGAAGGAATTCTTGCACCAATCCTTGATGTTCACGAGCGTGTAGTTCAGCGGCGTGCCATCATCGCGAGTGAAACTGTTCCGCTCGCGCAGGGTTCGTGCCGCCGTAAAAACATCCGGCGTGACGATATCATCGTGCAGCCGCTGAAACTCGCCATCGGTGAGCTTGACGCGATTCAACTCTTCGAATTTTGTCCTGAAGTTTGCCTCCAAAGTGGCCCGATCACGAATATCGGGTCGATACTCGTACTTAAGCTCTTTGAGCTTCGCGATCAGGGCATCTTCAATGTCGCGTTCGGGTCTGTTCGTGGCCATCGCGAGACTCATTAGCTATCACGCCATTCTGACAGAAGAAGTTTCCTGCCTGCAAATTGTGCAGGTGCGTGGTTTGGAATATGCAGAATCGGAAGCATTTGAGATCTTTGAATAGCCCGGATCATTGATCTGTCCCGCTAGTCTTGCCCGAGCGGAAATTCTCATTAACCATTTCAATGTCCGTTAACCGCTCGTATTCCTCGACAGCAATTACCACGACGACGGCTCGACCATGCTTTGTCACCGCCACCGGCTCGGCTCGGGCGAGATCAATCAGCCGCCCGAACTCGTACTTTGCGTCCTTCGCGCTTAGGGTTCGCATTTCCTCGCTCCCGGCCTGTGGCCTCTATCTTTTGGCCATTTTGGCTGAATTTAGCAATGGTCTATCGCGCCAAGGTCGCGCCTTCGGCATCGCCCCTGTCACCTCTACCTCCCTGAGCATCCCGCCCTCGGTAAGCCCCTCCCGCACCCAGCCCAGTGCCTGCCACCAGTCGTCATAGCCCCGCCGGGCGGTCTCGATCTGATGGGGGTGGGGGGAGAAGGTGACAGGGCAGGCCAAGATGTCCATGGTTTTCCATGTCGCACGGGCACCCGCGCCACGCACACGGATGCGCTCGGTCCCTACGACGATTGCGCCCACATGCATCCCATGCTGGTTCTGCTTGACGATGGTCGGCACGCAGCGCGGGACGGCGCCGGGCATCCAGTCCGGGGTCAGCCCGGCGCGTGCCAATTCGGCGACGCGGATCGCCATCCGCTTGCCGCCGAGGCTGTCGGGGATCCCGGCGACGGTGGCGGCGATCACTTCGGCGTCCTCGTGGGTGTAGCCGCCGATCTTGTGCTGGCCGCCGTCGATCTTGCAGCCCAGCACGGCCCGTTGGAGGAGGACGTATTCCAGGCCGAAGCCGAATCCTTCCTCGGTGACGTCCGGAGGCAGGGGCAGTTCCAGCTGCGCCTGTTCCACCCGGAACGCCCATTCCAGCGCAGCCTGCACGCCCAGCGCACGCTTGATCCTGGTGCCGCAGACGCGGCCGTGGAAACTCATGGCTTCAATCCTTCAAGGAAATCCATCTGGGCTGGGCGCTGGGCCGCATCCGTCGGCCGCCAGATCCACGGGCCCGAGGCCGTGGACAGCTGCGAGAGAGCGCCACGCATATGCTGCTGCCAGAGGGTGAACTCCGTTGCCGAGCAGGCGCAGAGCGCGTGCCCGATGGGCCAGCCCATCAGCCATCCGACGAAGAGCGGATTCAGCCGCCGCCGCGACCGGCTCTTCAGGATCCGCCGAGAGACGGCGCGCCCATGCGAGGCAATCATCGAAGCCCAGAGCGGGCGCGAGATCGGGGCGTGCGGTGAGGACCGCGTCCCATCCGGCAAGGTCGCCGGGGCCGGGCGGGTGAAGCCCTGCTCCGCCCGGTAGTGCAGCAGGTCCATCCGGGACTTGCCGTCGGTGCGGGTGATGCTGGCCTCCGAACTGCCCTTCCAGTTCTGTGCTGCCGGTGTGGGCCAGTGGTTCGGCAGGGCTTTCGCTATGTCCAGCGCCAGCGCTTCGGCGTTCTGGGTGAACCGCAGTTCCGCGACAGCGAATTCGCTGTTCCCGGCCGGGTTGTAGCGGCCGGTTTCGGGATGCAGGCTCATCGGTGTGGGCCAGGATGAAGATGCGCAGCCGCTCGTGCGGCGCGCCGACCTCTGCCGCCGAGAACAGGCCCGCCGCAGGCGTGTAGCCGAAGCCCCAAAGCTCTCGCAGGACGGTCTCGAGGCCGAGGATGACGTGCCCGGCGACGTTTTCGAGGAAGACCCATTCGGGGCGGCATTCGCCGATGACGCGGGCGACGTCGGGCCAGAGGTGGCGAGGATCGTCGGCACCGCCGCGTTTGCCCGCGGCGCTGAAGGGCTGGCAGGGATATCCGGCGAGGACGGCATCGAATGCGCCGCGGAAGGGCTGGGCGTCGAAGCTGCGCAGATCGGTCCAGATCGGGGCCGGGGCGAAATAGCCTGCGCGCTGGGCGGCAATGAGGACGGCGCGCGGCCAGTCCTCCCATTCGACAAAGGCGCGGGTGTGATAGCCGGGCTCGGCGAGCATGAGGCCCAGATCAAGGCCTCCGCCGCCTGCGCAGAGGGACAATCCGTGCCGGGGACGTGACACCATGCCATTCACCGCACCCCGCGCTCGCGCAGGCGCTCGGGTGTCACGAGGCCCCTCGCCAGCATGGCATCACGCATGGTGTTGCTGATCGCGCTGACCGGCAGGTATCGGTCGGAGTTGACGAGGTCGGCGTAGAAGGCGGGCAGGTCCGTGATCGGCTTGGCGGCCGGGGCAGGGGACGCTTTCGGTTTCCGCCGCTTCCGGCCCGCATCCTCGACCTTGCGCTGGGCGGCCCGTTGCATGGCGCGGTCCAGCGCCTTCGGGCCATCGGGAGGTTCGGGATGCTCCTGGCGGGAGGCCTCGGCCGCGGCGATGATCTCCGCCTCGGTCAGCCCCAGCTCGTCGCGCCAGCGCTGGACGTGCAGCCGGGGTGGCCAGCCTTGCCACCAGCCGGGCAGGGCGGCGGGCTCAAGGCCCAGTGCGTCGAGCAGGTCCGCGAAAAGCTCATCGGAGATCGCCTCGCGCGCCTGCGCGCCCTCCTCCTCCTTTACTGGTTTACTTAGAGGTTCCCTTACAGGGTTAGTGTCCGAATTCCGGACACGGCTTTCGGCATTTTCCGGACACGGGTCGGCCGGAAAATCGGACACGGCTTCCGCGCCATCCCCGTGTCCGAAATCCGGACACGGCAGAGCGTTAACCGCGGCATCCAGGGGCGAACCCCCTGCCATGTCAGCACATTCCGCATCAGTCGGTTCCCCGTGTCCGATTTCCGGACACGGCACCACAGCCACCGGTATGAATCCAGGCTCGAACCCCAGGATGTAGCGGGTCGGCAGCTGTCGCTTGGTGACGGGATCTAGCCGCGGCACGCGCCGTAGCAGGCCCACGGCCTCCAGCTGGCCGAGGTGGTCGTTCAGCGTGGAGCGGCTGATCTCGCAGTCATGCGCGAGCCGGTCCTGCGAGGGGAAGCAGCCGTAGTCCGGGTTGAACCGGTCGCAGAGATGCCAGAGCACGATCTTGGTCGTGGGCTTCAGCCCGCGCTGCTTGATGGCCCAGTTGGTGGCCTCGTGGCTCATGGCGCTGGCCTCCGCGGGGCAGGGGCGATGCGCGTGGTGAAACCGTGGTCCGCCAGCGCGCCCAGCGCGTCATCAAGGCTGCGCACCAGTGCCCAGCCGAACCCCTCCGCCTGCACGGCGTCGCGGAACGCCTCCTGTTCCGGCCGCAGACGCCCCTTCGGAGCTTTCAGTTCGAGGAACAGGATACGGCCCTCGCATAGGACCATCAGATCGGCGAACCCGGCATGGACGCCCATGCCGACAAGGATCGCCTGGCGCTTGGCCCCGCGGGGCCCGGCTTCGGTGATCTCGTTGGCGCAGTGATGGATGATCGCCGAGCGGGGCAGGGCGATGCGGAGCGCCTGCACCACGGCACGCTGCAAATCGGCCTCGGGGGTGCCACGCCGCATCATTGCGCGGCCCTCCCCTGATCTTCGCGCTGGGCGCGCCGCACCGGCCGCCGCGCGTCAACGACCACGAGCAGGCACTGCGCCTCTGCCCGTTCGGCCGAGGTCTCGCCGTGCTGGGCGAGCACATTGCAGGCGAGCCTGATCAGGAGATCGCTATGATGCGCGACATCGGCGATCACGGCGCGCGCCTCGGCCACGCGGTCGGCGGGCCAGGCGGAATTGTAGGGCTGGATGGTCATGACCGCCCCCGCGTCTTGCGCACCGGATGGGCCTGCTCCTGCGACCGGATCCATTCCTGGATGGCGGCGCGGCGATAGAAGGTCTTTCGACCTATGCGTGTGCAGGGCGGCCCCTGGCGGCGGGCTTCCCACCGGGACAGCGTATCGGCCGTCAGGCCCAGCGCCCGGGCCAACTGCTCTCGGCTGATCCAGTCAGCCAGCAGGTCGGGGATGTCTTCGTCGAGATCGGTCTGGATGTCCTTCATGGGCTGCTCCGTTGGCCTTTCGCCCCTCTGGCGGGGGCTGGGTCAGCGAAGCAGAGCGCGAGGGCCGGAAGACAGGCGGAAGGTGGAATTGCAGGCCGCCGCCCCGTTCCACCCCTTGTTTCATTGGAGTTTCGCGACCCAAGACGAGCCAGAGTCCTCGCATGCAACCGCCTCCGCGGCCGTCATCCGAGCCGGTTCCGGGCGGCGATCCATGCGCATGTGTCACCACTCTCTCCGGGGAGGGCCGATTGACCGGTGTTCGGACGGATTCGCCGGTTCTGTCGGGGCCGGAATTGCCGGAATGGGTCGTTCCGGTCGGGTTCCGCAGGCGCTCACCGATATCCACCGAAACTCTGCCGACGACGGTCGAAGCGCACGGGATACCTGTTGCAGACTCGCTCATCGGCTGAGTAGATTCGCCGTTGAGCAGTCCATAAGAATCGAAAAGACGAACGCAGTCGGATGCGCACGCCGGTCACGGTGTGCCTCTGGCTTACAGGCGGTTTTCCTCGACGACGTGCTCTGAACCCTGAGTCAGCCCACGTGCTCGGCACGGCGGGTCATTTGTAACCTGCATGCCGACGGCCCTGGCCGAAGGATGCTGCATGTCTGAAAGGAGTTTCCCGATGCCACTGCCCCCCGTCGCATTCTTCTCGATCTACGAAATCGCCGTGCGCTGGGGCTGTCACCCGGCCGATGTGGCGGGCTGGGCAGCGGCAGGACATCTGCATGTCGTGGCGGGCATCCCTCCGGTCGTTTGCGGTGACGAGACGGCGGCCGGGATGGTCCAGGTGCCGATGGCCGAACTGATGGGGATGTTCCGCCGGATCGGTCCGAGCGATGAGCAGGCCAGGCTCAGGCGGGTCATGCCGCTCGGCAGCAAGGCCTGGCTCACGATCACCGACCCGGCCGAGGGCTTGCTGGTCCGGTCCTCCGACCTGCTGCTGGACGCCGGAACGCTGCAGGCCTTCGAGGAGGAGCGCGATCTGCTGCGGCGCCCGGCATCCACCATCGGCGCCAGCCCGCGCTACGATTGGGACGCGATGTATGCGTGGCTGACTTGGTTCCTGTTCGAAAAGGGCGTGCCCGACACCCAGACCGCGCTTGTCACGCTGGTGCAGGACTGGTTCGTCCAGAACTCGAAGTCGGGCGAGACGCCGGATGAGAGCACCATCCGCAAGCGGCTGTCCTCACTCTGGCGCAGGCTGCGCGGCGAGGATCCCGCGTGAGGGTCAAGCCGATTTCGGCAGGTCGGTCTCCTCCTGCGCCGCGTCATGCACAAGCCGCGGCCGCGGACGCAGGAGACTTGCCACCGTGTCGACGCCCGCGCGCAGGGGGGAATCCATCAGGTGCGCATAGCGCTGGGTGGTCTGCATCTGGCTGTGGCCCAAGAGCTTGCCGATCATTTCCAGCGATGCGCCGCCGCTGACCAAGAGCGAGGCGAAGGTGTGGCGCAGGTCGTGGATGCGGACGTCGGGGAGCCCCGCCTCCTTCTGCACCTTGGCCCAAAAGCGGCGGATTTCCCGGACGGGCTGGCCGACGGTGTCGCCGGGGAACAGCCACGGATTACCGCTCGGCACCGCCTGCTGGCGCAGCCGCACGATGGCCGCCACATCCTGCGAGATCGGCACGCGGTGGATCTTGCGCTGCTTGGTGGTCGAGGCGGGTTTCGACCAGATGGCATAGTCGAGGTTGAACTGTTCGAACCGCGCCGTCCGGACCTCGCCCACCCGGGCGCCGGTCAACATGCACATTCGGATGATCGCCGCGGCGCGCTGATCCTCGGCGGCATCCAGCACGGCCGCCAGCCGTGTCAGTTCCTCGGGCGACAGGAAGCGTTCGCGGGCATGTTCGATGCGCCGATGGAACCCCTGCGCGGGGTTGTCCGTCCGCCATTCCCATTCCACGGCCAGTGTGAACATCTTGCGCAGCACCTCGCCCATGCGGTTGGCGCGGATCGGGGTGGGCTTGTGACCCTGCAGCTTGCGAGCCCGGTTGTTGGGCTTCGCCTTGCACGGTCGCGGACGACCCTCGGCCACGAAATCGAGGAACTTCGCGACGTCCGACTTGGTGATCTCGGTCACCAGCCGGTTGCCCCAGGCCGGTTCCACCATCTTCTTCAGCATTGAGACCTGGTCGCCCGCATTCGTCTTGGCCAGTTTCGGCAGATGCTCGGCGATGTAGCGGTCGATCATGTCCGTGACGCGCGGGGCCCCGCGCCATTCATCCCGCGCCGCTAGAGGATCCTGTCCCTCGTCGATGGTGCGGCGCAGTTCCTTGGCGCGTTCCCGCGCGGCCGTGACGCTCCACTCTGGCCAGCGCCCGATGGTCATCCGTCGCTGCCGCCCGGCGTGCCGGTAGTCGATGGTGAAGGTCCGCGCGCCGGAAGCCTGCACGCGGGCGGCAAAGCCGATCACGTCCGTGTCGAAGATCTGGTAGCTGACGCCCGGCTTGGGTTCCGCCTCGCGCAGGGTTTTCTCATTCAGTTTCAGTCGTTTGACCATCCATCCCGCCTCCTTGCCCGACGACACAGGCGTAGACCCGCGCCACTATCAAGTCGGACCACGGGGCAGGGACCGGAATACAGGCGGAAGGTGGAATTGAAGGTCGAAAGTCAGTTCCTGGAAGGAAAAACAAGGGGTTGGGAGAGTTTGCCGAACGCGCCGGGTGGGGAGTGGATCAACGCAGGTCAACATCTGCGCCGATGGTTTGATCGGGGGCCGCGCATGAAGTAACGGGGGACTTTCTGCTCGGGACGGCGTTGGTGGCCAGCGGACGCATCGGAAGTTACATTTGCAGGATCTTGGCGCAAAGCAGCCGCTACAGCTTGTGCGGGCGGTCGTTGTGGTCAAACTTTACAGCGCGATGGCAAAGGCGGATTGCATGGGACTGTACAAGAGATGGTGCGATGCCACCAAAGAGAAGAATTTGCGCAAGCACTACTGGGTCTATGTCGAGAAAGATACGGGTCGAGATGAAATTCGCGATGAGCTCGCCACGACCATTCGCTCGCACTACGATCGACTTGAACGTATCGCTGAAGACGTTGATCGGCTTGGCTTCAAGGTTGCCGCCAGTATCCTGAAGGAGGCCATGCCCCAGACTACAAAGGGCCGCTCCGGCGACCTCGGCGAGATTCTCGCGACCGAACTGGTCGAGGAAGAGATCGGCCTGCGCGTGCCGGTGCGCCGCCTCCGCTACAAGGACGGCCGCAACATGGCCATGCGTGGCGACGACTTCATCGGTGCCGGATACGATGGGGCTGGCGAGAAGCTCTGGCTCCTAAAGGGCGAAGCCAAAAGCAATAAGGTGCTCGGCAAGGCCACGGTCACGAGCGCGCGCAAGGTGCTGAACCGAGATAACGGCCGTTGCACACCAGATTCGTTGCTGTTCGTCGCAAACCGCCTGCTGGAAAGCGACAACCCGGACGACAACACACTGGGCCGCAGCCTGCGTGACGAGGTGGGCCTGAAGTCTCTTCGCTCGGATCGCATCGACCACATGCTCTTCACCGTATCGGGCAACGGTCCCCACGCCTCGCTGAAGGATGATCTCGATGCGACAGGGACCAACCGTGACCACTACGTCGTGAACGTCCACGTCGAAGACCACCAGGACTTCATTGCGGCCATGTATCAAGAGGCGGAAGACCTTGGAGACGATTGACGAACTGACAGAATTTTTGGCAACCGCTACCGCCGACGGTATCCTCGGCCGTCTTCTCTATCGCGGTGCTGCCTGGTCGCTTATGCGCGAGGAAGGCGTTCTGCCGCCAAATGCGCCACCCCTCGGTACGACCATCGAAACCGATCTTGCAGAACACGGCTTTGCCCTGCTTAGGGGGGCGATGGCACTGCGTGCCCAGGCTGGCTCTTCGGAGCTTACCAGAAAGGCGTTCGAGCGAGGGGCCAATGCTTTTGAAGCCTTGGTGCGCAACGGCGACCCAAAGGCACCCGACCGCGGCTTCCGTCGAATGATCGCCGCTGCAGGCTACCATTTGGCCGGTTTTTCGGCGGTTGCCTATTCGCTCTTCAACGAGGCGGCAGGTGACCTCAACGCCACGCCGGGTGAAACAGCGATCCGACACCTCATACTGCGCGATCTCGGGCAAATGCGTGGTTTCGTTCGCGAATGGCTCGACGACGACGGTCATTCCGATGGTCAAATCGCCGAGGCGCTGCGAGGGGAAGAACCAGACGTCGACGAGGTGATTGCGACAATCCTAAACACAACGATTTGTCGCGCTCTGGCCCATTTTGACTTCGCTCTCGAGACTGGTGAGCCCGAACCGTTCGAGACCGCACAGGCATTGCTCGCCACCGCGGTCAAGCTGGCGGACAATGCGGAGAATGTGCCGCTTTGGTGGATTTCGAACCTCTGCCGCCATCTGATCGACGACCTCTGGCAGCATTCGCTGCATCAGACGCTGCCGACCGAGCCACCTGAGGGAACAGAAGAGAAGTACCCAGATCTGCGGCGTCTGTTCATCTCGTCGCTATTCGCCCGCAAGACATCCGAGGTGGAGCTATGGCCATCACAGCGTGAAGCTGCGCGGCGTTCGACCAATGTCACCGATGATCTGGTTGTAGCCTTGCCCACCAGTGCTGGCAAAACGCGGGTGGCTGAAATCGCCGCATTGATGACCTTGTCATCGGCTCGGAGGGTGTTGATCGTTACGCCATTGCGCGCCCTGTCCGCCCAGACCGAGCGTTCTTTCAGAAAAACCTTCGCGCCGCTCGGTTTCAGCGTTTCCTCGCTTTATGGTGCTAGCGGCCTCTCGGCTGGCGACGAAGACGCTCTTCGCACACGTGAGATCATCATTGCAACGCCCGAGAAGCTCGACTTTGCGTTGAGGGGCGATCCGTCGGTGATTGATGATGTCGGCCTAATCGTCCTTGACGAAGGCCATATGATTGGCCCGAGCGAGCGCGAAATTCGCTACGAGACGCTGGTGCAACGTCTCATTCGGCGCGCTGATGCGGACGAGCGTCGAATTGTCTGTCTTTCCGCGATTCTGCCCAGCGGCAACGAGTTGGACGATCTCACCGCATGGATTCGCTCGGACGAACCGGGCGAGCCTGTGCGCTCTGACTGGCGTCCCACGCGGCAGCGTTTCGGCACACTATCCTGGCGGGGAAAAGACGGGCTGCTCCGCCTCGATCTCGACGATGATGGCCCATTTCTCGACAAGTTCGTCATCGAGAAAGCGGCGCTTGGGAGGGAGAAGAAGCCTTATCCTAGAAAGAACTCGCACCTTGCCTTGTTCGCGGCGTGGGAGTTCGCAAGCCAGGGCAAGCGGACTCTAATCTTCTCGACCCAGGCCAATTGGGTCGAGAGCTACGGCAAACAAGTCGTGGATCTTTGCAAGCGTGGCTATCTGGAGTCGCTGCTGGAAGACGAAGCGTCGATTGCGCGTGCCCTAGAGGTGGGCAAGGAATGGTTGGGCGAGGACCATCCCGCCGTCGCCTGCTTAAAGGCAGGCGTCGCCATCCACCATGGCCGTCTGCCGAGCCCGTTCCTGCGTGAGCTGGAAGCCCTCCTGTCCGAGGGGGCGCTGAAAGTCATCGTCGCGTCGCCGACCTTGTCGCAAGGCCTTAACCTGAACGCCGCAGTCTTGTTGGTGCCTGCGTTGTATCGGGCGTCTGAGAGAATTAAGGGCGAGGAGTTCGCGAACGTCGCTGGCCGCGCCGGGCGTGCCTTTGTGGACGTTGAAGGCCTCATTGTGCACGTCATGTTCGACAAGATCGATTGGCGCAGGACGGAGTGGCGAGAACTAGTCGCCTCCGCCAAGGCCCGCACGTTGAAAAGCGGCCTTATCCAGATCGTCGCCGAGATTCTTGATCGCTTATCGCGGGAAGGCGTTCTGGATCGCGACGATGCTTGGGAGTATCTCGCCAATGCCCGCGAAGCATGGAGATCGCCGAAGGAAGAAGCTGCACTCGCCGAGCGCCTGGCTGCAGGCGTAGAGTACGACACCGATGTGGATGGCGACGATGGCGATGAGGGCGGCGGCGGCGAAGACGAAAGCGATGATGAGGAGCCGCTATCGCAAATCGTCGAGCGCCTCGACGCGACCGTGTTCGGCTTGATCGAAGCGCTGGATGCCGATCGAGCTGACCTGCCGAAGCTGTTGGATGAGGCGCTCAAAGGATCGCTTTGGGCGCGTCAGATCGCCCGTGAAGATGAGGACGTCGCCCCACTACATAAAAAAGTGCTTGAAGCGAGGGCCGATCTCATTTGGAAAACCACCACTGCGCAAGCTCGGCGCGGGCATTTTGCCATGGGCGTTGGGCTTGAGGCTGGCTTATCAATCGACGCAATGGCCGACGAGTTGGCTGCACTGCTCGACCGTGCTGATGAGGCGTCTTTGAGCGGTGATGTCGACGAGCTTGTCGATGCGCTCGGGGGCCTGGGGGAGCGCCTACTGTTCATGCGGCCGTTCATCCCCGATCAGGCGAACGGGCTCCCAGCCAACTGGAAAGTCATCCTCCGGAGTTGGGTTTCTGGCGAGGATGTCGCCAAGATTGGGCCGCATAACATGCGCGCGGTCGAGGAGGCCTTTACCTATCGTCTGGTCTGGGCGCTAGAAGCCGTCCGCACCCGCCGAATGTCACTCGGCTGGTCGCCGGACACGGTTGCGGGTGGTGCTGCTGGATCGGTTGAAACTGGCGTCCCGCAGTTCATGATGGCGATGCTGATCCGCGCGGGCCTGCCGTCTCGGCGTGGGGCTATGGCCGCGATCGAGGACGCCAAACCGATCTTCGTTACGCCCGCCGAGATGCGCGCCTGGCTCGAATCTGACGAGATTACGGCCTACACAGACGCGGGTGACTGGCCGACCCCTGACACCGCTGCGTTATGGGCACGCTTTCGTACCGAGGCCCTCAGCGGAGGTATCCAGAAGTGGTCAATCCAACACTACAAACGTCTGCTCGATGTCGCCACCGCACCTCCTGCCGGTCTTTATCGGGTTATCACCGACGATGGCGATGGGCGCACTTGGCTAACAACGCCTGACTATCAAAGAGTCGCCCCATTCAAAAAGTCGGCAGTTGATCCCAAGCCCAGCCTTTTCTCGGGTCGATTGCCAGGCAATAGCAGGCTTGTGGAAGTCTTGCGCATCGGTCGCGGACAACTGCGTTGGCCGACAGCCGACCTGTAGAAGGGGACTAGGGCGTGGTTTGCGATCTTAACGGACGTATCGCGGGTGTGTAATGTGGTGATGCTCTATCGAGATTGATGAGCATTGCTGGTCAACGTCTGGTCAACCCACGAATGCGTTCCGGAGCGCACGTCAATCCGCCCAAATCCGGCGGAAAACGTTGAGAACTCTCAGAAGACCACGCTATTCCAAAGGCTTGTCAGCTAAGCTTCTGAAATGTAAGGAACCCTGAAAATCGATTGGTTCGGCTCATAACCTGAAGGCCGCAGGTTCAAATCCTGCCCCCGCAACCACCTTCACCGAACTAAACTCAATACCACCCACACGCCCAGCACCCGCTGGGCCTTTTGCATTTTGGGCGAGCCCCACAAGCGCTGTCAGCGCCCCGTCCAAAACCACAACTGCTTGCCCATCTTCCCAGCGCACTGCCACGCGCTCGATCAGGCTACGGATCACCTCGCGGGCAGGCTGAGCAATGGCTGGATCAGCTAGCGTGATCGCCAGCTCGGTGACCTTGCGCCGGTAGAGCTCGGACAGGTTGGGGTTCAACCGCACCGGTGCCGGGGCAGGGGTGCTGAGCGCTGTGTCAATGGCCTGACCGAATGGTGCGGCATTTCAGTAGGCTTGCACGCCATGTGTTGCGCTCTTTGCGGCCCTGGCCTCGATCCTTTTGCCGCTGGCTCCGTCAAAGAGGTGGGCGTGTTGCAGGTCAAGGGACAGACCGGTGACTGCGCCCACGTCCAGGCGGGTGCGGGTTTCGGTGATCAGGCTGAACGGGATGTCCTCGACGCGCAGGTTCCATAGCCGGGCGGCGCCGAGATCTTCGACGATTTCGAGCCGGGCGTCGATCATGCCGTGTCCGGGCGGGCACAGAGAGACATGTTCAGGACGGATGCCAAGCTGGACGAGTTGGCCGTCCGCGGCCTCGTGCTGGGCAGGCAGCGGGATGACGGTACCGCTTTCGAGAACCATGGCGCGGCGGGCGGCGCTGTAATGGCCGGGAAGGAAGTTCATGGCAGGGCTGCCGATGAAGCCCGCGACATAGAGAGACGCGGGGCGGTCGTAGATTTCGGCGGGGGTGCCGACCTGTTCGATGGTGCCTTTGTTCATCACCACCAGACGGTCGGCAAGGGTCATGCCTTCGTGCTGATCATGGGTGACGAAGACGGAGGTGGCCTTGATCTGGTTGTGGATGCGGCGGATTTCGTGGCGCATCTGGACGCGGAGTTTGGCGTCGAGGTTCGACAGCGGTTCATCGAAGAGAAAAACTTTGGGTTCCCGGATGATCGCGCGGGCCATGGCGACGCGTTGACGCTGACCGCCAGAGAGTTGCCCGGGCTTGCGTTCCAGAAAATCCCCCAATCCAACCGAATGCGCTGTCGCCGCCACCCGGGCCAGACGTTCGGCCTTTGGCGTGCCTGCCACCTTCAGCGCGTAGCCGATGTTTTCGGCCACGGTCATGTGCGGGTAAAGCGCGTAGTTCTGAAACACCATCGCGCAGCCGCGCTGGCGTGGTTCAAGCTGGTTCACGACCTGTCCGCCGATGGAAATTTCACCTGCGGTGATCTCTTCTAGACCCGCGATGAGGCGCAGAAGCGTGGATTTGCCGCAACCCGAGGGGCCGAGGATCACCACGAATTCGCCGTTATGGATATCGAGGTTAACCCCTTCCATGATCGTGGTCTTGCCATAGGACTTGGTCACGTTGCGGATGGCGATCTCGGCCATGGGTGCCCCCTTATTTGTCGGTGTTGATCAGGCCGCGCACGAACCAGCGCTGCATGAGGATGACGATGGCGATAGGGGGAAGCATCACGACCAGCGTGGCCGCCATTGCGAGGTGCCAGGTGGGCGTGCCGCCCCCGGTGGTTAGCTGGTCGGGGACAAGGTCGGAAAGCTGCACCACGACCATCCCGTAATTCGCCCGATCAGTGACCACCAGAAGCGGCCAGAGATATTGGTTCCAGGCATAGACGAACATGATCGTCGCCAAGGCCGCGATGTTGGTTTTCGAGAGCGGGATCAGCACATCCCAGAGGAACCGCATGGGCCCTGCTCCATCCATCCGCGCGGCCTCGACCAGTTCATCGGGGATGGTCAGGAAGAATTGACGGTACAAAAACGTGCCGGTGGCGGTGGCGACGAGGGGCAGGATCAACCCGGTGTAGGAGTTGAGCAGGTTCCATTCCAGCGCCACTTCGACCCCAGACAGGGTGTTGATTAGCCAGGTTATGCCGGTCCAGTCCATGATCGTCTGGAACGGGGTCAGCGCGTTGGCGGCGACGGCATAGGTGGGAACGATCCGCACCTCGAGGGGCAGCATCAGGGTGATGAAGATCATCCAGAAGATCAGCATCCGACCGCGAAAGTTGAAGAACACCAGTGCAAATGCGGTGATGCAGGCGAGGGTGATCTTGCCGATGACGACCCCGGTGGCCACGATCAGCGTGTTCACGAATTTGGGTCCGAAATCCGATGCGGCCCAGGCTTCGCGCAGGTTCACCCAAAGCTGATCGCCCGGCCAGAACTCTACCGGGGCGGAATTGACCGCTTGCAGGGTCTGGGTTGCCGCGACAAAGGCCAGCCAGATCGGCACGAGAATGACGATCAGGCCAAAGACGAGGATCACATGGGTCGCGATGTTCAGAAGTGGCGTGCGTCCGATCATGGCGACCCCTCAGGTGTAATGCACGCGCCGCTCGACATAGCGGAACTGAACGAAGGTCAGCGCCATGACGAGAAGCATCAGGATGATGGATTGGGCGGCGGCACCGGAGTAATCGAGCCCCTGAAACCCGTCGCGATAGATCTTGTAGACCATCAGGTCTGTTGACCGAAACGGGCCGCCGCCGGTCAGCGTGTCGACGATCCCGAAACTGTCGGTGAAGCTGTCGGTGATGTTGATGACCAGAAGGAAAAAGAAGGTGGGCGTCAGCAGGGGTAGTTGCAGGTCCATCATCCGGCGCAGGGGACGCGCGCCATCCATCGCCGCTGCCTCGGTCAGGCTGCGGGGGATGGATTGCAGGGCGGCGAGGAAGAAGACGAAACTATAGGCGACCTGTTTCCATGCGCCTGCAACGACGATGGCGGTGACGGCCTGCCAAGGGTATTTCGACAGGTCCCACCAGCCGGGTGCGATGGTGTTGATATAGCTGAAGATGCCAGCGCCGGGGTTGAAGACGAACTGGAACGCCAGGCCCACGGCAGGTGCTGCCACGGCATAGGGCCAGATGATCGCGACGCGATAGGCCTTGTAACCCGCAAGCTGGCGGTCGACGAAGATCGCCAGAGTCAGCGCCATGGTCATCGCGAGCACTGTCGTGGCCAGCGCGTAGATGATCGAGACCCGGACCGAACCCCAGTAATAGGGGTCTGACAGCACCTTGCTGAAATTGTCGAACCCGACCCAGGTATTGCCGCCGCCCCAAGGCTGTTCCAGCGTGAAGGCCCAGTAAAGGGCTTGTGCCGAAGGCCAGTAGAAGAAGACGAAGATGATCAAAAGTTGCGGGGCCAGAAGGGCGGCCGCGATCCAGCTGAACTTGAAATAGGCGCGGCGCATGGCGTCCCCCGGAAAAGGAAAAGGGCGCGGCCTGTGCAGCCGCGCCCCCGGTGATCAAGGCTTAGGGGAAGGATTTGCCTTCATAGGTCTGGGCAAAGCGAGCCAGTTGCTCGTTCCCACGCGACACGGCGGTATCCAGCGCCTCTTTCATCGTTTTCTGACCAGCGAGGGCAGCTTCAACCTCGGCGGTCCATTCCGCGCGGATTTGGATCATGCCACCCAGGCGGATGCCGCGGGTCAGCTCGGTCGGGTCGGTCCAGGTCAGCGACTTCATCGCGATATCGCGGTTGATGAAGGGCTCTTTGGCGTAGAAGCCTTCGGCCAGCAGCGCATCGTAGGTCGATTTGGTGACCGGGATGTAGCCGGTGTTTTCCAGCAGGAACTGCTGTTCTTCCTTGGTGGCGAGGAAGGCCAGATAGGAGGCGGCGGCCTTGTATTCCTCGTCGGTCTTGCCCGAAAGCACCCAGAGCGAAGCACCACCGACGACGGTGTTGTGACGTTCCACACCTTCATAGGTCGGGATGATCTGCACGTCCCAGCCAAAGGCGGGGGTCAGTTTGTGGATCGTGTTATGGTCGGCGATCGATGAGAAGAACACCGCGCATTCACCTTCGACAAAGCTGTCGCGCGCGGTCTTGCCAGCGGCTTGCGTGCGCAGGGTGGCATAGCCATCCGTCAGCCAGCGCTGGATGTTTTCCATGTGCTTGAGGTGCAGGGTGGTGTTGAACAGAAGTTCGGTATCAAGCCCGTCATAGCCGTTGTTGTTCGACGCCACGGGGATGTTGTGGGCCATCGAGAACTGCTCGAGGTCGATCCAGGAGGACGGGGCATAGGCCAGACCACAGGCCGCACCGGATTCCTTGACCTTCACGAGGGCGGCTTCCAGGCCTTCCCAGGTGACCGGTGCTTCGGTGATCCCGGCCTTGGCGAAGATGTCCTTGTTGAAATAATAGACCGGGGTGGAGGAGTTCCACGGCATCGAGAAGAATTCGCCCGACTTGGACGAATAGTAGTTGGCGATCCCCGGGAAGTAGTCGGCCCAGTCGACCGTCACGCCGGTATCGGCCATCAGCTTGGTGACCGGGTAGAATTCGCCCGACAGCATCAGGTCGGCGGTGCCAGCGTCAAAGGATTGCAGCAGCGTCGGGTGCTTGCCGGCGCGGAAGGCGGCGATGGTGTTCTGGACAGCCTTTTCATAACCGTCCTGACCAACGCAGACGGCCTCGAATTCGGCCTGGCTTGCGTTGAAGCGATTGCAGGTTTCCAGCACGACGGCGCCAAGATCGCCGGTCAGGCCGTACCAGTATTCGAACTTGATCTTCTCGGCAGAGGCCGAACCGGCGGTGGCAGCCAGCACCAGCGCGGCAGCAGCAAGTTTCTGGGTCATCTTCTTGTCTCCGTGTTGGGGCTGCCACGGCGGGCAGCGCGGCGCCGTTATCCGGCGATTCGGTAACGAATTGGCGACGACGCGTGAAAAAAACATTTTAAAACAATAGCTTGACGCAAAACTTATTTGCCGCGCGGAAGGGGCTTCCGTGCGGTGCCAAAGTCTGGAATTGCAATCGCCCGGGCCTAGTGGAACAGGCCCGGCGCAAGGGTCAGGTGGCGTTGCGAATGGTCCTGGAAATGCATGGTGACGCCATTGGGCGACGCCAGAACCACCGCCATCTGTGCCGGACCTTCAAGCTGCTGTTGCCGCCCCGGAACGCCGGGGACATGCGGGCTGACCGAGTAATGCGATCCTGCCAGCGTCGCCATCGGGATGCCGCGCCAGACCGCCGCACTGGGCAGATGGACATGCCCGGCGATGACAAGGCGCACATCGGGATGCCGCTGAAGCGCGGCGACATAGGCCTCAGTGTTTTCAAGGATGATCTCGTCCACGGGCAGTGACAGCGGGTTGGCGTGGTGGTGCTGGACCACGATGACCGGGCTGTCCTGTGCCTCGCTCAAGCGCGCATCAAGCCAATCAAGCCTTCCTTGGCAAAGCCGCCCGCCGACGAGACCCGGCTCTGTCGTATCCAGAAGGATGATCCGGTGGCCGCCTGCATCGATCACTTGGGAAACCCGGCCCTGCGGATCGTCTTGGTCTGCGCCGAAGACAGACAGGAACGCCGCACGGTCATCGTGGTTGCCCAGCGTGATGTGGACCGGCATCGGGAGCGGGGCCAGACGGTCGCGCAGATGCAGATAAGCCGCCACCTCGCCCTGATCGGCAAGATCCCCCGCCAGAAGGACGAAGGCAGCATCGGCATGGTCGCGGAGGATGACATCCACCGCTTCGGCAAGCCGCGCCCCGGTGTCCAGACCGTTGACCGGGATGCCCGGGGGTCCAAGGTGCAGGTCTGACAGGACGATAAACTTTAGCGCGGTCATTCGGCGAGGCCCATGGATTTCAGCAACTGCGCCGAGGGGATCACCCCCGCCTTGTCACGCAGTTCCAGGATCAGGCGCGGATTGGCTCCGGTCTGGGCAATGGCCGCAAAGACCGATTGCCACAGGATCGTGCCATGACCGATCTGCCAGTGCCGGTCGGCGAAACCGTCGGCGTCTTGCAGGTGGATGTGCCCCAAACGGGTTCCGGCGGCGCGGATGTAGAAATCCACCGGGGGCGCACCCGTCGAGACATGGGCGTAATGCGCGTGCCCGGTGTCAACCGACAGTTCCAGCGCCTGCCAGCCCAAAGCCTCGCACAGGACGGCGCGGTCGGTGGGCTCTATGTCTTCGATGTTTTCCAGAACGAAGGTCACGCCCATGTCTTCGGCCCGGGCCAAGGCAGCGCCCAGTGTCGCGCGTGCGGCTGACAGCATCCGGTCGGTGTCGGTCGGGTAAAGGCCGCGGTGGTTGTAGCCCCAGGTGGTGAAGGGCGAATGGATCACGACATGCGTGCCATTGACCGCGGCGCAGACATTTAGGGCCTGATCCATCCGCCGCGCCACAATTCGGCGCACCTCAGGATCGTAGGAGGCGATGGTGAAGCCCCAGAAGGGCCCATGAATGCCCCGGCGACCTGTATGCCCGTCGAGCAGATGGTTCACTTCATCCGCCAAGCCAGACCAATCGCCATCCAACACCTCGGCATCGACGAAGTGTTGCAGTTCCAGATCGCGCGGGGCTTCACGCAGCCAGTTTACATGGGCGGCAAGGCTGGCACGGCAAAGGGCGGCGCCAAGGATCGGAAGGGCGGTCATCGGGGGGATCCTGTATTGTTGACAGGCGAAGGCTAGCCGGGCCTGACGACAGAAAAGTTCGACTTCGGTAAAAGATTGACGAAGGATCTACGAAACTGACAGGGGCCGCCTTGGGCGGGGCGGGGCGGGGGCGAGCGTTCGTCGCAGGCGCGGCTTCTTTACGTTCTGACCCTGCTAAAGGAACCGAAACCTGACCCCTGGTTTGTTGTGCGGTCTGGCAAAGGAAACGGGCCCCGCGGTGAGGCGGGGCCCGGTCTGATGGTGGGGGAAGTGTCAGAGGACCAGGAAATCAGCGGCACTGATGCCGTCAATGTTCCGGTTCAGGGTGGCAAAGTGCACAGCTGCCTCGCCGCCTTCGCCGTCGGCGTCGTAGAACAGTCGCCCGGTTTGGGAGTCGTATACCAGCCGTGTCGACGCCTGTGTCGCGGCGCCCGATTTGTTCACCTCGAACGCATCCTCACTGAGCGGCCCGTTCCCGAGAGCGGTGAAGATGCTGCTGAGCAGGACGAATGTGTCGTCGGCGGCGACAAAGTCGGTGATGCGGTCAACCTCGGCCCCCCCGATGTTGCTGTCGAAGATAAAGCTGTCTGCCCCGGCACCGCCGGTAAGCGTATCCGCCCCGCTGCCACCGTTCAGTTTGTCATCGCCCGCGCCGCCCGACAGACGGTCAGACCCCGTGCCGCCGTCTAGGGCGTCATGTCCATCGCCGCCAAACAGGACATCGTTGCCGCCCAGACCCGAGAGTGTGTCATCCCCACCGAGACCGCGCAGAACGTTCGCGCCAGCATTTCCGGTGATGGACTGAGTCACATCGTTGCCGATCAGATTCATTGCCGCCGTGCTTCTTGAGTCGAGAGCAGCCAGCACTTCGATCTCCTGCGCCGCCATCAGCATGAAACTCGATACGCCGGTCACAAGCAGCGTGTCTTGTGTGCCCTGACCCACAGTTTCGCTGACCCAGTCCGTCTGCGAGTCAACGATGTAAGTGTCATTGCCCGTCCCACCGGTCAGCCGGTCCGAACCGGCGCCACCATCGAGGTGGTCGGCCCCGTCTCCTCCGAACAGCGAGTCGTCACCGCCAAGGCCATAAAGGCTGTCGTCCCCGTCAAGACCGCGCAGGACGTTCACGCCGGCATTGCCGGTGATGGACTGACCAAGCTCGTTGCCGGTCAAATTCATCGCCGCCGTGTCGTCTTGATCAAATGCGGCGAGCGACTCGATGGACTGCGACGCAAGCAAGGCAAAACTGGCCAACCCGGCCACAAGCACCTTATCCAACGTCCCTTCATCGGCGCGCTCGATGACCCGGTCCGTCAATTCGTCAACGTGATAGGTGTCATTGCCCGTGCCGCCGAGCATCCGATCAGAACCGGCACCACCGATCAACTCGTCATCTCCCGCCCCACCGAAGAGCGTGTCGGAACCGGTTCCGCCGTCGAGACTGTCGTGCCCATCAAGCCCGTTCAGGGTATCATCACCCGCCATGCCGTTCAGAGCGTTTGCGCCCGCATTGCCGATGATGGCCTGCGCAAGCTCGTTGCCGGTCAGGTCTATCCGGTTGACCCCGGAGTTGAAGGTTGTGCTGAGTTCTTCGACGTGAACACCTGCGCGCAGCGTGTAGCTGGTCGATGCAAACACGCGGTCTTTGGTGCCTTCATTTGCGGCTTCGATCACAAGATCATCGGCGTGGTCCACATAGAACCGGTCATTCCCCGCGCCACCCTGAAGGTAGTCCCGTCCGGCACCGCCTTTGAGCAAGTCATCGCCTGCGCCGCCGATCAGGCTGTCATCGCCTGACCCGCCGTCCAGACTGTCATTTCCTGCGCCGCCATCCAGCGTATCATTGCCACCCAGACCGACCAGCGTGTCATTGCCGATATCGCCGGTCAGACTGTCTGCCGTCGCATCGTTGCCGGTGACCACTTGATCAGATGCCGGCGCAAAGATGAAATTGTCCGAGGTCAGACGTTCCGGCGGGAAATTGTGAAGTCGGATGACGAAGGGCACGCCACCGATTGTCAGGGTGATGGTGGTGATGTTGGGGCCGTCGGCGACGCCCGGAGTGTAGGTGGTGTTTGCCAACACCGCCGCCAGATTGGTGATACCCAGCGCCGACAGGTCGATCTTGTCACCATCGAGCGCCGAGAAATCCGTGATCGTATTCTCGCCACCGGTGGTTATGGCAAAGACATCCGCACCCGCGCCGCCCGTCAGGATGTTCGTGTCGGCGCCACCATTCAGCGTGTCATTGCCATCGCCGCCGATCAGGCTGTCATTGCCTGCGCCGCCGTCGAGGCTGTCATTGTCGGCATCGCCGTTCAGTGTATCGTCGCCACCAATGCCTTGCAGGGTGTCGCTGCCCACGCCGCCAATCAGGCTGTCATTGCCTGCGCCGCCGTCGAGGCTGTCATTGTCGGCATCGCCGTTCAGGGTATCGTCGCCACCCATGCCTTGCAGCGTGTCATTGCCTGCACGACCAAGTAAGCTGTCGTTGTCCGCGCCGCCGTCAAGGCTGTCTTCGCCATCGCCGCCAAAGAGCGTGTCAGCGCCCGCCCCCCCGTAAAGGCTGTCATTGCCGGTAAAGCCATTCAGCCAGTCGTTGCCATCATCGCCGTTGACGGTGTCATCGCCATCACCACCGACCAGGGTGTCGTTGCCGCCCCCCCCAGACACGCTGTTGTTTCCTGCGTCGCCTTGCATTCGATCAGCACTGTCATGGCCAATCAGCGTGTCATTTCCGGCACCGCCATATGCAGCGGCCGATCCGCCTAACACAGTGAGCAGGTCATCGCCACCTTCACCGAAGAGTAAGTCAAAGCCACCTTTCGCTTGCAGCGTGTCATTGCCCAAACCGCCAAAGAGCGTTTCCGGATCGTTGGAGGTGCCTGTGATCAGATCATCGGTCGCGACCGTGCTGAGCAGCAAATGCGGCTCAAGATCTGACACGGTTCCGTTGACATTCAGTCCCGTCAACTCACCGTTGAGCCAAATATTCATCAAGGTTCGACCGTTAATCGTCCGCGCAAGAAGTCTGAAGGTCTCGACGTCGGAAAACCCCATACTCGACAGATCGATCCTGTCGCCATCAGCGGCCGAGAAATCGTTGATCGCGGCAAGGGCGCCCCGGCTTAGGACATAGGTGTCGGCACCTGCGCCGCCGGTCAGAGTGTTGAAGCCTGCACCGCCATCCAGCGTGTCATTGCCCTCGCCGCCGATCAGGCTGTCATCGCCCGCGCCGCCGTCCAATGTGTCATTTCCCGCGCCGCCATCCAGCGTATCGGGGCCGCCCAGACCGCGGATCGTGTCATTGCCCACACCGCCCGTCAGACTGTCTGCCGTCGCATCACCGCCGGTGGTCAGCTGGTTGGGGTTCGGTGCAAAGACGAAATTCGCCGCCGTCAGATTTGACGGATCGAAGTTGTTAAGCCGGATGACCGTCAGCACCCCCCCGATCGTCAGGCTGATTTCGGCATTTCCGTTGTTATAGGTGGTGTTTGCCAGCACCGTCGCCAGATCGAGGAAGCCCAGATGCGAGAGGTTTATCCTGTCCCCTTGGGCTGGGGTGAAGTCCAGGATTGTGTTCTGGCCACCGGGGCTGATGGAAAAGACGTCAGCACCTGCACCACCGGTCAATTCGTTGCTGCCTTCACCGCCATCCAGCGTGTCATTGCCCTCGCCGCCATCCAGCGTGTCATTGCCCGTGCCGCCGTCAAGGCTGTCGTTTCCCCAGCCACCGATCAGGCTGTCATCGCCAGCGCCACCATCGAGGCTGTCATTGGCGTTGAGGCCATCCAGCGTGTCGTTGCCATCGAGACCCCGTATCGTGTCGTCTTGGGCAAAGGGTAGCCCCATCCCCATCCCCATTACGGGGGTATCCCCCCTCAGAGAATCATTTCCGGCAGTACCCACGATCAAAGTCATGACTTCCCCACTTATTAAAACTAGTTAATCCCGCGAGCGGCAGGACTAAACGGTTACCGGCTGTTGATTGCCGCGGGTGTAACGTTCTGTCAAGCAATGGCGGACTGGAAATTTCGTATAGTTTTGAAAATGATTAACGAGCTGTCTGGGTGACGTTTTTCAATTTTGGATTGTGATGTCTAGTTGATTTCAATTGGAAATCTACAGTCGAGGGAGGGGCTGATAATTTCCCCTCTCACTATTATTTCGAGCGTGACTTTGGGGTCTTGATTGCGATGAGTAATCTTGCTTTCGTTGACGGGAGCAAGATGGGATTGCCCGCTTACCAACGTCTCCGAGCACGTGGCGACGAGCCGGAAGGTGGTTGTGGTGGATCGCTCAGCACGCATCTGGGCCGGATCGGGCGGTTTTCGGGCCGTTTGAGCGGTATGATCCCTGATCTTGCTGTGTGTGGTGTCGAAGTTTGCCGTTGTGTGTCAGTCCTCAGGAGACCGTGACAGCACGTGAAGAGTACGGCAGCAAGCAGGACTTTTTGTCATTGCTTCTATGCTGGGAACCAGGAAAATCGGCCTGAAGCACTATTAGGTTGCCTGCAATTTTGATTGGCAAATCGTGGTGAAGAATCTCTTGCCGATGCGTTGACTTTGATCTGTCCACAATGCAACTGCACCTGTGAGGCTGGGCTGAATTCATGCATGTCTGGGCGATATGGGAGCGGGTTAGGGGCATCGTTTGGCTGTTAATCATATCTATTTAAACTATGAATATTTGTGGCTTGGTCGTTGGGAAGTTTTTAGATTACTTTCGTGGAACTGAGGGGTTCACAACGTTGACACCCAAATTTTAATTAAGATTAAGTTTCCTCTACCCTTCGGCAAGGGGAGCATTATGACCTGCGCCTTCCTTTGGCGCCGTGGGAAGAGGTACCTTAGACGACCCTGCACCTTGCATGTGGGACTGTGGCTTGGGCTTCCGATAACGGGCGAGCCTGAGGGGGCCGCTTGCAACGGCTGTCAACCTTTGGTCACGGACAAGGTCAATGCCCTGCGCGCGGCGGTATTGTCCCGGACGACGAGCCGCTTCAGCGAAGGTGATCGCCGGATCGGCGCAGGCCAACTTTGCGGATTATCCGCGGCGGCGGGGCAGGGTGATCAGACCCGTTCCAACGCGATGGCGATGCCCTGACCCACGCCGATGCACATTGTCGAAAGTGATCGCCGCCCGCCGATCGCGGCAAGTTCCAGCGCGGCTGTGCCCGTGATGCGCGCGCCCGACATGCCGAGCGGATGGCCGAGCGCAATGGCCCCGCCATTGCGGTTCACGCGCGGGTCATCGTCGGCGATGCCCAACTGGCGCAGGGTGGCGATGCCTTGGGCGGCGAAGGCCTCGTTCAACTCGATCACATCGAAATCGGATTGGTGCAGGCCGAGGCGCGCCAGCAGTTTCTGGCTGGCTGGCGCCGGGCCAATGCCCATGATGCGCGGCGGAACCCCTGCCGTTGCGCCGCCCAGAACCCGTGCGATGGGGGTCAGGCCATGGCGCTTTGCCCCTGCCTCAGAGGTGAGGATCAAGGCCGCCGCGCCATCATTGACGCCGGAGGCGTTGCCTGCGGTGACCGATCCGTTTGGGAAAAGCGGTTTGAGCTTGGCCAGTGCCTCAATCGTGGTGGTGCGGGGATGTTCGTCGCGGTCGATGACCAGTGCATCGCCCTTTTTCTGGGGGATGGTGACGGGGGTGATTTCCTGCGCCAGCCTCCCGTTGGCCTGCGCCGCAGCGGCCTTGGCCTGCGAGGAGAGCGCCATCAGATCCTGTGCTTCGCGGCTGATGCCATAGTCATCGGCGACGTTCTGGCCGGTCTGGGGCATGGAATCCGTGCCATAGGCCGCCTGCATTGCCTTGTTGATGAAGCGCCAGCCGATGGTGGTGTCATGGATTTCTGCATGGCGGGAAAAGGCGCTGTCGGCCTTGGGCATGACAAACGGAGCGCGGGACATCGATTCCACCCCGCCAGCGATCATCAAGTCGGCCTCGCCGGCGGCAATCTGGCGCGCGGCGACCAGTACCGCATCCATGCCCGATCCGCAGAGGCGGTTGATCGTGGTGCCCGGCACCTCGACCGGTAGACCAGCCAACAGCACGGCCATGCGGGCGACGTTGCGGTTGTCTTCGCCTGCCTGATTGGCGCAGCCAAAGACGACATCGGCCAAGGCGGCCCAGTCCAAACCGGAATGGCGCGCCATCAATGCCCGGAGCGGCACCGCCGCCAGATCATCGGCCCGCACCGGGGACAAGGCCCCGCCAAAGCGCCCAATCGGGGTGCGGATGTAATCGCAGATGTAGACGGGGGTCATGGCTTACAGCTCCGGTACGATCAGATCGGCGACGGGACCGGGGATCAGCAGGTCTGCCCCGGTCAGCGATTGCAATTCATCCAGCGACAAGCTGGGCAGCTTTTCCCGCAGGACGAAGCGGCCGGCTTCGATGTCGATCACCGCGAGGCTGGAATAGACGCGGGTGACGCAGGCCACCCCGGTCAGCGGCAGGGTGCAGGCTTTCAGAAGTTTGGGCTTGCCGTCCTTTGTGACATGGTCGGTGATGACCGCCACGCGCTTTGCCCCATGGACCAGGTCCATTGCGCCGCCGACGGCAGGCACACCCTTTGGCCCGGTGGACCAGTTCGCCAGATCGCCGGACTGCGCGACCTCGTAGGCGCCAAGGATCGCCACATCCAGATGCCCGCCGCGCACCATGGCAAAGCTGTCGGCATGGTGGAAGAAGGCGGTGCCGGGTTTCAGCGTGACGGCCTTTTTCCCTGCGTTGATCAGATCCCAGTCTTCTTGTCCCGGCGGGGGCGCCTCGCCAAAGCCGAGGATGCCGTTTTCGGTGTGAAAGATCGCCTCGCGCCCGGGCGGTTGGAACTTTGCGACCATTTCTGGAAAGCCGATGCCAAGGTTGACATAGGCCCCGTCGGCAATGTCTTGCGCCGCGCGCCAGGCCATCTGGGTGGGAGAGAGTTTCGTGGTCATGCCGATACCTCTGGATAGACGGCCTTGGCGCGGTTCAGGGTTTCTTCCTGCGCGGGATTGGCCACCTGCACGAGGCCCTGCACAAAGATGCCGGGGGTGATCACTGCTTCGGGGTCGAGCCCGCCGGGGGGAAGGATGCGGGTGACCTGAACGATGGTGGTTGCCGCGGCCATGCACATCAGCGGGTTGAAGTTGCGCCCTGCCATCCGGTAGGTCAGGTTTCCCAACTGATCGCCAAGATGCGCTTTAATCAGCGCGACATCGGCCTTAAGCCAGCGTTCCTGCACATAGGGCCGACCGTCGAATTCCGCGACCGGTTTGCCGCGTGCCAGATCGGTGCCGTAGCTGGTGGGTGTGTAGAAGGCCGGGATGCCGGCCCCGCCCGCGCGGATGCGTTCGGCCAATGTGCCCTGGGGGACCAGTTCCAGTTCGATCCGGCCCGCGAGAAAGGCTTCGGTGAACACCACGGGATCGGCCGAGCGGGGAAAGGAACAGATCAGCTTGCGCACCATTCCGGCTTCGATCAATGCCGCAAGGCCGACATGGCCGTTGCCAGCGTTGTTGTTCACCACCGTCAGGTCGCGGGGATGGCCGGTGGCGAGAAAGCGGTCAATCAGCGCGTGGATCAGTTCGATCGGCGCCCCTGATCCGCCAAAGCCGCCGATCATCACCGTCATGCCATCCGAAATTCCCGCCACGGCGGTGGCAAGGTCGGGAAGGGTCTTGTCCATCCGTAAACCTCCTGTCCCTGACGACTCTGTGCCGTGCGGGTTGGCCTTCGGGATAGGCGGGCGGGGGGCTTCCGTCCATGGCTTTTGTTCGTTATGCTATTTTTGTTTACATATCGCACAAACGGCACGTCATGACCATTCCTGAACGCGACATCATGGGCGGCTTGGCCAAAGGGTTGGCGGTGATCGAAACCTTTTCCGCCGACCGTCCGCGCCAATCGATCAGCGATGTGGCGGTGGCGAGTGGGCTTGACCGGGCCACGGCGCGGCGCTGCCTGCTGACGCTGGCGCAACTGGGCTATGCGGATTGGGACGGAAAGTTCTTTACGCTGACGCCGCGGGTGTTGCGGCTGGGCACAGCCTGCCTTGCCACGCTGCCGCTGCCGCAGATCGTGCAACCCCATCTGGACCGGTTGTCCGACAGGATCGGGGAGAGCACCTCGGTGTCGATCCTTGATGGGTCTGATATCGTCTATGTGGCCCGTGCGGCGCAGCGGAAGGTTATGTCGATCTCGCTTAATCCCGGGTCGCGGTTGCCTGCCTATTGCACGAGCATGGGGCGCGTGTTGCTGGCGGCCTTGCCGGATGCCGCGGCCTGTCAGCAGCTGGGGGCCGGGCCGTTTCCGGCGCGGACGGATAGAACCCTTACCACGCTGGAAGGCGTCATGGCCGAGATAGGGCAGGTGCGGGGGCGGGGATATGCGGTGATCGATCAGGAGGTAGAGATCGGCCTGCAATCCTTGGCCGTGCCGTTGCTGGATGCCAGAGGCAAGACGGTTGCGGCCATCAATGTCGGGGTGCCGGGGCAGGGCGATCCGGCTGCCTTGCCGCAGCGGTTTCTGGATCATCTTGTGCAAGTTCAGTCGCAACTGCGCCATTTGCTGACGTGATGGCTTGGAAGCCGCTGTCGCGAGGCGTCGCCCATGACGTGACCGCGAAGGGGGCGGTTTTCTGGGGGTGACCGGACCGCAATGCCTTTGACTGCTTTACACCGCAGAAGGTGGCCCTTTCGGCCTGCATGAAGCCTCAACCCGGCCGTTCTGCCATTGTGCAACTGGGTGGTTGCTGATCGCGGTCGGGCTGATTGTTGCCGCAATTTCCTCCAAATTAACTATCATTAACTATCCCAAAGGGGTAGGGCGCATTGGCTCTGCCCTCTCCTTTCGTGCCGCGTTGCTGTTTTGGGCCTGCGGCGGGACAGCAAAGGCGGGCGCGTTCAGATGGCGACGATGAATACAGGGCTTGGCGGGGCAGCGGGGTATGGGGAGCAATCCTTCAGAACCTCGACCGTTTCCGGCAACCTTGATGATGGCTTCGTGAATGTGAACGTCACTTCGGTCTTTGGGGCCGGGGGGATGAACATCAACGGGACCAGCTACACGTCGATGTTCATCAGCTCGAACGGTCTGATCACCTTTGCGTCGGGGGTCACGTCCTATACGCCCACCGCGCTGACCGCGCTGGGCCAGCCATCACTGGCGCCGTTCTGGACCGATGCGGATATCAACAAGGGCGGGGAAATCTATTGGGATCTTGATCCGACGACGGGCAAGATCACCGTGACATGGCTGAATGTTGCGGCCTTTCAGGGCCCAGGGACAAACAGCTTTCAGGTTGTCATCAGCGCGACGGGCGGCGGCGATTTCGCGGTCGAGTATATCTACCAGAACATCGGCTACACCAACGGCTATACCGGCCATGCCACCACCGGCCTGTCGAATGGTGTGACCCAGACCCTGCTGGAAGGGTCGGGCGATCCGGCGCTTTTGTCGAGCTATTCCACGAATGATTTCGACGTCAACACGCCGGTCGGTGTCTATGGTCTTGGCTTTGAGGGCGGCACCACCTTTGTCGGCGACGGGATCGTCGACGGGACGGCTGGCAACGACCTGATCAACGCGGCCTATACGGGCGATCCGAATGGCGACCGTGTGGATGCGGGGGATGCGACGGGTTTTGGCGGCACAACGGGGGATGGCGATTACATCCGCGCGGGGGCCGGCAATGACACGGTCATCGCGGGGCTGGGCAACGATGTCATCTTCGGGGGCGACGGGGCGGATTCGATCCAGGGCGGTTACGGCGCCGATACGGTGGATGGCGGTATCGGGAACGACACCATCGATGGCGGTTCGGGCAATGACAGCCTAGAGGGCGGTGCCGGGGATGACGTGATCACTGGCGGGGTGACCGGGGCTGCGGTGACCTATACGCCCACTTATGTTGAGGTTCTGGGCCCCACCGCGGCGGTGACGGCAGCGGCAGGGCGGGCGAATTTCTCGGTCCAGTCGGTTTCGAATGAGAATGACCTGACCTCCAGCATCAGCGGGACGGCGGGCAACAACGGCACCCTTACCGGCTTTCGCATCGGCAACGCGGATTCGAACGAGACGCATACCCACACCGCATCGTCGCAGATCGCGGGCGGTCGCCTCTTGTTCAACGGGATGGACACCAACGAGGCCGCCACGATCCGTATTGACGGCGTGACGCTGAATCTGAACACGGCGGTCGCCAATGGCACGGTCACATTCAATGGTGCTGGGCTTTATGGTCTGAACGGTTCCGGGCAGATCGTGCGCAGCACCGGGACAAGCCTGAACCCGACCGGTGTCGGAACCCTTACGATCAACGTCCCCTATACCAGCCTGACCGTGGTTGCGACGGGCCCGACGATCAGCCTCTCGCCCGGCTTCTTTTACGAATATCTTGTGAATACCCAACCTTTGAACGTTGCGGCAGAGGCGGGCGGGAATGACACGCTGTCCGGCGGGGCGGGGAATGACGTTCTGTCCGGTGGCGATGGCAATGACTCGCTGGCGGGTGGCGATGACAATGACCAGCTTTTCGGCGGCACGGGCAATGACACCCTGTCAGGTGATCTGGGCAATGACACGCTGCAAGGGGAAGATGGCGACGATACCCTCTCTGGTGGGGCTGGCGCGGATTCCCTTGTTGGCGGTATCGGCAATGACAGCCTTTTGGGCGATGGCGGGGCGGACACGCTGGCCGGGGGCGATGGCAATGATCGCCTGTTCGGTGGCGCTGACAATGACAGCCTAAGCGGCGATCTAGGCAATGACACGCTGCAAGGCGATGATGGGGACGATACGCTTTCCGGCGGAGACGGGGTGGACTCGCTGCTGGGGGGCGTGGGCAATGACGTCCTGTTCGGCGGGGCCGGGACGGATGCGCTGTTCGGCGGTGATGGCAGCGACACGCTGACCGGCGGGGCAGATGCGGATGTGCTGGACGGCGGCGCCGGGTTTGATGTGGCCGATTACTCGGCCTCTGCGACGGGTGTCACGATCAACCTGCAAACCGGCGCGGCAAGCGGGGGCGATGCGCAAGGCGATACCCTCACCAGCATCGAGGGTGTGATCGGTTCCGGCGGGAATGACGCGCTGACAGCCGGTGCGTCTGGCGGCACGCTGTTCGGCGGAGCTGGCAACGACACGTTGCAGGGTGGCGCAGGCAATGATGCGCTGACCGGCGGTGATGGCAGCGATACCCTGCAGGGCGGCGCAGGCAATGACACGCTGAGCGGCGGGATCGGGTCGGATACAGCGATCTTTACCGGGCCGGTGACCGATTACAGTTTTGATTTCGCGCCGGGCAACGTGCTGATCGTGACCGACAGCGTTGCGGGCCGTGACGGGGTGGATCGGCTGGACGGGGTGGAGTTCGCCACGTTCAACGGGGTCACTTATCGCGTGATTTCGGGAGATGACGGGGCGAACACCACGCTGCAGGGGCCGAATGATGGCGTGCCCAGCCTGATCATCGCGCATGACGGCGCGGATTGGGGCGGCGGGCATGCGACCAGCGATGTGGTCTTTGGCGGGGCGGGGAACGATACGCTCGACGGCGGGGACGGCAACGATACGCTAGTGGGCGAGGGCGACGATGACTTGCTGCGCGGCGATGGCGGCAATGACGCGCTGTTCGGCGGGGCGGGCAACGACACGCTGCAGGGTGGCGCGGGCAATGATGCGCTGACCGGTGGTGATGGCGGCGATACCCTGCAGGGCGGCGCAGGCAATGACACGCTGAGCGGCGGGATCGGGTCGGACACGGCGATCTTTACCGGGCCGGTGACCGATTACAGCTTTGATTTCGCGCCGGGCAACGTGCTGATCGTGACCGACAGCGTTGCGGGCCGTGACGGGGTGGATCGGCTGGACGGGGTGGAGTTCGCCACGTTCAACGGGGTCACTTATCGTGTGATTTCGGGCGATGACGGGTCGAACACCACGCTGCAGGGGCCGAATGATGGCGTGCCCAGCCTGATCATCGCGCATGACGGCGCGGATTGGGGCGGCGGGCATGCGACCAGCGATGTGGTCTTTGGCGGGGCGGGGAACGATACGCTCGACGGCGGGGACGGCAACGATACGCTGGTGGGCGAGGGCGACGATGACCTGCTGCGCGGCGATGGCGGCAATGACGCGCTGTTCGGCGGCACTGGCAACGACACGCTGCAGGGTGGCGCGGGCAATGACCGTCTGGAAGGCGGCGACGGCAATGACCTGCTGGAAGGCGGCGATGGTGCGGACACCCAGATCGGCGGCAGCGGCGATGATACGATCCGGCTGACGGGCGTTGGCGATGTGGTCGATGGGGGCGAAAGCGCCGGAGACAATGACGTTCTGGACCTGTCCAACTGGGGCTGGCGGAACACCAACATCCTCTACGATCCGGGCAGCACGCAAAGCGGCACGGTGCAGTTTCTTGATACGAACGGCGCTATCCTCGGGTCGATGCAGTTTTCGAATTTCGAGACGGTCATTCCCTGTTTCACGCCGGGAACCCTGATCAAGACGCGTCGGGGCGAGGTGGCAGTGGAAAGGTTGCGGGCCGGGGATGAGGTGTTGACGCGCGACCATGGCTATCGGCCGCTGGTCTGGACGGGGCATCGCGCGCTGTCGGCGGCAGATCTGATCGCCAATCCGCAGTTGCGCCCGGTGCGGATTGCGGCGGGGGCGCTGGGCCAGGGGCTGCCACGGCAGGACATGTTGGTGTCGCCGCAGCATCGCATGCTGATCGAAGGCGCACGGGCCGAGATGCTGTTTGGCGAGGCCGAGGTTCTGGTGGCGGCGGTGCACCTGGTGGGCGTGCCGGGGATCGAGCGGGTGGTGCCGCCGGGTGTGACCTATGTGCACATCCTGTTCGACGAACATGAGATCGTCTGCGCCGACGGGGCGTGGAGCGAGAGTTTCCAACCGGCCAAGCGGATGCTGGCGGGCATGGGGGCCGATCAGGCGGAGGAAATCCGCATGCTGTTCCCGGAACTGGCAGAGCGAGACGCTGCCTTCGTTTCGGCCCGGCTGACCTTGAAGGCGCATGAGGCGCAGGTCTTGCTGGCCGCGTGACGGGCTGTTTGCCGGTGGGGCGGCGTTGATTTAGCCGGGATCGCCCTGCCGCGTGCCGGTGCTGTCGATCCACCAACAGATCACGCGGCCTTCGCTGCGCAGGCGGGCATCGGATGTTTCTGGTGGGTGGAGGATGGCGCGGTGGCAGGTGACGCTTGCGATCCGCATTTCTCCTTCGGCGGCGTGGCCGAGGCGGGCCGACATGACCTTATCGATCAAGGTGGGGTCAAGCTCTGACTCATGGGCGCAGGCCGGGTCGGCGATGATGGCGGCCAGCCTTGCGCGGCGGGCATCCTCTTCCGCGCGGATGCGGGCCACATCGGCGCGGAATTGCGGTTCGGTCGCGATATAAGCCTCGAGCGCGGGCAATGCTTTGGCACCGGGCTTTTTCAATTTCAGATGCCCGCCCTTATAGAGCGCCTGCAAGACCCGTGCGCCGATGGGCGAGGTGAGTTGCACCGCGGCATCGTGAAAGGCGAGGTCGCGGTCTTCGTCGGTGAGGTGCAGGGTTTGGGGGCGACCCTCCAGCACTGCGCGCCGCAGGGCGGCAAGGGTGGGGGTGCGGTGGACATGGGGGATCAGGTCGATGATCGACAGGGCAGGCTTCATGCGCGCGCGGATTTCCCACAGCATCTTGTTCGCCCCCTTGTTCCGTGCCGGCTGCACTGTGACTGCGGATAGCGGCATGGGGGTCTGCCGTCCAGCCGATTGGCAAATGCGTTCCGGTCCTTCCCCATCGCGGGAAAGGCAAGACAGGGCTTGCGCTGGGCCGGTCTGACGCGCATGCAAAGGGGATGACGGATGATCTTGACGCCTCCCCCCAAACGCTTGCGGCCCTTGGCTGGTCGGCCTTTTTTGATGAGCAGCTTGAGCCGGATGAAGCCGGGCTGGAGCGGATGCGCGTGGCGACCGTGCATCGGTCGCGGATGACGGCGCAATCCATGCGCGGGCCGGTGAAGCTGCAACTCGCACCAAAGGCGAATACGGCGGACTATGCTGTTGGCGACTGGGTGCTGGTGGAGCCGGAGACGGCGCTTCTGCGGCGCAGGCTGGACCGCAAGACCGTGTTGCAGCGACGCACAGAGGGGGGCACCGCGCCCCAGTTGATTGCGGCCAATGTCGATACGCTGTTCATCGTCACGTCTTGCAATGATGATCTGAATCCGGCGCGGCTGGAACGCTATCTGGCGCTGGCAAATGAGGCGGGAACAACGCCGGTGATCGTTCTGACCAAGGTCGATCAGGTGCCGGACGCAAGCCCCTATCTGGAACAGGTGACCGGGTTGCAGCGCGGGCTGGCCGTGGTGACCTTGAACGCCAACTCCGCCGAGGCTGTGGGGACGCTTGCCCCTTGGTGTGGCGAGGGGCAGACGGTGGCGCTGGTAGGGTCGTCGGGGGTGGGTAAGTCAACGCTGCTGAACACGCTGGCCGACAAGGCCCCGGAAGAGGCGCAAGCCACTGGCGACATCCGCGAGGATGATTCAAAGGGGCGGCATACGACGACCTCGCGGTCGTTGCACGGGATAGCAGGGGGCGGCTGGGTGATCGATACACCGGGCATCCGCACGCTGCATATCAGCGATATATCGGTGGGGCTGGATGTGCTGTTTGCCGAAATCGCGGAACTGGCCCCGAACTGCCGGTTCCGCGACTGCACCCATGCCCATGAGCCGGGCTGTGCCGTACAGGCGGCGGTGGCCGCCGGAACGCTGGAGCAGGCGCGGCTGGACCGGTGGCGCAAGCTGCTGGAGGAAAACCGCAGCAACACGCCCGTGACAACCGGGCCGCGCGGGCAAAGGACAACGATCCCGCCGGGGAAACGGCGCTGATCGGGCCGGTCTTTGCGCCAGTGACCGTGCTGGTGCCTGTGTGGCCGGGATCGGACTCGAGCAGGTGCCTTCGGATGAGGCAAATCACCCCATCGTGTTGGAAAAATTATCATCGTGGGGTTGCAGCGGGCGAATTGCAGGTCACTCTCTGCCCCATCGAACGATCCGGCAACCAAGGGTAGCGACTCGATGGCGATGTGGAAGCAAGGCGTCCTGAGTCTTGGTGTGCTTGTGATCGCGCTGCTTTGCGCTGCGGCCTTTGTGCCGACGGTCAATCTTGCCTTGCGGTCGGTCGGGCTGGGCCCGGTTCTGGATGGGATCGGCCTGATGGCGGCAGAGCCGGAGGCGGGTGCCCCTGCGGGCGGTGGCCAACGTGGGGGTGGCGAGCCACCCTTGGTGGTGGCGCGCGCGCCGGGCGAGGGGCGCATTGCTGACAAGGTGGCCGCCATCGGGGACGGGCAAGCGATCCGGGCGGTGACGGTGGTCGCAGAGACGCCAGGTCGGGTGACTGAGGTGCTGGTCCAATCCGGCCAGCGGGTGCAGGAAGGCGCTGTCCTTCTGCGGCTGGATCGTGAGGCCGAGACCATCGCTGTCGAGCGGGCGAAACTGGTGCTGGATGATGCGCGGGCGGCGCTGGAGCGGTTGCAGCAGTTGCAGGGATCGGGGGCCAGCACGGCGGTGCAACTGCGCGAGGCCGAGCTTGGCCTGCGGCAGGCGGAACTGGAATTGCGACAGGCAGAGTTTGACCTGTCGCTGCGCGAAATTCCGGCGCCTGTGTCGGGGTGGATCGGCATTCTGAATGCCGAAGTGGGTGCGCAGATCACCACATCGACCGAGATTGCCGAAATCGACGACCGGTCGGTCCTGCTGGTAGATTTTCGGCTGCCGGAGCGGATGGTCGGGCGCATTGGTCCGGGCGATCCTGTGATGGCCGAGGCGCTTGCCGGTGGGTTCGGGCAGGTGGCCGGGATCGTCAGCGCCATCGACAACAGGGTTGATCCGGCCAGCCGGACGCTACGCGTGCAGGCGCGGCTGGACAATGCCGATGATCGGCTGCGGGCCGGGATGTCCTTTGCCATCACCATCGATCTGCCTGGCGAGCCTGCGCCTTCGGTCGATCCGCTGGCGGTGCAATGGAACCGCGACGGGGCCTTTGTCTGGGTGGTGCGCGAGGAGATGGCGCAAAGACTGCCGATACGAATCCTGCAACGATCCGAAAGCGCCGTGCTGGTGGCGGCGGAGTTTGCGCCCGGCGATCTGGTGATCGTGGAGGGTGTCCAATCTGTTCGCCCCGGCGCGCCGGTACGGGTGCAGGGCGAGGACGCGGCGGCTGAGGTCAGTGCGGGCGCTGCGCCGCCGGCAAAGCTTTGATCCGGGGGCGGCCATGAATCGCATCGAACGCAACGCCCACATGTCCGGAACGGCATTGTTCATTCGCCGCCCGATCCTGGCTTTCGTGCTGAACGCGTTGATCGTGATTGCCGGGATTGCCGGTTATCTGGGCGGGGAAGTGCGCGAACTGCCCGAGGTGGACCGCCCGGTCATCACCGTAAGCGTGGACTATGCCGGGGCGGCACCCGAAACGATTGACCGCGAGATAACGGCTGCCATTGAAGGCGCGGCAGGCAGGGTGTCGGGGGTCAGCGACATCTCGTCCAGTTCGCGCTTTGGGCGCAGCCGGGTGACGGTGGAGTTTTCCACGTCAACCGATCTGGATGTGGCGGCCACGGATATGCGCGATGCGATTGCGCGGATTGCCAATTCGTTGCCCGAGGATGCCGATCCGCCACGCATCGTTAAGGCGGATGCCAATGCCGATGCGGTGATGCGTCTTTCGCTGACTTCGGCGCAGCGCAGCCCCGAGGAATTGACGCGGCTGGCCGAGGATCTGGTCGAGGATCGCCTGCTGTCGGTCGAAGGCGTGGCTGATCTTCAGATCTTCGGCAACCGCGACGAGGTGTTCCGCATCGATATCGACATGCGGCAATTGGCGGCGCGGGGCTTGTCGCTGGCCGATCTGCGCGCGGCGGTGGCAGATGTGTCGCTGGATGCGCCGGCAGGTTCGCTGGCCTCGGACACCCAGTCGCTGGTGGTGCGCACGACCGCGGCGATCAATACGCCCGAGCAATTCGAGGCGATCATCCTGGGCGACGGTATCCGTCTGGGTGATGTGGCGCGGGTGAGCCTGGGGCCGGCCTTGGGTGAATCCATCCTGCGCGCCAATGGCGAGGCGGGGGTCGGTCTGGGAATCCTGCGGGCGGCGGCGTCGAACACGCTGAACATCTCGGCCGCGGTGACGGCAGCGGTTGAAGAGTTGCAGCCCCTGCTGCCCGAGGATGTGACCCTGCGGGTGACGTCAGATGACGCGGTCTTTGTGGCCGGGGCGCTGCATGAGGTGGTGCTGACCTTGATCCTGTCGACGGCGATCGTCGTGGCAGTGATCTATGCCTTTCTGTTGGACATTCGGGCGACGCTGGTGCCTTCGATTGCCATGCCGGTGGCGTTGATCGGGACGCTGGCCACGATTTATGTGGCCGGATTCAGCATCAACATCCTGACACTGCTCGCGCTGGTGCTGGCGACGGGCATGGTGGTGGATGATGCGATCGTGGTGCTGGAAAACATTGTGCGGCGGCGGTCCGAGGGGATGGGCGCGCGGGCGGCGGCAGTGCTGGGAACGCAGCAGGTATTCTTTGCCGTGGTGACAACAACGGCCACGCTGGCGGCGGTCTTTGTGCCCTTGTCCTTTTTGCCGGGCGAGGCGGGCGGGTTGTTCCGCGAGTTCGGCTTTACGTTGGCGATGGCGGTCTTGCTGTCGTCGGTGGTGGCGCTGACGCTGTGTCCGGTTCTGGCAAGCCGTCTGCTCAAGGATCAGGGGCAGAAGGCGAACGGGCCTTTCCTGCGGCTGGGTGCGGCGCTGTCGGGGATCTATCGCCGCAGTCTGATGTGGGCGCTGTCGGTGCCGGTTGTTGTGGTGATGGCGTCTGTGCTGTTTGCCGGGGCCGCGGTGCTGGCCCTTGGAACCATTCGGCAGGAACTGACCCCGGCCGAAGATCGTGCGGCTGTTCTGCTGCGGGTAGAGGCACCGCAGGGCGTGTCGCTGGATTACACCTTTGGCAAGATGCGCGAAATCGAAGATGTGGTCGCCCCTTTTATTCAGTCGGGCGAAGTGACGAACCTGTTCTCCATCGCCGGGCAGGGTGCGGCCAATTCCGGCTTCATGGTGATGACGCTGGCCCCTTGGGGGGAGCGGGAGCGCAGCCAGCAAGAGTTCGTCGCCGATATCAATCGCAACCTTGGCACGGTGATCGGGGTGCGGGCCTTTGCCATTCAGCCCAACAGCCTGCGCATACGTGGTGCAGGGCAGGGGCTGAGCTTTGCGCTGGTCGGGCCAAGCTATGACGAGTTGTCGACGCAAGCCGCCGCCTTGGTTGCGCAGATGGAGGCGAATCCGGCGTTCGGGCAGGTGCGGTTGGGCTATGATACGACACAGCCGCAACTGTTCATCGAGGTGGATCGTGCGCGCGCGTCGGACCTTGGCATCAGCATCGACGGGCTTGGCGAGTCGCTGCAGGCGGTGCTGGACGGGCGGACGGTGGGTACGGTGTTCATCGGGGACCGAAGCCTTGATATCCAGATGATTTCCACCGCTGACCCGGTCAATGATCCCTCTGATCTGGAACGCATCTTCATGCGGTCGAGCACGGGGCAGAATGTGCCGATTTCGGCCTTTGTCCGGTTGGAAGAACGTGCTGTTGCGCCGGAACTGGGGCGAGAGGCGCAGATGCGATCTGTCCCCATCACTGCGGGTCTGACGCCCGGTCTGGCGCTTGGCCCGGCGTTGGCCGAGGTGGAGCGGCTGGCAGCCGATATCCTGCCGCCGGGCAGCCGGATCGTGCCATTGGCCGAGGCGGCGGCGCTGAACGAAACCGGGTCGGGGCTGATCCTGACTTTCGGTTTTGCGATCTTGATCGTGTTTCTGGTGCTGGCGGCGCAGTTTGAAAGCTTTCTTTCAGCCATCATCGTGATGTCGACGGTTCCGCTGGGTCTGGCCTGTGCGATCTTTGCGCTGATCCTGTCGGGGGGCAGTCTGAACGTCTATTCGCAGATCGGGCTGGTGCTGCTGGTGGGGATCATGGCGAAGAACGGCATCCTGATCGTGGAGTTTGCCAATCAGTTGCGCGATGCCGGGAAATCGGTGCGCGAGGCGATACTTGAGGGGGCCGTGATGCGGTTGCGTCCGGTGATGATGACCATGGTGTCGACAGTGGTCGGCGGTGTGCCGTTGATCCTGTCCAGCGGGCCGGGGGCGGAGGCGCGCGAGGCGCTGGGCTGGGTGATCGTGGGCGGGTTGGGGCTGGCCACGGTGGTGACGCTGTATCTGACGCCGGTGGTCTATCTGTTGCTGGCCGGGTTTTCGGTGCCCAAGGCCACCGAGGATGCGCGGTTGCGGCGCGAGTTGGATGAGGCGACAGGTGGGTCTGTTCCGGCGGAGTGAGCCGGTTCTCGCCCCAGTTCAGGCCAGAGCGAGGATCGGGCCGTCGAGCAGGCGCATGAGCGTGCCGAAATATCCTTCGGACCGGGCGGGTTGCGTCGGGTCCGACGTGATGGCGACGGCAAGCGCGCGGTCGGGGTGGGCGGCGATGATCTGGCCGCCATAGCCACGCGCGAGGGTCCAGCCTGAGGGGCTGATGAACCAGCCAAGCCCGTAGCCAAGGCCCGAGAAGGGGGATCGGGTTTGCACCGTGCGCGAGGCGGCGATCCAGTCGGCGGGAAGCGCCTGCGCCCCATCAATCCGCCCGCCATCGCGCATCGCAAGCGCCACGCGCAGCATGGCGTTTGGGGTGAGCGCCATTTCATTGCCACCGAAATGATATCCCTGCGGATCGCGTGTCCAGTTCGGGATGTCTATGCCCAGCGGGGTACCAAGGCGTTCGCGGGCGAGGTCCAGCAGGCTGCGCCCGGTGGCCACGGATAGCGCCGCGCCAAGTACATGGGTGGTGCCGGTGGAATAGATCATCCGCCCGCCGTTTGGCGCGATGCGTGGCTGGCGCAGGGCATAGGCGACCCAGTTGCCGGACCCCACCCAAGCGCCATAATTGCCGCCCGAAGTACCCTGAAGCCCCGCGCGCAGGGTGACCAGATCGGACAGGGTCAGATCGCCGGCACCGGCGGTGGCATCAGACGGGATCAGTGTAGGGGCAATGTCGGCCAGACGGGCCGTCAGGCCCGGCACTTCGCCACGCGCGATGGTGGTGCCCAGGATCAGGGCGAGCAAGCTTTTCGAACAGGATTTGATATTGGCTGCACGGTCCAGCCCGCGCCCCCGTGGGGCCTCGGCCAGCAAGAGATCATCACCGCGTTGAACGAGGATGGCATGAAGTTGTGGCAGGTCGAGTGCGGCGCTGCGCAGGTCTTCAGTAGTGGACTGGGCGCGCAGGGTGGCTGGGGCGGCAAGTGTGCCGACAAGGGCAAGGCCGAAGCTGCGGCGGGACAATCTGGGCATCTGACGGAAATCCCTGTGGAAATGCGGCAGAGTTTGCCCGGATGCGGGGCAGGGGCAAGAGGAGGGCGGGATCGTGCCGGTCACGCGCCGTCACGATCCTGTCAGCCGAAGATGGCCGCGTCAGGCCGGGGCGAGGATTTCGTCCTGCACCGGGTTGGCGCAAATGCCGATGCCTTCGATTTCGACCTCGACCGTTTCGCCGGGACGCAGCCAGCGGGGCGGGGTTCGGGCATGGCCGACGCCCGGGGGTGTGCCCATGGCGATCATGTCGCCGGGTTCCAGTGTGGTGTATTCCGACAGCGTGGCGATGGTGCGGGCAACGGGCCACATCATTTCGCTGGTATTGGCATCTTGCAGGACGTCGCTTCCGACGCGGGTCTGGATGCGCAGGCCGGAAGCGCCGGGGGGCAGTTCATCAGGCGTCACGACGACGGGGCCGATGGCACCGGTTGCGTCAAAGTTCTTGCCGGGTGTCCATTGATGCGTCTTGCGCTGATAGTCGCGGACGGAGCCGTCGTTAAAGATCGTATAGCCGAAGACGTGATCCAGGGCCGTTTCTTCCGGGATGTGACGTCCGCCGCGCGCGATGATGACCATCAATTCCGCCTCATAATCCAGCCGCTCCGAACAGGCGGGGCGGATCATCGGGGCCCCGGCAGGGATAAGCGAGGTCTGGGTTCGCATGAACAAGGCGGGATAGGTGGGGATGTCGTAGCCACCTTCCTTGACATGGTCGACATAGTTCAGGCCAAGGCAGATCACCTTGCCCGGCCGCGCAACAGGCAGGGCGGGGCGGATCGTGCCGGTGGGGACTGTGACATTGCCCAGCCCTTCGGCCCGAAGACGTGCCAGAAGCGCGGGATCGGTGATCAGGCGCATCAGATCGGCGCCAATGCCGGGATGAGCCTCGGACAGGTTGCAGGCCTGGTCGCCTTTGACCAGAAACACCGCATTGGGTTTGCCCGGTTCTGTGGTGCCGACGATGAAGCGCATGATGTTATTCCTTGAGTGGCGGCGGGTGCCGCCGCCTGTCTGTCAGTAGAGGCCAGCCACCCGCCCCCGCAATGTGATGAGGGCGAGGACGGTATCCACCGTCGGCGTGGGCGTGTTGGTCAGGCGGCCCAGTTCCTGCACCGATCCGATGAGGGCGTCGATTTCCATAGGGCGGCCGGCGGCGAGGTCTTGCAGCATCGAGGTGCGGTGCGCGCCCACCGCAGCGCCGCCGTCGATGCGGCGTTCGACATCGATTGGGAAGGTGACGCCCAGCTTTTCGGCAATCTCCTGCGCTTCGATCATCATGCGGCGGGCGACATCGCGGGTGCCGGGATCAGTGCAAAGCACGTCCAGCGTGGCATGTGTGAGCGCCGAGATCGGGTTGAAGGACAGGTTCCCCCAAAGCTTGATCCAGATTTCATCGCGCAGGCGGGGGCGGACGGGGGCCTTGAGCCCTGCGGCTTGCAAGGCCTGCGACAGGGCGATGGCGCGGTCCGACTTGGACCCGTCAGGCTCGCCCAGCGAGAAGCGGTTGCCTTCGATGTGGTGGATGGTGCCGGGTTCGCTCACCTCGGCCGCCGGATAGACGACGCAGCCCAGCACGCGGCCGGGGCCGAAGCCGTTCCACTGCACATCGCCGGGATCGACGCTGTGCAGACGGGTGCCGTCAAGCGGTCCCCCGTGTTTGTGGAAGTACCACCACGGCACGCCGTTCACGCCGTGGACAAGCGTGGTGTCGGGGCCGAAGAGGGGTCGCATCGCGCCGACGACGGGCGGCACGGAATGGGCCTTGAGCGTGAGGATGACGTAATCCTGCGGGCCAAGATCGGCGGCGGAGGCGCTGGCGCGGACGGGCAGGGTGATTGGATCGCGCCCTTCTTCGATCAGGGTCAGGCCCTTGTCCTGCATCGCGGCCAGATGCGGCCCGCGCGCGACGATGCTGACATCGGCCCCTGCTTGAACCAGTTTCGCGGCCATGTAGCCGCCGATGGCGCCCGCGCCGAAGATGCAGATTTTCATGGTCTGTCCTTGTCCCCGCTCAGGCCGTTGCCCCAAGGCCCAGCTTTTCAGCCAGCCCGATGCGCTGCAACTTGCCCGTTGCGCCCTTGGGGATTTCGTCAAGGATCACCACGCGGCGGGGCACCTTGAAATCGGCCATGCGGGTGGCGCAGAAATCGCGGATTTCACGTTCGGTGGCGGTTTGGCCTTCGCGCAGGACGACGGCGGCGGCGACCTCTTCGCCCAGTTTCGGATGGGGCATGGCGAAGGCCACGACCTGCTGGATGGCGGGATGGTCAAGCAGGATGCCGTCCACCTCAAGCGGGCTGATCTTTTCGCCGCCCCGGTTGATGATTTCCTTCAGCCGCCCGGTGAGGCGCAGATAGCCCTCGTCATCCAGCGCGCCCTGATCGCCGGTGCGGAACCAGCGCAGGCCTTCGGCCATGAAGAAATTCTTGCGGTTGGCCTCGGGGTTGCCCTCATAGCCGGGGGTGACGTTGGGGCCGGAGATGACCACCTCGCCCGTGCCAGAGATCAAACGATCCTCCACCTCATGCGCGATGCGCAGCAGGGGGCCAGCGGCGATGCCGACGGAACCGGGTTTCTGTTCCCGCGGCGGCAGGGGGTTGCAGGCCATCTGATGGGTGGCTTCGGTCATGCCATAAGCCTCGATCACCGGGGCCTTGAAGGTGGCGGCAAGCTCCAGCATCACTTGCGCGGGCAAGGAGGCCGAGGAAGAGCGCAGGAAGCGCAAGGGGTTGGCGGCGATGGTGTCGGCATTGCGGGCGGCACGCGACAGGATGGCCTGATGCATGGTTGGCACGGCGCTGTACCAGGTGGGGCGCACCTCGGCCATTTGCCCGAAGAATTTCAGCGCGTCAAAACCTGGCGCGCAGGAGACTGACCCGCCTGCAGCGAGTGAGGCGGTGACAGCCGCGATCAGGCCGTGGATGTGGAACAAGGGCATGACGTTCAGGCAACGATCCGCAGGGGTCAGCACGAGGGAAGTCACAATGTTGCCTGCTGAGGCCGCAAGATTGGCCTGCGTCAGCGGCACGATCTTGGGCCGCGACGTGGTGCCAGAGGTGTGCAGGATGAGCGCCACATCTTCCGGGCCGGGCTGGGCAACGGGGGCCGGGGTGGTGGCGGCTGTCCCGGTCAGGCGGAACTGACCGGCGGGGCCGCCGTCGATGGCTTGCAGCCGCAGGATGGCCATACCGAGGGGTTGGGCTGCGGCAAGGGCGGGCCCGTCATAGCCTTCGGGAACGATCAGCGCGCGGGCGCGCAGATCTTCGAGGTAAAAGCTGTATTCGGCCTGTTGATAGGCGGGGTTCAGCGGGGCGGTGACGGCGGACTGCGCGACTGCGATGAAGGCAGCCGCCATGTCCGGCCCGTTGGGCAGGACGATGGCCACCCGGTCGGTCGCGGCGATCCCGAAGCTGCGAAGCTGTTCGGTGATGTCGGCTGTCAACTGGCGCAAACCACCATATGTCAGCCAATCACGCCCCGGTGCGCCGATGGCGGGGGCCTCTGCCGCATGAGGGGCGAGCAGAGCAGCGAGCGTTCGGGTCATGTCTTGCCTCTTGGATCGGGGACGTGCGGCGCGGCCTGATCAGCCGCGCGACGACGCGTAATAGGATACCTTGCGTTCCAGATAGGCCAGAAACTCGGACAGGGCAAAGGCAAGGCCGAACAATACGATCAGAACGGCCCAGAATTCCGCCATCAGGAATTTGCTGGAATAAAGCTCGAACAGCGCGCCGAAGCCCACGATGGAAATCAGAAGCTGCCCGATGATTACGCCTTTGACCGCGCGGATCACTCCGATGCGCACACCGCCGAGAATTTCGGGCAAGGCGGCCCAGAAATAGACCTTGAAGAAGGCATCCAGCGGGGATGCGCCGAAACTGCGCGCCATTTCCACCAACGAGCGGTTGATCTGCTTTACCCCTGCGCGGGCGTTCAGGATGATGATCCAGATTGCAAAAAGCGTGGTGGTGATGATCACGGTACGGGTGCCAAAGCCGAAGAGCACCATCAGCACCGGAACCAGCGCCGTCAGCGGGGCCGACAGGAAGATGTTGACCCATGGCAGCAGCAGTTCATCCAGCACGCGGCTTTTGCCCATCAGGATGCCCACGGGAATGCCGATCACGATGGCAAAGAACACCCCCGCGCCAAAGGCTGCCGCCGTGACGCCCAGAGCCGACAGGAAGGCTGGGGTCGGGATCAGGGCGATGAGGGTAGTGAACACCTCAGAAAAGGGGGGGACGAAGAAGGTAAGTTCCAGCCGCCCCACCACCTCCCACAACAGGGCCCAAAGGATCAGCGATGACAGGGCGGGGAGTTTGTAGCCGAAAAGGGTCATGGCCTATTCCACATAGTTGCGCAGCGAGGCCCAGATCCGATCGACGATGTCGAGGTATTCCGGATCGCGGCGGATGTTGGCGACGCCCTTGTCGCGGAAGCTGGCCGGGCGGATGATTTCCGACACCCGGCTGGGGCGCGGCAGCAGAATGGCAATCTGATCCGAGACATAGACCGCTTCTTCGATAGAATGGGTGACGAAGATGAAGGTTTTCTTTTCGTTCTGGACCAGTTCCAGCATGTCTTCCTGAAACTTGCGGCGGGTTTGTTCATCGACGGCCGAGAAGGGTTCGTCCAGCAGCAGTACCTCGGCATTTACTGACAGCGCGCGGGCAAGTCCGACACGCTGCCGCATGCCACCCGAAAGCTGATGCGGGTATTTCTGTTCAAACCCGGCAAGGCCCACGGCGGCGATGTATTTCTCAGCCACGGCCTCGCGTTCCGATTTTGCGACGCCGCGCAGTTCCAGCCCAAAGGCCACATTGCGCAGGACGGTGGCCCAGGGCATCAGGGCAAAGTCCTGAAACACGAAAGACCGATCCGGGCCGGGGCCTGTGACGGCGCGGCCATTGATCAAAACCTCGCCCGACGTGGCTGGCAGGAGGCCAGCGATGATTTTCAGCAGCGTGGTCTTGCCGCAGCCCGACGGCCCGAGGAGCGAGGTCAGCTCTCCCCGAGGGAAATCCAGCGTCAGATCCTTGAGGGCCTGCACATCGCCGTAAACCTTGGACACGTTGCGGACAGAAACGGCGCTGTCGGTGGCGGGCATCGCTTGCCGTGCGTCTGGCTTAATCTGAGACATATCCACGGTTGTTCCCTTCAAAGAGTATGTTTTCGAGCTTTTCCAGCAGGTTCAGGAAAAGAACCGCCAGAAGGATGATGGAGAAGATCGCCGCATACATGCTGGGGTAATCTGCGATGGACCGGCTGTAGGTGATGATGTCACCGACGCCTGTCGGGGTGATCTTCAGTTCCGACAGGATGGCCCCGATGAACCCGGCCGATACGCCAAGGCGCAGGCCAGAGAAGATGACGGGTGAGGCGGCGGGAAGGATGATCTTGAGCAGGACATCGCGGTCGGCCGCCATGAAGGACGTGGCCATTTCCTTGAGTGAGGCAGGGGTGTTGCGCACGGCGCTGGCGGTGTTCAGCACGATCACCGGCATGGCCATGATGCAGACGACAAAGACCTTCGATGTCAGGCCGATGCCGTAGATCATCACAAGGATCGGGATCAGCGCCGCCAGGGGCGCGGCCTGCATGACGATGAAGATCGGCGAAAACAGCCATTCGAACTGCTTCGACAGCCCGATCCAAAGGCCGATGCCGATGCCGAAGACCGCCGATATGGCGACGCCAACGACCAGCGGGCGCAGGGTTTCGCCATAGGCCACGAAAATCGTGCCATCAAAGGTCATGCGCGCCAGCGCGGCCATGGATTCAAGGAAGGTCGGAAAGGCGTAGGAAATCGGGACGCGTCCGGCGATTTCCCAGGCGCCAAAGACGATCAGCCCCGAGAGGAGTTTAAGCAGGAGAGAGCGGTTGATCATCGCTGGCCCTTTGCAAAGACGACGGCGAGGCAAGGAGGGCCGCCGCCCGATGCGACAAGGCGCAAGCGGGCGGCGGGCTGTGTCCGAGGGGACGGCGTTTACTTCATCGCGGCGTCAAGCGGCGCGAAATACCAGAAGTCTTCGGGGTTCAGCGTGGCAGGATCGCCTTCCAGCTGGCCTGCCATGGTGTACCATTCCAGATCAGCCTGCGCTGCTTCGCGCCCGCCGCCATTGGGGTCATAGAGTCCACCAGCCACTGCGTCGGTGTAGAACCCGTCCAGTTCGGCCAGAACCTCGGCCGGAAGTTGGCCGATGGGGCCGTTCGGATCGGTTTCCTTGCTGATGATGGTCGGATCTTTGGCCATGTCCGTCCAGACGCTGTGCAGCGCATCGACGAAGATGTTCACGGCCTCTTCGTTTTCCTGCATCCAGTCGAGATTGGCGAAAAGGGCCTCATCGCTGGCCTTGACCTCGAACATCGGGAGCGCGTTGAACTTGTCACCCGCCTCGGCGATGATCTTGTTCTTGTTGGACAGGTCAAGGATCGTTGCTTCGGCCTGGCCGGCAAGCATGGCGACCACGCGGTTGTCCGATCCCGGAACATAGGAACGTTCGCCGAATTTGATGCCTTCGCGGTCTTCGATCACGTTGGCGATGGAATCTGTGCCGCCTGCGCGCGAATGCAGCATGATTGGCACGCCATCCAGATCCTTGAGCGTGGCATAATCCTTGGTCGTAACCGGGAAGAACACCAAGCGCGACAGTTGGAAGATGATCCGGACCGGGGCCTTGGACCGCTGCATCACGGCGTAGGGGGTGCCAAAGGCGATGTCCATGTCGCCGCTGAGGACGGCCTGAATGGCCAGCTCTTCTTCGGCGAAGGCGGTCCATTCGTAATCGAGGCCGTTGGCCTTGGCGCGGTCGAGAGCCACGAAAAAGGCGGCCATTTCGTCGGATGGTTGTTCCGCCAGCGCGATGCGGATGGTTTCCGCCTGTGCTGCGGTCGCTGCAAGGCCAGTGGCAAGGGCGATCCCTGCAAGGTTGGCAAAGAAGGTCTTCATGATTTCTCCTCCCTGAGAACTCTGTTCGCTTCGTCGTGTGATCCGGCTGTGCGGGCTTGGTGCCGCCTTGTGTCCGGGGATTGGGTTGGCCCTACACCTCGCCGAACAGGCGGCGGGCGACGGAGCCGATATGTCTGCGCATCGCCTCATAGGCGGCATGCGGGTCGCGGCTGGCGATGGCGGCTGCGATGGCATCATGTTCGGCAAAGCTCGAATGATCGGGCGAGGGGTGGGCGCTTTCGCGCGACACGGCACCCCAGGCCACGGCGCGGCGCACCTCGTTCAGCTGATCGAACAGCGACAGCAGCAGCAGGTTGTCGCTGGCTTCGGCCACGGCGCGGTGAAAGAGATCGTCCTGGATTTCATATTCGTTCCAGGTGGTGGCCGATTTGGCCCGGTCTATGGCGCGCTGCATCCGCGTCAGGGTTTCGCCCGAGGCGTTAACCGCGGCTTCGCGGGCGATGGCGGGTTCGATGGCAAGACGCGCGCGGATCATCCGAAAGGGTGTCAGCTGGCGGCCAAGTTCGACTGTGGCGCTGCTAGGCTTGCGGCTGGTGTCTTCGGAAATGAAGGTGCCTTTGCCGACATGGCGCCAGATCAGGCCGTCGCGTTCCAGCACATCCAGCGCCTTGCGGATGGTGGCGCGAGACAGGCCCAGTTCATCGGTCAACTGCCGTTCGGGCGGCAGTTTGCCGCCGCTGCCGAAGCCACCCTCAAGGATGTAGCTGCGCAAAAGCGTTACCGGGTCTGATGTCGAGGCATCCATGAACCATTCCCCAAAATTGGTTGACCAATTACGTGCTAAACAGGGTTCTACATCAAAAATTGGTCTCATCAATCATCAATTGGTTTGTTTGCGCTATCAGTTGTGCAGGTTTTGCGGGATTGATTTGAACCATTTGATACGGTATGCAACGGCATATCGCTGCTTAGAAGAGGTGACTTATGGCTGATTTCGTGATCCCCGCGCCGCCGGTTCCGGCGATTCCCGTGTCAGGTGGCGGGGCCTTCCCGGTGCGCCGGGTGTATTGCATTGGGCGCAATTACGCCGCTCATGCGGTTGAGATGGGCCATGATCCGGACCGTGAGCCGCCGTTCTTTTTCCAAAAGAACCCCAACAACCTCGATTCGTCGGGCGCGTTCCCCTATCCCCCGCACAGCAGCGATGTGCATCACGAGGTGGAACTGCTGGTGGCGTTGAAATCGGGGGGAACCAACATCCCGCTGGATCAGGCCCTGTCGCATGTCTTTGGCTATGGTGTCTGCCTCGACATGACGCGGCGCGATTTGCAGGGCGAGGCCAAGAAGATGGGCCGTCCGTGGGAAATCGGTAAAGCCTTTGAATTGTCGGGTCCGGTCGGCCCGGTACTGCCGGTGGCGCAGGTCGGCCATCCCGATCAGGGGCGGGTTGCGCTGACGGTCAATGGCGCGCTGCGGCAGGAGGGCGACCTGAACCAGATGATCTGGAAGGTGCCAGAGATGATTTCCTACCTGTCGGAGTATTTCGAGCTTCAGGCGGGTGATGTGATCATGGCGGGGACGCCTTCGGGTGTTGGTGCCGTGGTGCGCGGCGATGTGATGGAGGCCGTGATCGAGGGCGTGGGGACGCTGACGGTCGAGGTGGTCTGACCATCCAGCATTCTGCATCCGGGTGGGGCTGTGGGGGATTGCGTTCCCCCGGATGCAGGAAAGCGCACAGCGCTGCAAGGAGCGGCTTTTGTTTCGCACGCAGCATGACTAGGTTGGAAATCAAGAGGCGGGGCGTGGCTGGGCCGCGCGCCGCCTTTGCGTCTGGCCGCTGGCCGTAACTGCAAGACAACAGGCTTTCACATGACCGATCGACCCATTCCCGACATCATCTACACCACGGTGGACGAAGCGCCGCAGCTTGCCTCGGCGTCGCTCTTGCCGATCATCCGGTCCTATGCGGCTGCCGCGGGGGTAACGGTTGGCACGCGTGACATATCGCTGGCCGGGCGGATCATCGCGGCTTTCCCCGAACGGTTGACTGATGCGCAGCGACAGCCGGACGATCTGGCGGAACTGGGCGCGCTGGTGACCACGCCAGCGGCGAATGTGATCAAGCTGCCGAACATCTCTGCCTCTGCCCCGCAGCTGGTGGCGGCGGTAAAGGAATTGCAGGGGCAGGGCTATGATCTGCCCGACTACCCCGAAGACCCGCAAAACGATGCGGAAAAGGAAGCCCGCCGCCGCTATGATGCAATCAAAGGGTCGGCGGTGAACCCGGTCCTGCGCGAGGGCAATTCCGACCGGCGCGCGGCGGCGGCGGTGAAGAATTACGCCAAGGCCAATCCGCATTCGATGGGCGCATGGAGCGCGGACAGCAAGACCCGCGTGTCGACGATGTCAGGCGGGGATTTCCGGTCGAATGAGACATCAGTCACGCTGAGCGCGGCTCAGGCCGGCGCGGCGCGGATCGAACTGTTCACGGCGGATGGCGCAGTGAAGGTGTTGAAGGAAGGGGTGAACTATCACCCCGGCACGGTGGTGGATGCGACCTTCATGTCGGTCGCTGCGCTGCGCGCTTTTCTGACCGAACAGATCGCGGTGTCAAAGCGCGAGGGGGTGCTGTTCTCCATCCACCTGAAGGCCACGATGATGAAGGTGTCGGATCCGATCATCTTTGGTCATGCGGTCAAGGCCTTCCTTGCGCCGGTCTTTGATCGTCATGGCGCTGCGTTTCAGGCGGCCGGTGTGGATGCGAATTCCGGGCTTGGCGTAATGCTGGACCGGATTGCAGACATGCCGGATGGCAAGGCCGTTCTTGCCGAAATCGAGGCGGTGATGGCCGATCGCCCGCCGCTTTACATGGTGAATTCCGACAAGGGAATCACCAATCTGCATGTCCCGTCTGACGTGATCGTGGATGCGTCGATGCCTGCGCTGATCCGGGCGGGTGGCAAGGGCTGGGGTCCGGATGGCAAGGCGGCAGATACCAATTGCGTGATCCCGGACAGTTCTTACGCCGCCGTCTATGACGAGTCGGTCGCCTATTTCAAGGCAACGGGGGCGCTGGACCCGGCCACGGCAGGGACGGTGCAGAACATCGGCCTGATGGCGCAGAAGGCCGAGGAATACGGCTCACACCCGACGACCTTTGAAATCCCGGCTGATGGCACGGTGCGCCTGATCGCGGCGAATGGCGATGTGCTGCACCAGCACAAGGTGCAGGCGGGCGACATCTGGCGCGCAGCGGCCACCCGCAAGGCCCCGATCGAGGATTGGGTCAAGCTGGCGATTGACCGGCAGCGCGCCGAGGGTTGCCAGGCGATCTTTTGGCTGGATGCAACGCGGCCGCATGATGCCGAGCTAATCAACTATGTCCGCCCGATACTTGCTGCGGCGGGCGTGGCCGACAAGTTCCAGATCATGGCCCCGCGCGAGGCGACGCGCCTGTCTTTGGAGACGATCCGCAAGGGCGAAAACTCTATCGCGATCACTGGCAACGTGCTGCGGGATTATCTGACCGACTTGTTCCCGATCCTTGAACTTGGGACCTCGGCCAAGATGCTTTCGATCGTCAAGCTGATGCAGGGCGGGGGCATGTTTGAAACCGGGGCCGGTGGGTCGGCGCCCAAGCATGTGCAGCAACTGGTTGAGGAAAACCACCTACGCTGGGATTCGCTGGGCGAGTTCTGCGCGCTGGGGGAAAGCCTGAAGTTTCTGGCCGATGTGACCGGAAACGAAAAGGCGCGGGTGTTGGGCCGGGCCGTGGATGTGGCGACGCAGGGCGTGCTGGACCATGACAAATCGCCCAAAGGGCGGGTCGGCCAGACGGACAACCGTGACAGCCATTTCTACTTTGCGCTGTATTGGGCGCAGGCCCTTGCGGTGCAGTCTGAAAACGCGGAACTGGCCGCCCATTTCGCACCCATCGCCAAGGCGCTGGCCGAGAATGAGGCCAAGATCGTTGCCGAACTGGCCCGTGATCAGGGTAAGCCGGCCGATCTGGGCGGGTATTACCATACCGACCCGGTCAAGACGGCGGCGGTGATGCGGCCTTCGGCCACCTTCACGTCAATCATCGGCTGATTGTCGGCACGGGGCCTTGCGATGCAGGGCCCCGGCTTTCCTGCGCAGGGGGATGCCATGGCGTTTCGAACCATGGAATGGATCGCGGCAGGCCATTGCCTGCGGCTTCTGGATCAGCGGTTCCTGCCGGGAACGGTGCAGTACCGTGACCTGACCTCGCCTGAGGCGGTGGCGGGCGCCATCCGCGACATGACGGTGCGGGGTGCCCCGGCCATCGGGGTGGCGGCGGGGTTCGGCATGGCGCAAGCGGCCTTGCTGGCCGAGGCGGCGGATGTGCCGCTGATCCCGGCGTTGGAGGCGGCGGATCGGGTTCTGCGCGCATCGCGGCCTACGGCGGTGAACCTGTTCTGGGCGCTGGATCGGATGGCGCTGCTGTGGCGGGCCGGGGCGGATGCCTCGCGCCTGCTGGAAGAGGCGCGGGTGATGGAGCGCGAGGATATCGCGGTGAATGAGGCGATAGCGGCACATGCGCTGGCCATCCTGCCGCAAGAGGTGACCTTCTTCCACCATTGCAACACGGGCGCGTTGGCCACGGTCGGTGTTGGCACCGCGCTGGGGATCATCCGGCGGGCGCATGAATCGGGGCGTAAGGTGTTCGCCTATCTCGATGAAACGCGGCCGAGGTTGCAGGGGGCGAAGCTGTCATCGTTCGAATTGATGGAATACGGCGTTCCCCATGCCATCGTGGTGGATGGGGCATCGGCGCATATCATGCGACGGCACAAGGTGGACATGGCCGTGGTGGGCTGTGACAGGGTTGCTGCCAATGGCGACACCGCCAACAAGATCGGCACCTATAACCTTGCACTGGCGGCGCAGGACAATGGGGTGCCGTTCTATGTGGCTTGCCCGACATCGACGATTGATCTGTCCACCGCCAGCGGCGACGGGATCGAGATTGAGGAACGGGACGGGGATGAAGTGCTGCGCGTCGGCGACAGCCTGATCGCACCAGTGGGCGCGCCCGCCTTCAACCCGGCCTTTGACGTGACGCCCAACCGATTGATTGCTGGTTTGATCACCGAGTTCGGGATCGTGCGTCCGCCGTTCGACGTGAATATCCGTGCGCTTTTGGCGGGGCGCGGCGTGGCGAAGGGTACCTAGCCGCGCCCAAGATCCGGACCAGCGCCCGTTTCGCAAGCCTAAGGCTGATATCCGCCCGGTCTGCGGGGCAGAGCTTGATCATCGGGGGTTCGCATGGTGAGTTTGCTGCGAAAGCCATTGATTTCGGGGGAAAAATGCACGCTGCACATCTGAGCCGGGGACTTGTTCTTTGTGCCTTGCTGTGCCTGCCCATGCCCGCCTGGGCGGATCGGGTGGTGGTGTTTGCGGCTGCCTCGCTGAAGACAGGGTTGGATCAGGTGGCGGCCGACTTTCAGGCCAACACTGGGCATGAGGTCGTGATCAGCTATGCCGGATCGAATGCCCTGGCCAAGCAGATTATCGAAGGCGCGCCGGCGGATATCTTTATCTCGGCGGCCGTGAACTGGATGGATGAGGTGGAGAAGGTCGGTCTGGTGGCGGCCGGAACCCGTGCCGATATTCTGGGCAACCGGCTGGTGCTGATTGCGCATGGAAAGGACGCGGCCCCGGTCGAGATCGGGCCAGAAACGGACCTCGCTGGATTGCTGGCCGGGGGGCGCCTGTCCATGGCGATGGTCGATGCGGTGCCTGCAGGGCAATATGGCAAGGCGGCGCTGGAGCATCTTGGGCTTTGGCCATCGGTGTCCGGGGCGGTTGCACAGTCCGAAAATGTGCGGGCCGCGCTGGCGCTGGTAGCGTCGGGTGAGGCGCCTTACGGGATCGTCTATGCCAGCGATGCTGTCGCCGATGACAATGTCACGGTTGTTGCCACCTTTCCCGAAACCAGCCATCCGCCGATTGTCTATCCTGCGGCATTGCTGACAGGGGCGGTGGATGCCGGGGATAGGGCCTTTCTTGAGGCGCTGACAGATGAGGCCGCAGATGCGGCCTTTGCGGCGCAGGGGTTTATCGTGCCGGATTGAGGGGTGCCGCCCTCAGATAGCGCCGCCTCAGATCACGCCAGTCCGGATCAGGACGGGCCGACCCTCAACCTCGGCCACAAGGCGGGCTTCGGGCCAGAAGCGGAAGAAGTTCGTGGCTGCAAAGCTGGGAATTGCGCGCGGTGCGGGTGCCATGATCCGGGCCGAGGCAAGGGCGAGATAGCCTTGTCCCGACGGCGTAGCGATGGCCATGGCGCGCAGGCCCATGTCATCGAGTTGCTGAATGTCCAGCGTGGCGCAGGCCATGGCGTCAATGTCGATCAGACGTTCGGTCGCCATGTCCCAGATCGGATCGCCAATAGACAGGTCTTCGATAGCGCAGAGATCCGAGGGATGCGAACCGACCCGCAGGCGCAGGCCCTGCGACAGCATCGTCGCCTCAACCGCCTGTGCGGCGGCGGACGGCATGGCAAGGCTAGAAGTCGCGGTGATGCCGGAGGAGGAATAGAGGATGCCCATCACATGCACCCCTTGCCACGATTGGCCGAGCGGGGGCTTGTCCGGGCGCGCGAACACGCGGGCGAAGTGCCGCAGGACGCGGCAAGGATAACACAGACACTCATTACACACCCCGGCAGCTTGGGTTACTTCGACTTGCCCCGGAAGTCTGATCAGGCGGCCCCCACCGCTTGGCAGATCATCTGCTTGCTCTGATCCGGTCATTCGACCGTGGCAGCGCAATAGGTGCAGGGCGCACCTTTAGACAAATTGTTACCATACTTCTGCCTTCCCGCAAGGAATTCGGTACACGGCGGTTGCCCTTTCCGGTGCCAATTCAAGGCACTGGAGGGCGTTTTTTCCGCTTTGGAAACGATCAGCAGAAAAGTGGCTGAGTGGTTAATTTTCGTTAACGATCTCCGACCTGAACTGTGGCGAAACCAAGCCAGCGGAACTAGGTTCCGGCTGGGCCAGCGCAGGGTGATTCGGCCCATGACAGGCCGGGGATCATTCGGTCGGCGTTTCCGCGCTGACGATGTGGACAGCCAGCAGGCAGCCGTGCGGGGTATAGGAACTGTGCTCTGTGCCATCGGCATAGAAGACCAGATCGCCCGGCTTGAAGACGGTGCCATCGTCTTCGATCAACTCGCCTTCGAGGATCAGGAACTGTTCATGGCCGTTGTGGATATGCGACCGCGTCCGCATCCCGGCGGGCATGCGATAGACGTGAAAACCTTCGCCCAGCGGCTTATCGCTGTCCAGTTGCAGGATCTCATCGCCCAAGGCGACGCCATCGGGATAGACAAAGGGCGTGAAGGGCGCGTTGTGGATATTGGCGACGCGGCGGGTTTGGGATGTGTTGGTCATGGACGATAGCCTTTCCGTCAGGTGTAGCAGGCGGCGCGATGGACGGCGCGGCCCTTGAACAGGGTGAGAAGTATCTGGGTATCCGCCACTTCATAGGGATCGCAGGTGAAGATATCGCGGTCGAGGATGATCAGATCCGCCGAAAAGCCGGGGCGCAAAGCGCCGGTATAATGCCCGCGCCAGCAGGCGGCGGCGGCATGTGTGGTGTAGCCAAGGACGGCCTCATGGATCGTCATCCGTTCAGACGGAAAGAACGGCGCGGCGCGACCCCGGTGGCGCGGCGGTTCGCGGGTGATCGCGGTGCCGATGATTTCAAACGGGTTGAGCGTGGTGACTGCCCAGTCAGAATTGATGCACCACGGCGCGCCTGCATCGATGAGGCTGCGGTTGGCATAGGTCCATGCTGCGCGGGCAGGGCCGATCATAGCCATGGTGTCATCGGGGATGATCGGATCGTTACAGGCCCAGAGCGGTTGCAGGTTCGCCATCACCCCCAGCGCAGCAAAGCGCGGGCGGTCATCTGGGTGGACCAGTTGGCAATGCGCGATCTGGTGCAGCCCTGGCCACGCGCCGTTGGCTTCACGGGCGGCCTGAAACCCGTCGAGCGCAGCGCGGGTGGCGAGGTCGCCGATGCAATGGACGTGGATCTGAAACCGCGCGGCATCGAGCGCGGTGAACAGGGCGCGAATCTGGTCGGGCGGGAACATCAGGGGGCAGTTGCCGCCACGGGCATCGGCATAATCGTCGATCAGCGCGGCGGTGCGGTTTTCCAACCCGCCATCGAGGAAGAATTTGGCGGAGTGGAGATGAAAGTCCTCGGTCCGGTGCGCCGCGCGGCGTGCAGTGAGGCGAGCGAGGGCCGTGTCCACCGTATCGGCAGAGGTGACAGACATGGCGCCTGCCACGCGCAGGGTCAGGGCGTCTTGTGCCGCGGCCTGAGCGTAGATGCCGATGTGATGGGATTGGATGAAAGGGTCCAGAATGCCCGTTATGCCATGCCGGTTGGCAAGGGCCTGCCCGGCGTGGAGACCGGCGCAATACGTCGCTTCGGTCGTTTTGGGCAGGCGGTCGAGCGCCCAGTAGATCGCATCCTCGTGCAGCATGCCGGTGGCGCGTCCCTGGGCGTCGCGGACGAAGTGGCCGCCCTGCGGATCGGGGGTGTCGTCGGTCAGGCCAATCATTACGATGGCACGCGTGTTCAGGCAGGCGTTGTGGAAATTGCCGTCATAGATCAGGCAGGGACGGTCAGGCGTGACAGGGTCCAGCACGGCGCGGGTCAGGTTGGCATCGCCAAAGAACCCGCATTGCCAACCTGCACCCCAAAGCATGGGGCCACTTTGCGTTGCCGCATGGGCCTGAAGGGTGGCGGCGATCTGGTCGGTGGTGGTGCAATCGTAAAGCTGTGCGGTTTGCACCAGATCCGTTCCGCCGTTCAGAAGATGGATATGGGCATCCTGAAGGCCGGGCAGGATGAGGCGGCCTTGCGCATCAATCACCTCTGCCTTCGGCCCTGCCTTTGCGGCCATATGGGCGGCTTCGCCGATGGCGAGGATGCGGTCATTCTCGATCACCAACGCTTCGGCTGCCGGCTGGGCGGGGTTCATGGTGCGGATATGGGCGTTGGTCAGCAGAACGCGGGCCATCAGTGTGCCTCCAGCCGCAGCGCGTGCAGCGCGGGCCAGTCGGAGGCCCGCAGGATGCGGGCGGGGGCCTGCGCGTCGCGTGTCCGTCCGTAAAGGGCGAGGAAGGGGGTAGCGCCTGCCTTGATGAGGTGCGGGCGGTGGGCATCAATCCAGATCGGGACCAGTGCGTGTTTGCGGATCAGGGGGCGGTCGGGGCCAAAGCGCCAGCCATGCGGGCCAGTGAGGGGCAGGTAAAGCTCGGGCGCGGGATGGCTGTTATCGCGGTCCAGGCCGTGGGGTGCGATGAGGTAAAGGCCAAACTCCGCATCCCGCGCCGGGAAGGGGGCGTTTCCGCCCAGCAGCGTGCAGATTGCGGGGCCGTCGGGATCGGGACTGTCGCTGTCTGGCATCTGCCAATGCAGTTGCGGGCTGGCGGCAGTGATGGCCGTGGCAAGGGCGGGGTGGGTGGCCCGTAGGGCGAAAAGAGCCTTCTCCAGATGCCGGGTAACGACGGGGAGCGTCTGTGCGGGGCGCGGCCGTGGCGTTTCGCTGCGCTGTGCAAGCAGGCGGCGCAGTTCCGCCGCGCCGGGGCAGCGCAACAAGGTAAGGGCGGCGGCGGCTTCTTGCATCAGGCGGGTCAGGGTGTTCGTGGGGTCTGCCCGACGGGGGGCAGGCAGGCCATGGGCGGCGAGAACCTGATCAACGGGCCGGGTGTCGGAGGCCGAGGCGATGCGCCATGCCTCCAACTCTGCGGGTGAGATATGGCCTTGCTGATACAGCGCCATCGCCGCGCCATAGCGGATGCGCCCCGCGCCGGGGGTGCCAAGGGGCAGGGACAGCAGGGTTTCGGGAGCGTCAGTCATTGGTGCGATAGGCCATGCGTTCATCGCGGATGCGCCGCCTCTCGGCCCGGTTCAGGATGACGCCGGCGATCACTACGCCGGTGCCCACCACCAGTACGGTCAGCGTGGCCAGCGCGTTGATATCGGGTGTGACGCCCAGCTTGACCTTGGACCAGATCAGCAGGGGCAGGGTGGTGTTGCCCGGCCCAGTGGTGAAGGAGGTGATGACCACATCGTCGAGCGAAATGGTGAAGGCCAGCAGCCAGCCCGACAGGATGGCCGGAAAAATGGTGGGAAGCGTGATGTCCCACATCACCTGCCAGGGGCGTGAGCCAAGGTCCATCGCGGCCTCTTCGATGGCGCGGTCGGACTGGATCATCCGGGCCTGCACCACGGTGGTGACGAAGACCATGGAAAAGGTGATATGGGCCAGCGTGATGGTGGTAAATCCGCGTTGCCCCGGCCAGCCGATCCAGTCGGCCATCAGCAGGAACAGCATCAGCGAGGAGATGCCGGTGATCACCTCGGGCATCACAAGGGGGGCCGTGACAAGGCCGGAAAACAGTAGGCGGCCGCGAAATCGGGTAAAGCGCGCCAAAGCGATGCCCGCCATGGTGCCAAGGATGGTGGCGATCGTGGCCGAGATGACCGCGATCTGAAGCGACAGCAGCAGCGCCGCGCCGACCTGACGGTTGGACATGAGTGAGACATACCACTTCGTCGAAAACCCGCCCCATACCGTGGCAAGGCGGCTTTCATTGAAGGAGTAGACGATCATCGACAGGATTGGCACGTAGAAGAAGGCAAAGCCGAAGCAGAGCATGGTGAACAGGAACCAGGGGCGGCGCTTCATCGCTTGCCCTCGCCATCTGCCTTGGCCTGATAGTGGCTGTATAGCATGGTCGGGATGACCATGATCAGCAGCAGGGCGACGGCTACAGATGAGGCCATGGGCCAATCGCGGGCCGATGTGAACTCATCCGAAATCACGCGCCCGATCATCGGGCTGGCGGCATCTCCCACCAGCGTGGGAATCACCAATTCCCCCGCAGCGGGGATAAAGACCAACAGCCCGCCCGCCACGATGCCGGGAATGGATTGCGGCAGAGTGACATCGCGGAAAACGCCGAAGGGACGGGTGCCAAGGTCCATCGCCGCCTCATCCAGCGCTGGGTCAAGCCGTTCGAGGCTGGCATAGAGCGGCAGGATCATGAACGGCAGATAGGTATAGACCATCACCAGCACGACGGCGAAATTGGAATGCATCAATGGCAGGGACGTGACGGCCCAGCCTTCGGGGGTGAGCCAGTTCCAACCCTGCGTCAGCATCTGGTTGAACCAGCTGTTCTTGCCCATCATCCCCATCCAGGCATAGACGCGCAGCAGGAATGACGTCCAGAAGGGCAGAATAACCAGCATCAGCAATATGTTGCGCCAACCTTTTGAGACGCGGGTCAAGCCCAGCGCCATGGGATAGCCGATCAGCAGGCACAGAATGGTGGCGATGGCGGCATTTGTCAGCGAGGTAAGGAAGGCGCGGATGTAAAGCTCATCTGTGAAGAGCCGCGCGTAACCGTTCAGATTCACGACGGGATTTTCCCCGCCATAGCCAAAGGGCGGCGCGGTGGGCGTGCGGGTGGCCACGCTCATGGCCAGCACGATCAGGAAGGGTAGCAGGAACAAAAGCAGCAGCCAGAGATAGGGCAGCCCGATGATCAGGTCTGACCAGCCCCTGCGGTTGAACCAGTTGGACAGGCGGGCGTGCATCGGATCAATCCCGCAACAGGATGGCTGCGGATGGATCAAAGCTGAGCCAGACGCGATCATTCCAATCCGGGCGGGCATCGCCCGTGCGGCGGGCATTCACCGCATGAACCGACATCAACCCGCCGCCGGGAAGGGTGACACGATACAGGCTGTCCTTGCCGAAATAGGCAAGATCCTTCACCTCGCCCGCGATCACGTTGGGACCTTCGGGCCGGTCGCGGTGCAGCATCACCTTTTCCGGGCGCAGGCCAAGGGTAAGCGTTTCGCCCTGTGCGATGCCGGGCAGGGTTCCAGCCTCGACCTCGGCCCCGAAGGTGGGAACGGACAGGCGGGTGCGGGGGCCGTCAATGGCGGTGACGGTGGCGTCGAACTGGGTGATGGAGCCCAGGAAATTGGCTACAAACCGCGAGGCGGGTTGTTCGTAAACCTCGGCCGGGGGGCCGATTTGCTGCACCTGCCCGCGATCCATGACGGCGATGCGGTCGGCCAGGGTCATCGCCTCTTCCTGATCATGGGTCACGACGATGAAGGTTACGCCCGTGCGTTCCTGAATGGACATCAGTTCGAACTGCGTGTGTTCACGCAGCTTCTTGTCCAGCGCGGCAAGGGGTTCATCGAGCAGCAGGAGCTTTGGCTGCCGGGCCAAAGCGCGGGCAAGCGCCACACGTTGACGCTGGCCGCCCGAAATCTGATGGGGTTTGCGTTGGGCAAAGGGGGTGAGTTGCACCAGTTCCAGCATGGCACGGACACGGTCGGCGCGCTGAGCGGCGGTCATGGGTTCGTGCTTCAGCCCATAGCCCACATTCTTTTCCACGGTCATGTGGGGGAAGAGGGCATAGCTTTGAAACATCATGTGGACGGGCCGTTCCCAAGGCGGAACCTTTGTCATGTCCTGCCCGTCCAGAAAGATGCGGCCTGCGGTGGGTTCTTCGAACCCTGCAAGCATCCGCGAAAGGGTTGTCTTGCCGCAGCCGGAACCGCCAAGAAGGGCAAAGATTTCGCCCTTGGTGATGGTCAGCGACACGTCGCGCACGGCCTGAAAGGTGCCGAATGTCTTGGAGACGCCCTCGATCCTTAGAAACGGCGCGGCGGCAGCGGTCATGGTCAGCCGCCGGACTTGATGGTGGTCCAGATGCGGGTGATCTCGCGGTCCTGTTCTTCGGTTTGCGGGGTGGGGGTGAACATGCGGGCCAGCGTCGCGTCATCCGGATAGATGGCCGGATCGGATGCAATGGCGGGATCGACCAGCGGCGTTGCTGCCTTGTTGGCATTGGCATAGCCGATGAAGTTCGTGCAGGCGGCAATCACCTCGGGGCGCAGCAGGTAGTTGACGAAGGTATAGGCGTTGTCGGTGTTGGGCGCGTCGGCGGGCAGGCACAGCAGATCGAACCAGGCTGGCGCGCCGGTCTTTGGAACGTAGTAGGCGAGGTTCATCTCAATCCCCGCCTCGGCGGCGCGGGCCTTGGCCACGCCGTAATCGCCAGACCAACTGTTGATGGCGCAAAGTTCACCATTCGGGATGGAGGTCAGGTAATTGGCATTATCGAAAGTGGCGACATAGTCGCGGATGGGGGCAAATGCCTCGGCCATTTTCTGGTATTCGGCGGGGCCAGCGGTGTTGGGATCAATCCCGATATACTTCATCACCATGAAGCCGATGTCGGTGGGGCTATCGAGCAGAGAGATACCGCAATCCGCCAGCTTGGCGGCGTTTTCGGGTTTGAACAGCGTGTCGAGGGATTCAAGGTCGGCATCGGGCAGGCGTTCACGGATCATGTCGAGGTTATAGGTGACGCCCACAGAGCCCCACATGTAAGGAACACCGTGTTCGTTCCCCGGATCGAATCCTTCAACGATCTTAAGGATTTGTGGGTCGAGGTTTGCGTGGTTTGTCAGGCGGCTGCGATCCAGTTTCTGATAGACGCCCGCCTGAACGAAGTTAGGCAGGTTCAGACCGGCCATCACCACGACATCATAGCCCGTCGATCCGGCCAGCATCTTTGCCTGCATCTCTTCGGCGCTGGAATACAGGTCATAGACCACGCCAATGCCGGTTTCCGCCTCGAAATCCGCGATGGTGGTTTCACCGATATAGTCAGACCAGTTGTAGACATTCACCGTTCCGGCCTGCGCCCAAGAGGGGCGGACATAGGGAAGCGCCAGAGTGCTACCGAGGGTCAGAAGGGCATTTCTGCGGGTCAGTTTCATGGCAGTCTCCCTGTGGGCATGTGCCGGTTTGCCCGGTCTGGTGGTGGCAGGCTAGGCGCGGTCAGGTTGATGCGCCAAGCATTTCCCGATTGATTGCGGCGATGCGGTCTTCTGGTGGGGCCTGATCCAGTTTCATCACCGGGATCAGTGCGCGCAGGTCATCGTGATGGCGGCGCAGGCCCCATTCGAGATCGGAAAGATGAAAGTTTTCGAAAGCCGACGAGCGCATGGATTCGTTCGACCAGATGGAAAGCTGCTGATCCTCGGCCGAGGTGTCGCGGTCGATGCGCATGGCGAGGTAGCGGGCGAGACGCTCTTGCCGGGTTTCATCGGGGTTGCGGTAGAGCCTGCCGGTGAGCCGGGTCCGGCCGGGGCCGATCGGGATTTCGTGATAGTATTGAACACCTTCCGGGGTGAAGGCAAAAACGATCTGCGGGAACAGGCCGTAATATGTCCAGGCGCCAGCCAGATGCGGGGGCAGGTGATCGCGTGACCGGGACAGGCGGTTGTAATGGCGCACCGACCAGAGCCTGCCGGGGGTATCGCCGTAGCGGCCGATGGAAATGTTCAGCCCATGCGGAAGAAAGACATCGCGATAGTCACGGCCATAGAGATCCTGCAATCCGGGATGGGCGAGCGGGACGTGGTAGCCTTCATTGTCGACATCCCGAACGGATTTCCAGTTCACCGGCAGTTCGGTTGACCAATAGGGGGTGGCGACGGGCAGCATGTCGGCGGTGCGATAGGCGGCGAAATCGGCCTCATAGGGGGCGAGGTAATCGGCGATATCGGGCTGTGGGCCGGGATTGAAGCGGATGAAGAGAAATCCATGGAAGGATTGCAGTTCAATGGGTTTCAGGCCGAACTTCGTGCGATCCATATCGCCAAAGCTGGTGGGTTGGGCCGCCCCGCGCAGGGTGCCGTCAAGGTTATAGACCCAGCCATGGAAGGGACAAACTATGGCGCCCCGGCATTGGCCGCGGTCGCCGTCTACGACACGCGCGCCACGGTGGCGGCACAGGTTGTGGAAGGCGCGGACCACGCCATCGGCGCCCCGCATCAGCACCGCGCGTTCACCGAGCATGTCGAAAGTGAGCCAATCGCCGGGGGCGGGCAGGTCGCATTCATGCCCGGCCACCTGCCAGTGCGTCAGGAAAACATGTGACTTTTCAAGCTCAAACAGGGCGGGGGAGTGATAGGTCCAGCCGGGCAGGCCGCGCCGATCCCAGGTGTTCGGGATGGGAAGCGAATGGAGCGGGTGGGTCGTCATGCGGAAGGCTCCGGGTCGGAGGGGCAGGCGTTCGGGAATGGTCGCAAGATTCTGATTGAACTGTCAATCAAAATGATTGATGAGGGCGAAAAGCCTTTGTTTTGTTGGCGTTCCGGGCAATATTGTAGGAGATTCTTGTGTGAAAGGAATGCCGATGGAGGCCGCAACTGAGACGACTCCTGCGCCGCGCCGCAAGTTGAGCCGTGAGGAACGTCGGCTGCAGTTGATCGAGGCGACGATATCGGTGATTGCGGAAAACGGCTTTGCGCGGACGACGCTGGGTGAGGTGGCCAGGCGGGCGGGGTTGTCGCATGGGTTGGCGAATTTCCATTTTGAATCAAAGGACAAGCTTCTGGCTGCGACGCTGGATCACCTGTCGGAGGAGTACCGCGCCAATTGGCAGGCGGCGTTGGCGGTGGCGGGGCCGCATCCGGCGGACCGGATCGCGGCCTTGATCGACGCCGATTTTGCGCCGGCCATTTGCACCGCGGATCGGCTGGCAGCGTGGTGTGCGTTCTGGGGTGAGGCGCAGAGCCGCCCGATGTATCAGGAAAGCTGTGGCTCTAACGATGAAGAATATCAAAGGCTTATGGAGGGTCTTTGCAGTGACCTTGTTGCGCTTGGCAGCTATTCGGGTGATGCGGTTCGGATTGCGCGGGTGCTGCGAGTGACGACAGAAGGGGTCTGGCTGGACCTGATGACGATGCAGAATCCCTATAGCCGTGAGGAGGCGCAGGCGACGGTCTGGGCAAGTGCGGCGGCGTTCTTTCCGCGCCATTTTGGGGCCGAGGGGCGGCTGGCGGGGGGCTGAAAAGCCTGTGCAGCGCGTGGTGCAGACGGCTGTGCAGACAGGCGTATGCACGCAGCGAACGGCGTCGGCAGAATCCGTTCACCTTTTGGCAAGGATCCCGTCCGGGCTTTCGGCCTGCGCCCCGGCCTGCGATGAAGGGGCATTGTTTGCGAGGAGCGGGACATGCGGGCGGTGATGGTGCAGGGCACGGGGTCAGATGTCGGCAAATCGCTGATCGTCGCTGGGCTGTGCCGGGCGGCGCGGCGGCGGGGGCTGAGCGTCGCGCCGTTCAAGCCGCAGAACATGTCAAACAATGCCGCCGTGACGGTGGACGGGGGCGAGATCGGGCGGGCGCAGGCGCTGCAGGCGCGAGCGGCGGGGATTGATCCGGTCACTGACATGAACCCGGTGCTGCTGAAACCCGAAAGCGAGACGGGCGCGCAGGTGATCTTGCAGGGCAAGCGGCTGACACGGGCAGAGGCCCGCGATTATGCGGGGTTGAAGCCGCGCCTGATGGCGGGGGTGATGGAGAGCTTTGCCCGGCTGAAGGCGGGGCATGATCTGGTGATCGTGGAAGGGGCGGGCAGCCCGGCCGAGGTGAACCTGCGGGCGGGCGACATTGCCAATATGGGCTTTGCCATGGCGGCGGATGTGCCGGTGCTGTTGGTGGGGGATATCGACCGGGGCGGCGTGATCGCGCAGATCGTGGGGACGCAGGCGGTGCTGGAGGCGGGGGATGCCGCCATGGTGGCGGGGTTCATCATCAACCGCTTTCGCGGGGATGTGACGTTGTTCGATGACGGCTATCGCTGGCTGGAGGCGCGCACTGGGTGGCGCGGCTTTGGCGTGGTGCCGTGGTTCCGGGACGCCTGGCGGTTGCCGGCCGAGGATGCGGTGGGTCTGGTGGGCGGGCCGCATCGCGGGGGGGCGAAGGTGGTGGTGCTGTGCCTGCCGGGGATTGCCAATTTCGATGACCTTGATCCGCTGAAGGTGGAGCCGGGGGTGGATCTGGTGATGTTGCGCGCGGGGCAGGTGATCCCCGGCGATGCGGCGGCGGTGATCCTGCCCGGATCGAAGGCGACGGCATCCGATCTGGCCTTTCTGCGGGGGCAGGGTTGGGACGTTGACCTGTTTGCGCATCGGCGGCGGGGTGGGCGGGTGCTGGGCTTGTGCGGGGGGTATCAGATGCTGGGGCAGGTGCTGGCCGATCCGGATGGGATCGAAGGGGCGGCGGGAGCGGTGCCGGGGTTGGGCCTGCTGGATGTGGAGACGGTGCTGGGGCGCGAAAAGCGGCTGGCGCTCGTGGACGGTGTGCATGTGGGCAGCGGCGCGGCGGTGGCGGGGTATGAGATTCATCTGGGCGTGACAACTGGGCCGGATTGCGCGCGGCCCTTCGCGCGGATCGGTGGGCGGGATGAGGGGGCAGTGTCTGCCGACGGGCGGGTGGCGGGCAGCTATCTGCACGGTCTGTTCGCGGCGGATGGGTTCCGGCGGGATTGGCTGGCGGCGCTTGGGGTGACCGGGGCGGATACGGGTTATGAGGCCGGGGTAGAGGCCACGCTGGACGCACTGGCCGATCATCTGGAGGCGCATCTGGATGTGGCGGGCATTCTGGCACTGGCGCGATAGGGCGGGGATTCGCCGGGGGGCCATTCGTGCCTGCCTTTCGCGAGGGCAGCGCAGGCCGGGAAGCGCCCATTATTCCGGCAGAAGAAATTTTTTGACCGAAGGGTAAATCCTGTTAACCCTGAGGCAAGCGACAAATGCCTTGGGGGCCCTATGGTCCGGAGGGCAAGCCAACGGGGGTGACATGCTGGATCTGCTGGTCAGGGCGGGGCGTCTTGCCGATGGGAAAACAGCTGTCGACATCGCGGTAAAGGATGGGCGGATCGTCGAGATCGCGCCGCGCATTGCGGCCGAAGCGGGCCGGGTGATCGAGGCGGGCGGGCGGCTGGTGGCGCCGCCTTTTGCCGACCCGCATTTTCACATGGATGCGACGCTGAGCCTTGGCCTGCCCCGGCTGAACCGGTCTGGCACGCTGCTGGAAGGGATCGCGCTGTGGGGCGAGTTAAAGCCCTTGTTGACGGTCGAGGCGGTGAAGGAACGGGCGCTGCGATACTGCGATCTGGCAGTGTCGCAGGGGTTGTTGTCGATCCGGACGCATGTGGATGTGTGCGATGACCGGCTGACGGCTGTGGAGGCTTTGCTGGAGGTGAAGCGCGAGGTCGCGGGCTATATCGACCTGCAACTGGTGGCTTTCCCGCAGGACGGGCTGTTTCGCGACCCGACGGCAGAGGCGAACCTGATCCGAGCGCTGGATATGGGCGTGGATGTGGTGGGCGGCATCCCGCATTTCGAGCGCACGATGCAGGCGGGGGCAGATTCGGTGCGGCGGCTGTGTGAGATCGCGGTGGAGCGCGGGTTGCCCGTCGATCTGCATTGCGACGAAAGCGACGATCCGATGAGCCGGCACATCGAGACGCTGGCGGCGGAAACCGTGCGGTTGGGATTGCAGGGGCGAGTGGTGGGGTCACACTGCACGTCGATGCATTCGATGGACAATTACTATGCGTCGAAACTGATCCCGCTGATTGCGGAGGCGGGGCTGCATATCGTGCCCAATCCGCTGATCAACATCACATTGCAGGGGCGGTCGGACACCTATCCCCGGCGGCGGGGGATGACGCGGGTGCCGGAGTTGCGGGCGGCGGGGGTGAACGTGGCCTTCGGGCAGGATTGCACGATGGATCCTTGGTATCCGCTGGGATCGGCCGACATGCTGGAAGTGGCGCATATGGGGGTGCATGCCATCCCCATGACATCGCGCGAGGCGATGGGGTGGAGTTTCACATCCGTGACCGTGAACGGGCATCTGGCGATGGGATTGCCGGACCCGACGCTGCGTGTGGGCGGGCCTGCGACGATGGTGGTGTTGCAGGCGCGCGACCCGATCGAGGCAGTGCGGATGAAGGCCACGCGGATCGCAGTGATCCGGGCGGGCCGGGTGATTGCGGAAACCGCGCCACGGCTGGCGCGGCTGGATTTGCCGGGGCGCCCGGCGGGGATCGATCCCGCCGATTACGCGCCGATTGCGGAAGACTGAAACCAACAACAACATCAACGGGGAGTTACGCCATGACCTTTTCGACCACACGCCGGACGCTGCTGATGGGGGCTGCCGCCACGCTGGCGCTGCCCGCATACATTCGCCGGGTGAATGCCCAGACCGTGATCAAGGTGGCGGGGGTACATGCCTCGCCCGTGGAGAATGCCTGGAATTCGCGCATCCATGCCGCGATGCAGGCGGCGGCGGCGGATGGGTTGATCGAGTATGAGTTTTCCGAAGGCGTGGCCGCGACCGACTATCCCCGCGCGATGCGGGAATATGCGGAAGGTGGCGCAAAGCTGATCTGGGGCGAAAGCTATGCCGTGGAGGCGGAGGCCCGCGCCGTGGCGGCGGATTACCCCGAGACGGCCTTCCTGATGGGATCGTCGGGCGCGGCGGAGGGCGACAATTTCGGCGTGTTCGGCACGCGCAACCATGAGGCGGCCTATCTGGCGGGGATGCTGGCAGGGAAGATGTCGACGACGGGGACCTTCGGGTCTGTTGGCGGCTATCCGATCCCGGAGGTGAACTTGCTGATCAACGCCTTCCGCATGGGGGTGAAGGAAGTGAACCCGGAGGCGAAGTTCCTGAACGGGTTCATCGGCGCGTGGTTCGATCCGGCCAAGGCCAAGGAGGCCGCGGTAGCGCAGATCGACGGCGGGGCGGATATCCTGTTCGGCGAGCGGATCGGCACGGCCGATGGCGCGCAGGAGCGCGGGGTGAAGGCGATCGGGTCGCTGATCGACTATACGCCGCGCTATCCGGGGACGGTGTTTGCCAATGCCATCTGGAACTATCGCCCGACGATTGAGGCCATCGTGGCCGATGTGGTGGCGGGCAAGCCGGTGGGCCGGGATTACACCGAGTATTCCTTCATGAAATACGGCGGCAACGAGCTGATCTTCGTGGCCGAGGAAGTGCCTGCGGATGCGATCCCGGCGATGGAAGAGAAGAAGGCCGCCATTGCGGCGGGAACCTTCGAGGTGCCAATCGACGCGAACGAACCTGCCTGATCTTGCAAGACGCCACGTCTCTTGCGGCGGCGATAGCCTCGGGTGCGGTTTCCGCGCCCGAGGTTTTTGCGGCTGCGGTGGCGGCGGCGGATCGGTTCGGGGCGGTGGTGCGGCTGGAGCCTGACGCGGGGCGTGGCTTCGTGCCGGGGCCGTTTGGCGGCGTGCCGTTTCTGGGCAAGGATCTGGGGTCAGGCGCGGCGGGGTTGTCGCCTGTGGCGGGATCGGCGGCGTTGGCAAGGCGGCGGGTGGATCAGGCGACAGACAGCGATCTGTTTGCGCGGTTTCGGGCGGCGGGGTTGGTGCCGTTCGGGTTGACCACGGTGCCGGAATTCGGGCTGGCGCTGACGTCGGACCCTGCGGTGAACCCTTGGGATGCGCGGCTTTCGCCCGGCGGATCATCGGGCGGGGCGGCGGCGGCGGTGGCGGGGGGGATCGTCGCGATTGCCCATGCGACCGATGCGGCAGGGTCGATCCGGATGCCTGCGGCCTGTTGCGGGCTGGTGGGGTTGAAGCCATCGCGCGGCGCGGTGCCGATGGGGCCGGATCAGGGCAACTGGCTGATGGGATTGGCGAGCGAGCTGGTTCTGGCGCGGTCGGTTCGGGATGTGGCGGCGGCCTTTGACGCGGCGGCAGAGCCTTGGGCCGGGGATCGGGGATTCTTGGCGGGGCGGGTGGCGGTGATGGTCCCCGTGGGGTGCGATCCGGGGCAGGCTGAGGCAGCGCGGGCGGTGGCGCAGTTGGCGGAAGATCTGGGTCTGGGCGTGGAAGAGCGGGCCTTTCCGGCGGCGCTGTCGGCGCGGGCGGACAGGGTGGCGCGGACAGTGCTGACGGCATCGCTGGCGGAATGGATGGGTTATCTGGGGGTTCCGGGGGAAGAATTGACGCCCATCGCGGCGGCGGTGCTGGAGGAAGGCCGCGGGATGGGGGCGGCGGAGTTGTTTGCTGCGAGCCGCGAGATGGCGGTGCTGACGGCGGAATGGGAGACTTGGATGGCGGGGGTGGATGCGGTGATTTCGCCCGTGCTGGCGCGGGGCGTGCCGAAGGTGGGGGCCTTTGACATGCAGGCGCGCGATGTTGCGGCGCATTTCGCGCAGATGGGGGCGGTGGCCCCCGGTGCGGCGATGGCGAATGCGTCGGGCTTTCCGGCGCTGGTGATCCCCTATGCCGGGGGCGGCATTCCGGTGGGGGTGCAGATTGCGGGCCGCGTCGGGTGTGACCGGGCGCTGCTGGCGCTGGGCGCGCGGCTGGCGGCGGTGGCCCCGGTGGTGGCCTATCCTTATGCGATTGCGGGGCATCCATGAGCGCAGGACCGGTGCTGGAACTGGACGGGATCACCAAGCGGTTCGGCGCGCTGGTGGCGAATGACGATGTGACGCTGTCGCTGCGGAAGGGCGAGGTGCTGGCGCTGCTGGGGGAAAACGGCGCGGGCAAGACAACGCTGATGAACATCCTGTTCGGCCATTATGCGGCGGATGCGGGCGAGGTGCGGGTGGAGGGCAGGCCCCTGCCGCCCGGCAAGCCGCGCGCGGCCATCGCGGCGGGTGTGGGGATGGTGCATCAGCATTTCACGCTGGCGGGGAACCTGACCGTTCTGGAGAATATCGTTATCGGGTCTGAACCCCTGTGGAAGCCGGGATCGGACCGTGACGGGGCGGTGCGCAAGCTGATGGCGCTGTTCGCGACATTTGGCTTGCCGGTGGACCCGCAGGCGCGGGTGGGCGACCTGTCGGTGGGTGAGCGTCAGCGGGTGGAGATCCTGAAGGCGCTGTACCGCGATGCGCGCATCCTGATCCTAGATGAGCCGACGGCGGTGCTGGCGCGGCCCGAGGCGGAGCAGCTGTTCACTATCCTGCGCGGCATGGCGCAGGGCGGGCTGTCGATCATCTTCATTAGCCACAAGCTGCACGAGGTGATGGGGGCATCGGACCGGGTCGTCGTGCTGCGCGGTGGCAAGGTCGTGGCCGAACGCGCGACAGCCGAGACGACGCAGGCGGAACTGGCCGAACTTATGGTGGGGCGTGCCGTGGCGCGGCCCAAGCGGGCGGCGCATGAGGTGGGCGCGCCGGTGGTGGTGGCAGAGGGGCTGTCGGTTTCCACAGGCGGTGGTATGGCGCTGGACCGGGTGCGGTTCGAGGTGCGGTCGGGCGAAATTCTGGGCATCGTGGGCGTGTCAGGCAACGGGCAGGCCATGCTGGGGCGGGTGCTTTCTGGGCTGGCGCGGCCGGATGCAGGGACGATCCGTTTTGACGGGCGCGACATTTCGCGGATCACCCCGCGCGAGGCGGTGGCGCTGGGCATCGGGCGGGTGCCGGAGGATCGCCATGCCGAGGGTGTGGTGGGCGATCTGACCGTATGGGAAAACGCGGTGCTGGAGCGGCTGCGGGATTTTGCGCGATGGGGTTTTGTGCGGCGGCGGGCGGCCGAGGCGCATGCGGCAGGACTGATTGCGCGGTTCGATATCCGGGGCGCGGGGCCTGCGACGCGGACGCGGCTTCTGTCGGGCGGGAATATGCAGAAGCTGATCCTAGGGCGCAATCTGGCGGCGGGGCCGCGGTTTTTGTTGGCGAACCAGCCGACGCGGGGGCTGGATGAGGGGGCGATTGCGGCGGTGCATCAGGAACTGCTTCTGGCGCGGGCCGAGGGGGCGGCGATCCTGCTGATATCGGAAGATCTGGATGAGGCGGTGGGCCTGTCGGACCGCTTGCAGGCCATTTCCAAGGGGCGGCTGTCTGATCCGATTGCCGCCGAAGAGGTGGATGCGCGGCGGTTGGGGTTGATGATGGCCGGGGTCTGGGAGACGCGCGATGCGGTTTGAACGGCGCGAGGAGGTGTCGCTGCCTGCGCTGATCCTGGCGCCGCTGGGGGCGGTGCTGGCGGCGCTGGTGCTGTGCGCGGGGCTGATCGCGATGGCGGGGGTGAGCCCTTGGGTGGCCTATGGTGAGATGTTGACGGGGGCGTTCGGGTCGCGGCTGGCCGTGACGGAGACGTTCACCCGCGCCTCGCCCCTGATCCTGACGGGGTTGGCGGCGGCGGTCGCGTTCCGGGCGCGGCTGTGGAACATCGGGGGAGAAGGGCAGTTCTACATGGGTGCCCTGGCGGCGGCGGCGCTGGGGCATTCGGCGCTGGTGGGCTGGCCCTTGCCTTTGGCCTGGGTGGCGCTGGCCGTGGCGGGGATGGCGGCGGGGGCGGTGCTGTTGCTGGTGCCTGCCGTGCTGCGACTGCGGTTTGGGGTGGATGAGGTGGTGACGACCCTGCTGCTGAATTTCATCGTTCTGTTGTTCGTGGGGCTGATGGTGGAGGGGGTGCTGAAGGACCCGATGGCCTTTGGCTGGCCGCAATCGGTGCCGGTGGCGGCGGGGCTGCGGTTGCCCGATCTGGTGCCACGGTCGCGGCTGCATGTGGGGATCGTGCTGGCGGTGGTGGTGGTGCTGGTGGTCTGGCTGGTGCAGGCGCGGACGGTGTTCGGGGCGGAAACGCGGGCGGCGGGGTTGAACCCGCGTGCGGCGGCATTCGCGGGGGTGCCGATCACGGCGACGCTGGTGAAGGTGGCGCTGTTGTCGGGCGGGCTGGCGGGGCTGGCAGGCGCGATCGAGGTGCTGGGGCCGGTGGGATATGTGACCACCACCCTGTCGCCGGGTTTCGGCTATGCCGGGATCGTGGTGGCGATGCTGGCGGCGCTGCATCCGCTGGGCGTGGTGGCGGCATCCGTCTTTGTGGCGACGGTGTTTGTCGGCGCGGATGCGATGAGCCGGGCGACGGGCGTGCCCTCTTTCATCGCGGATGTGATCATGGCGGTGGCGCTTTTGGCGATGCTGGTGGCGCTGCTCTTCACAACCTATCGGGTGCGGCGATGATGGAGGCCTTTGACATTCTGGCCACGGCGAGCCTGTGGTCGGCGGTGCTGCGGATCGCCACGCCGCTGATCTTTGGCGTGCTGGGGGCGCTGATCTGCGAGCGGGCGGGTGTGCTGAATTTGGGGATCGAGGGGATCATGACCATGGGGGCCATGGTCGGCTGGCTGACGGTGTATTGGGGCGGTGATCTTTGGACTGGGCTCGCTATGGCGGTATTGGCGGGGATGGTGATGGGCTGGCTCCATGCGATGCTGACGGTGCCGCTGGGATTGTCGCAGCATGTGTCAGGATTGGGGATCACGCTGTTTGCATCGGCGCTGTCCTATTATCTGTACCGCTTGTGGGTGGAGGTGGGTGATCTGCCGCCTACAATTGAACCGTTCCAGCCCTGGCCGGTGCCGATCCTTTCCGACATTCCCTTTGTGGGAGAGGTGCTGTTCACCCAGACGCCGCCCACCTATGTGGCGCTGATCCTTGTGGCGTTGATCGCCTGGATGCTGGCGCGCACGCCGTTGGGTTTGGCGCTGCGGATGACGGGGGAGAACCCGCATGCGGTTGAGGCGCAGGGATTGAACCCGGTGCGCATCCGCATCTGGGCGGTGATGGTGGGGTCGGGGATCATGGCGCTGGGCGGCGCGTTCCTGACGACGGCGGCCTTTAACAGCTTTTTCCCCGGCATGGTGCAAGGGCGGGGGTGGATCTGCATTGCGCTGGTGGTCTTTGCGTCTTGGCGGCCGGGCAAGGCCTTGATCGGGGCGCTGCTCTTTGCGCTGTTCGACGCGTTTCAGTTGCGGTTGCAGACGGTGGTGGAGGGGGTGCCGTATCAGCTGTTCCTGATGGCGCCCTATGTGCTGTCGATCGTGGCGCTGATCCTTGTGGCGCGGCGGGCGCGGGTGCCGGAGGCATTGATGCAGCCCTATCGGCGCGGTGAACGGTAGCGGAGGCGTTGCTTAGGCGTGGCCTAATCAGGGCCGAGCGAAATGCGTGTTTCTTGCCTGCGCCGCGTCGCCTATTCCAGGTGGGGGGCTGCGATGGGCCTGCCGGGCGAAAGGATGCGCGATGTCAGTTGAGACGGTCGAGACGCTGGTGATCGGGGGCGGGCAGGCGGGGCTTGCCATGAGCGCGCATCTGGGGCGGCGGGGCATGGACCATCTGGTGTTGGAGCGGCACCGCATCGCGGAACGCTGGCGCACGGAACGGTGGGATTCGCTGGTGGCCAATGGCCCGGCTTGGCATGACCGGTTTCCCGACCTGACCTTTGACGATATCGACGGCGACAGTTTCGCGACGAAAGACCGGATCGTGCGGTATTTCGAGACCTATGCCGCGCAGAACGGATCGCCCATCCGTTGCGGCGTAGAGGTGCGGTCGCTGGAGCGGATGGCGGATGGCATGTTCCGCGCCGAGGCGGCGGATGGGAGCGTGACAGTGGCGCGCAATGTGGTGTCGGCCACGGGGCCGTTTCAGAAGCCGGTCTTTCCGGCGATGATCCCGGAAAGCGCGGGGCTGATGCAGGTTCATTCCAGCGGGTATCGCAACCCCGGGCAGTTGCCCGAGGGCGCGGTGCTGGTGATTGGGGCAGGGTCGTCGGGGGCGCAGATCGCGGATGAACTGCTGCGGGCGGGGCGCAAGGTGTTTTTGTCGGTCGGGCCGCATGACCGGCCGCCGCGCGCCTATCGCGGGCGGGATTTCGTCTGGTGGCTGGGCGCGCTGGGCAAGTGGGATGCGCGGGCGGCGACGCCGGGGACGGAACATGTGACCATCGCGGTCAGCGGGGCCGGGGGCGGGAAGACGGTGGATTTCCGGCAACTGGCCGCGCGCGGGATGATGCTGGTGGGGCGGACCGAGGGGTATGAGGATGGGGTGCTGCGCTTTGCCCCCGATCTGGCGGCGAATATCGCCCGGGGGGATGCCAATTACCTGTCGGTGCTGGATGAGGCGGATGCCCATGCCGCGCGCGCGGGGTTGGATCTGCCCGAGGAACCCGAGGCGCGGCGCATTGGCCCCGATCCGGCCTGCGTGAGCGATCCGGTTCTGTCACTGAACCTTGCGGCGGCGGGGGTGACGTCGGTGATCTGGGCGACCGGCTATGTGCTGGATTTCGGCTGGATGAAGATTGACGTGTTCGATGAAAAGGGCCGCCCGCGGCATGACAAGGGCGTGTCCGTGGTGCCGGGGCTGTATTTCATCGGCCTGCCCTGGCTGTCACGCCGGGCGTCGCCCTTTATCTGGGGGGTTTGGCATGATGCCGATTATCTGGCCGGGCAGATCGCGGCGCGGAGCCACGCGCTGCCCGCTTGAGCCGATCAGTGCGCGGCGAGAACGTGCGGCGAGTGGCCGGAGCGGGCGTGCTGGGCGATCAGCGACGGCCCGATGATGCGCCACATCGCGCCAAGGGTGAAAACGGCAGCGGCAAGGGTGCCGACAAGCGCGGCAAGGACCAGATCGCCGGTGTCCGTGACGCCGCCGAAGAAGAAAGCGATGCCGACAATCAGAAGCGGCAGATGCAGGCCGGCAAAGGCGATGCCGAGCAGGCGACCAAGGGTATCGCAGTCCTGGGCTTGATTTTGGTTCATCGCGTCCTCCTCCTGTTGCGGGTTACTGGACAGAACGACGTAGCCTAGGCTGGATTTATCCATACCTACGGATGGTCGGGGCTGCCAAAGGGGTGGCGTCTGTAAACTTTGGCCGCGCGATCCGGCGGCGCGGCGGGTGTTGTGATGCGCCATGAGGGGGTTGAGCATCAAGGGGCTGTGGTCGGCGTGGCGAAAGACGCAAGCCGCAGGGTGAATTTACCAGATTGACACCTTCCCGTTGCGGGGCCGTCACCGCAAAGCGGCAGGATGCGCACAAGCGGCGCAGGAGGCGAAGCATGACGGTCGAGGCAGAACGGGTGGTTCCGGAGGTGCATCGGACGATGTTCCTGTCGGACCTGCATCTGGGGGCGCATGGCTGCCGGGCGGATGCGATCCTGGCATTTCTGGCGCAGAACGATGCCGAGACGATCTTTCTGGTGGGCGACATCTTTGACATCTGGGATCCGCTGATCCTGCATTGGGGCGCGCGACAGGACCGGATCGTGGAAATCCTGCGGGCGCGGGCGGCGGCGGGGCGGCGGCTTGTCTATCTGGTGGGCAACCATGACCGGGCGCTGGCCGGTCTGCGCGCCGAGGAATGGCCTGCACGGGCGCGGCTGGGCATCACGGTGCAGCGGCAGGTGGAGCATCGGGCCGCCGACGGGATGCGCTATCTGGTGCTGCATGGCGATGTTTGCGATGCGCGCTTGCTGCGGTTTCACATCTGCACGCGGCTGGGCAGCCGGGTGGACGGGGTGTTGCGGCTGATCGACAGCGGTCTGCGCGCGCTGCGCCTGCGTTTTGGGCGCGAGGCGCGGGGGCCGATCGAGATGCTGCTGCGGGGGTTGAACACGGTGCTTTACCGCAGCCACAGCCATGAGCAGCGGTTGGTTGCGCTGGCCGAGGGGGCGGGATGCGACGGGATCATCTGCGGGCATTTCCATTTGGCCGCGCTGCATGACGATCACCGCCGGCGCTATGCCAATTGTGGGGACTGGACCGACAATTGCACCGCCATCGTGGAAAACTGGGATGGGCGGTTGCGGCTGCTGGCCTGGGATGCGCTGGGCGCGGTGCCGGAGGGGGGAGTTGCGCCTGTTCTGGCCTCTGCCGGGGCGGAGGTGGCGTGATGGAGATGGCGCTGATCCTGTTCGTGGCGGGGATGGTGGTGCTGCATCTGCTGTCTTGCGCGGTGGTGGGCTGGCGATTGCACCGTGAACCGCCCGCGCGTCCCGAGGCGGCACCTTTCATCACGCTCTTGCGCCCGGTTTGCGGGCTGGACCCGCTGGATGCGGAAACGCTGGGATCGAGCTTTGCGCTGGAGTACCCGGCCTTTGAGGTGCTGTTCTGCGTGGCGGATGGGGATGATCCGGTGGTGCCGTTGGTGCGGCGGCTGATCGCGGCGCATCCGGGGGTGACGGCGCGGCTGCTGATCGGTGAGGATCGGGTGAGCGCCAATCCCAAGCTGAACAATCTGGAAAAGGGTTGGCAGGCGGCGCAGGGCGGGCTGGTGGTCATGGCCGACAGCAACCTGCTGCTGCCGCCGGATTATCTGTGGCAGGTGCTGGCGGCGCAGGGGGCAGAGGTCGGGTTGGTGTCATCGCCGCCTGTGGGTATTCGGCCCGACGGGGCCTGGGCGGAACTGGAATGCGCCTTTCTGAACAGCAATCAGGCGCGGGTGCAGTTGCTGGCCGATACGTTGGGGTTCGGCTTTGCGCAGGGCAAAACGCTGATGTGGGAGCGCGCCTTTCTGGATGCGCGGGGCGGTCTGGCCGCGCTGGGGCAGCGGTTGGCCGAGGATGTGGCGGCGACAAAGCTGGTGCGTGGGGCGGGCAAGCGGGTGGCGCTGACGCAGCGGCCCTTTGCGCAGCCCATCGGGCGGCGGTCGCTGCGGCAGGTCTGGTCGCGGCAGGTGCGCTGGGCCAAGGTGCGGCGCGAGGGGTTTGCGTGGCTGTTCGCGGGCGAGGTGCTGAACGGGTTCGCGCCTGTTCTGCTGGTGGCGGGCATGGCCGGGGGGCCGGGCTTCGCGGCGGCGGTGGCGCTGGTCTGGTACGGGGCCGAGGCGGGGCTGGCGCTGGCCTGTGGCTGGGCAAGGCCGGGGCGGGCGCTGCTGATGCTGGTGCTGCGCGATGCGATGTTGCCTGCGGTCTGGGCTGCGGGCTGGGCCAATACCCGCATTGAATGGCGCGGCAATGCGATGGCGCCGGGCGCCCTGCACAAGTTGCCCGGATGACGGCGATGGACGGCGAGGCGATCATATCGTTGTTGCAGGAACAGGGATTGGCGATCCTGTTCGTGCTGGCGCTGATTGAAGGGCCGATTGTCACGGTCATTGCCGGGGCTTTGGCGGGAAGAGGTGTGTTTGATCCGCTGGCCGTGCTGGCCGTGGCGCTGGCGGGCGACGTTCTGGGTGATGCGCTGCTTTATGGCGTGGGAAGATTCTGCCCCGGGCTGGCGCGGCGGCTGTTCGGGCGACGCCTGCCGATGGAGGCGGTCGGATTGCGGGATCTGTTTGCGCGGCGCGGCGGGTGGCTGCTGGTCATCGGCAAGCTGACGCATGTGGCCGGTTTTGCCGTGATCCTGACGGCGGGTTTTGCACAGATGCGGCCGGGGGCTTTCCTTGCCTTCACGCTGGTGGCGGCAGTGCCCAAGGTGATGGCTCTGGCCGGGGCCGGGTGGGTGTTCGGCCTGTCGCTGGGGGCGGGCGATCTGGGGATCGGCAATCTGGCGATCGGCGATCTGGCGGCGATGCTGGCCTGTGCGGGGCTTTTGGGTGCTGCGGCGGTGGCGGGGCGGCGGTTCTGGAGGCGGACATGCGTGTGAGCGTGAGTTGCATCATCCCGGCCTGGAATGAGGCAGAGCGGTTGCCCTTGGTGCTGCGGGCGGTGGTGGGCCATCCGGCGGTGGATGAGGTGATCGTGGTGGATGACGGATCGCAGGATGGCAGTGCCGATGTGGCGCAGGCCATGGGGGCAAGCGTGCTGCGTCAGCGCCGGAATGGCGGTAAATCTGCGGCAGTGGCGGCAGGTGTGGCGCAGGCGCAAGGCGATCTGATCCTGCTGCTGGATGCCGATCTGGTGGGGCTGACGGCGATGCAGGTGATGGAATTGCTTGCCCCGGTGCGATCAGGAAGGGCGGACGTGGCGATCAGCCTGCGCCAGAATGCGCCCTGGGTCTGGCGGCGGATCGGGCTGGATTACATTTCCGGCGAGCGGGTCATGCGGCGCGAGATGCTGTTGCCATGGCTGAACCGGATGGCCGGGCTGAAGGGGTTCGGGCTGGAGGTGTTCCTGAACCGGCTGTGGATCGCGGATCGGGCGCGGGTGGCGGTGGTGGGGCTGGCGGCGATCAGCCCGTCAAAGGCGGCGAAGCAGGGGCTGCTTCGGGGCATCGCGGGCGATGTGGGCATGATGCGCGACATCTTTGGCACAATCGGCGCGGTGGCGGCGCTGCGACAGATCATGGCGCTGCGCCGGTTGCGGCAGACGGAAGATCGGGCCTATCGCGCGGCCCGTGTGAGCGGGGATTGAGTGACCGGGGCCTACTGACCAGGGCCGACTTACTGGCGGCGAAAAGATTGGGGGCGCAGGAGTGATCCTGCGCCCCACTTCGTTGGTTATCCCGCTACAGGATCAGGTGTTCGGCTCGGCCGGGGCTTCGGCAGTGGTGTCTTCTGCCGGCTTGTCGGCATCCAGCGCATCGCGCAGGTCGCCTTCGGCCTCGTGGTAGTCAACGATGGCGTCACCGGCATCGTAGAGATCTTCGAGGGCGGCATCCTTGGCGGCGTCGCCTTCTTCGGAAGCCGTTTCAAGACCTTCGGCCGCCTCTGTCACCTCTGCCGGGGCCTTTTCGATTTCCGCGACCTCGGTGGTCAGCTCTTCGGCCACGGATTGTGCGGCACCGAGCGAGTCCAGTGCTGTGCGGAGAACCTCTTTCGCAGCATGGACGGCGTCCAGCGCGGCCTGTTCTTCAGCGCTACCTTCCAGCGCGGCATTGGCGTTGGCCAAGGCCACTTCCAGTGCGGCACGGGCGGCGACAACTTCGGCTTCTTCTGCCGCCGTTGCGTCACGGGCTTCTTGCGAGGCTGCATTGGCCTGTGTCAGCGCATCGGCCGCTGCCGACAGCAGATCGGCCAGTTCCTTGGCCTGACGTGCCGCTTGTTCGGCGTTCTGTTCTGCCAGCGCCCGATCAGCCTGTGCAGCCGCCAGCGCCGCCGCAGTCTGGTTGTAAGCCACGCTCAGGCCTTCGAGATCGAGTGCCTTTTCGATCTTTGCGAGGTCCTTCTGCGCGTCGGCCATATCTTCCGCGGCTTCTTCGGCCTTTTTCTTGGCGCTGCGGCAATCACCGCCCTTGCAGGAGGGATCGCGGGCCAGACGGTCCTGATAGCGCTGTTCGGCCTTGGCGAAATCCTCTTGCTCTTCTTCGAACTCTTCCAAGGCGCGCTGGTAATGCTTGTTGTTCAGCGCGGATTTCAGCGCCTTGGTCGCCTGATCGAAATCGGCAGAGTTGGCGGCGATGCGGGTTTCGAGATCGGCCACCGACTGCTTGGCATCGGCGAGGGTCTTTTCGAGCATCGCCTGACGTTCTTCGCGGGTCAGACCGTCGAGCGCCTTGGCGAGGTCTTCCTCGGCCACGCTGGCCTTGCCGGCCAGTTCCAGCGCCTTTTGCACCAGAGGCTGGGCACGGTCATTGGCCTGATCCAGCTTTTCTTCGGCTGCGGCGAGGCGGTCGCGGGCCGATACATAGCTTGCCAGCGCATCACGCTTGGCGGCGGTGTAATCGGGCAGGACGCGGCGGTCGCCGTCTTCGCCGTTCAGCGCGTAGAGCGCTTGCAGGTCTTCTTCGGACAGGCCTGCCTGTTTGGCGCTGCGAACGGTCCGGTTGAGTGCTGCCTGCGCCTTTTCGACATTGGCGGTGGCGGTGTCGAGGTTCTTGGTCGCCACTTTCAGACGGTCGAGCAGATCGCTGTAATCCGGGCCCTGCTTGCCGCCCTGTGCCTTGTCATTGCCGCCATCATCGACGGTTCCGACGATGGAACCGGTGGCGACGTTGGTCAGCGCGAGGGCGACCTTGGGGCAGCTGTTCGACATGCGCAGGATGCTTTCGGCGAAATCCGGGCGCTGCATGAAGCTGGCGGGGTCAAGCTCTGCGATGCGGCACAGGTCGCGGGTTGGAGTTGCGGCGGATGCGGCAAAGGGCAGGGCGCAGGACAGGAAAAGAACCGAAAGGGGGGCGATGGAGCGGGACATGTTCGACCTTTGAATGAGATGGGGGGTGCCATCGTGTTGCCACTTTTGGGTAGGTCATATGTCTTAATGCTGTCAAATTTTCGCCTAAATTGCTGGGGTTTATGCGTGATCCGGCACCTATGCGCTGCGGCGTTAACAATTGTTTCCAGCCGCGCGACCGGGCCTTCCGGGAAGGCCTTTGCAGGGCGCCAAATGCGGCGAATCACTGTGGCAACTTTAAGGCGTGTTGCGGGTGGGGCCGCTCATCCCCACAGAAGGCACCGGGGCCTGTCAAAGGTATGTATGCCCGGCGGAAGTAGGCTTTTCGTTGGGCGGAGTGGTGAGGATAGCGATCGCTTCGTCTGCGGATGCAGACATCCTGTCCATCGCCGCTTGCGCGTGGAGCGGGTAGGACGCTGTGGGTGTAAGACCGCCGGTGCACGACAGGATGAGGCGACTGCGGAGGGCGAAGGGGGCGGGGACAGATGCGGCCCTTCAGACAGAGCGATGCAGGCAACCGCGCTCATGTCTTCAAAGCGCGGTCGTCTGGAAATCAGGACATCCGAGGGGACAAGGTAAGCTTAAAACAGCCCTATCCAGCAATTGCTGGAGGCCGCGTAGCTGATCTTTTTGGATTTTTGGCTCCGGCGGTAGGGATCGAACCTACGACCAATTGATTAACAGTCAACTGCTCTACCGCTGAGCTACGCCGGAACACGTGGGCCGTATAGCAAGGGTGTTTGGGGGCGGCAAGGGGCTAACGGCAGAAAATGCATGTGCTGCGTCAGATCAGGTGAAAGCGTGCGGTCGGGTGCAGGGGCGTGGGGGCGGAGACTTGGTTTTTCTCTTGCAGATCAAGAAGGTGGGCCAGAACATTCTGGCGCGCGGCGGGCAGGAGCGCGGGCGGAAGGTCGGTATAGATTTGGCGGGTGAGGGTTTCGGCATCGGCCGGGCCACGCAACAGGGCGGCCATGATCTGTGCCTCGCGGTCGCGTCGGTGGGTAATCAACGTGCGGACGCGGGCCCGCGGATTGGGGATCGGATCGCCATGGCCGGGCAGGAACAGCGCCCAGTCAGGCCGGTCGATCCGGTGCAGCGCGTCCATATAGCTGCGCATGTCGCCATCGGGGGGCGAGATGACCGAACTGCTCCATCCCATCACATGATCGCCGGAAAAGAGCCAGGCCCCGGCGGAAAAACACAGATGGCTGCCCAGATGGCCGGGGGTGTGCAAGGCGGTGACCTGCCAGTCGGGGCCGGTGAGTGTTTCGCCATCCCCTAGCCGCTGGTCTGGCAGGAAGGCGAGGTCCAACCCGTCACCGCCAGCGGTCAGCCCGGCTGCGGCAAGGTTTTGCATCAGAGGGGAGCGCCCCTCGGTCGCCGTGCCGAAGGCGAGGATCGGGGCGCCGGTGGCGCCGGCCAGGGCCGGGGCAAGGGCGGAGTGGTCGCGGTGGGGATGGGTGACGAGGATGTGGCTGACCGCCTCGCCCGGATCAAGGGCGGCGAGGATGGCGTCCAGATGGGCGGGAAGGTCAGGGCCGGGGTCGATCACGGCGACGCGCCCGGAGCCGAGGATATAGGTATTGGTGCCGCGAAAGGTGAGCGGCGCGGCATTGGGGGCGAGGATGGTGCGCAGGCGCGGCTGGCTGTCAGGCCGGGGGAAGGGTTTGTCGGGCGATGGCATGGCGGCGTCCTCTTCCCTAAGGGCGGGGGGCAGGCTAGGCTCTGGTCCTATGGCCCGCAAGTCCTTCCTGCCCCGTGGTCTTTATGGCCGCGCCGCCCTGATCCTGATCGTGCCGATTGTCACGATCCAGCTGGTCGTGTCGGTGACGTTCATCCAGCGTCATTTCGAGCGGGTGACGCAGCAGCTGACCGGTGGGGTGGCGGCTGAGTTGCGGCTTTTGCTGGATGAGGCCGAGGCGGCGGAAAGCGCGGCGGCGGCGGCGGCGCGGCTGATGGCGCTGAGCGGGCCGCTGGATCTGCGGGTGGCGTTGCCGTCGCGCGATGCGGTGCCCGAGGCGGACCGGACGGAATGGCTGGACCTGTCGGGGCGGGTGGTGATCCGGACGCTGCGGGATGAGTTCCCGGCGCTGGCCCCGGTGGATCTGATCGAGGGGGATGGTTTGGTGCGGCTGCATCTGCCGACCCGTTGGGGTGATCTGGCGGTGACGGTGAACCGGGCGCGGATGTCGGCCACCAATCCGCATCAGTTGCTGGTGCTGATGATCGTCACCTCGGCCCTGATGACGGTGATCGCCTATCTGTTCCTGTCCAATCAGTTGCGCCCGATTGCCCGCATGTCGTTGGCGGCAGAGGCGTTCGGCAAGGGGCAGGTGATCCCCTATACCCCGCGTGGGGCGACAGAGGTGCGCGCGGCGGGACATGCGTTTCTGGATATGCGGGCAAGGATCGAGCGGCAGATTGAACAGCGCACATTGATGCTGTCGGGGGTGAGCCATGATCTGCGCACGCCGCTGACGCGGTTGCGGCTTGGCCTTGCGATGCTGCCCGAGGATGAGGAGACGCAGGCCCTTTTGGGGGACGTGGCCGAGATGGAGCGGCTGGTGGATGAGTTCCTGTCCTTTGCCCGTGGGGATGCGACCGAGGCGGTGGAGCCTGTGGATCCGGCGGCGCTAGCGCAGCGGGTGGTGGAGAATGCGGTCCGGATCGGCGGGCGGGTGGAGTTTCGCCAGCCGGGGCGGGTGCAGGCTGTGCCGCTGCGTCCGCAGGCGGTGACGCGGGCGCTGGAAAACCTTGTCAACAACGCGTTGCGCTATGGCAAGCAGGCGCAGGTGACGCTGGAGATGGGGACGAACTGGCTGCGCTTTACGGTAGAGGATGACGGGCCGGGCATTCCTGCGGCGCGGCGGGCCGAGGCGGTGGTGCCTTTCAGCCGGCTGGACGCGGCGCGCGATCCGAACCGGGGGGGTGGGGTGGGGCTTGGCCTGTCGATCGCGGCAGACATCGCCCGCAGCCATGGCGGCGAATTGCGGCTGGGCCGGAGTGAGGCTTTGGGCGGGCTGAAGGCGGAATTGCTGCTTGCCCGTTAGTGGGCGTGCCTTTGCCGTTTCACCTTGGCAAAAATACCCATGCGACGCGTTTCAGAGGCGCAGGCGCCGCAAGGTTGCGCGGGTTGAGCGGGCAGAATTGGGTATTTGGGCCAAGGTGAGTTGGCATGGGTTTTCCTAGCGTTCGGTGCCCAGGTTCAGCACCCAATGCAGGGTTCCATCGCCGGCGGTGGCGATGCCGAGGCCCACGTCGCGGGCGTTGCGGGTGAGGATGTTGCGGCGGTGGCCTGAGGACGTCATCCAGCCTTGCACCACGGAACCGGGCGTCCGGTAGCCTGCGGCGACGTTTTCGGCGATGGCGCGGTAGCGGTAGCCTTCCCGCTTTACCCGGTCGCCGAGATCGCTGCCATCGCTGCCGTCATGGCTCATCCGGTTGCGCGCGGCGCTGTCGCAGGCATGGGCGAGGGCGGCGTCGGTCAGGCGTGGATCGGGGCTGAGGGGGGCCATGCCGCGCTGCTCACGTTCGGCATTGATGGCAGAGAGGGTGGCGTCTGCCATGCCTGCCGCGCCGTCGGGTTGGCGGCAAGCCATGGCCTGCGCGGGGCCGAGGGCGAGGAGCAGGGTCAGGATCAGCGGAAGGCGGGACATTGGGGCACCTGAACAGGGGGGGCAGACTACAGTCTAGCGCGCGAGGCAGGGTCGTGGGAGGGGGCGCATGTCAGGGTGGCAGCGGGTTGCCGAAGGTGTCGACGACGGGGCCGCCGGCGGCGCGGGCGTCTTCGATATCATGGGTGACAAGCAGGGTGGGGATGCCCGCCTGTGCGGCGCGGTCGAAGACAAAGCTGCGGATCTGGGCGCGCAGGTCGGCATCAAGGCGGGAGAAGGGTTCATCCAGCAGCAGCGCGCAAGGTTCAGCGAGCAAGGTGCGCAGAAGGGCCACGCGGGCCTTCTGGCCGCCGGACAGGGTGGCCGGGTCGCGGTTGGCAAAGCCTGCCAGCCCCGCCGAGGCAAGCGCGTCATCGACGCGCGCCTGACGGTTCGCGCGCCCCCGGATCGGGGCGGGCAGGGCGAAGGCAAGGTTTTGGCCGACCGACAGATGGGGGAACAGGACCGCATCCTGAAACAGCAGGCCGATGCTGCGGGCGCGGGTGGGCAGGGCGGAAATGTCTTTTTCATTCAGCATGATACGGCCCGACATGCGAAAGCCGGGGGCAAGCGTTCCGGTGATGGCGGCCAGCGCCGTGGACTTGCCCGCGCCGGATGGCCCCATGATGGTGACGATCTGGCCTGCCGGGATGGCGAGGGTCAGGTCGACCAGCGTGCGGTCGCCCAAGGTGATCTTAAGGTTTTGCAGATCGAGCGTGCCTGTCATGCCAGCCCCCGCATGGCGCGGCGGTTGCGCCAGATGAGGGCGGGCAAGGCGAGGGCTGCAGCAAAGGCCAATGCGGGCACTGCCAGTTGCAGCATCGCATAGGCCCCGATCAGGCGGCGATTGCCGCCGGAGGAGAGAGCCACCGCCTCGGTCGTGAGGGTTTCGATGCGGCCGCCACCGATCAGCAGCGTCGGCAGGTATTGCCCGACAGAGACGGCGATGCCCACCGCGCAGGCCGTCAGCACCGGGGCGAGCAGCATGGGCAGGCGCAGGCGCCAGAAGATGCGGGATTCCGTTGCGCCCATGGTGGCGGCGCTGATGGCGATGCGGGTATCCCAGGCGCGGAAGGGCCCGGCGAGGGAGAGAAAGACGTAAGGCAGCACGAAGATCAGATGCGCGGCGGCGACGGCGGGAAGATGCCCCTCTACCCCGGTGGAGAAGGCGATGACTTGCAGCCCGGGCAGGAAGGCCACCTGCGGCACCAGAAGCGGCAGATAGAGCAGGGTCAGCGCGCGGGTGGTGGGGGTGAGGCGCAGCTGCGCCTCGGCCTGAAGACAGGCGAGGGTGAGGGCGAGGGCGATCAGCGTGGCGATGGTCGCGATGGCAAGGGTCGTGCTGAAGGTGGTGCTGAGCGAGGGCAGGGCGGTGGCCCAGTTGCGCAGCGTCAGGCTTGCGGGAAGGGCGTCGGGGAACTGCCACAACCCGGCGACGGACCACAGGGCAAGGCCCGCGAGGCCAAGGGTCAGGCTGCCTGCGGTGACAAGGGTGGCGGTGAGCGCGGCAGCGGCGGCGGGGCGGTCAAGGCCTGCATAGCGCTGGCCGTGGAAGGCCATGGCGATGAGCAGGCGGCGACCTGCGATCTCTGCCAGCCGCCAGAAACCGAGCGCCGCCAGCACCAGCGCGCATTGTAGCAGGGCAGCGGCGGCGGCGGTGTCGCGCTGCATCAGGCTGGCCTCGGCCATCCAGAGCACAATCTGGGTGGAGAGGGTGGGGGGCAGTGAGGGGCCGAGGATCATCGCCATGTCGACCACGGTCATGCCATAGGCGAGCACCGCATAGACCGGCAGGCGCAGTTGGGCATAGAGCGCGGGCAGGGTGGTGAGGGCAAAGCCCGCGAGGCGGCCATATCCCAGCGTGGCAGCTGTAGCGAGGCGGCGGTCGGCGTCGATCTGTGGCAGGGCGGCGAGGGCCATCAGAAGAAGGAAGGGCAATTCCTTGGCGATCAGGCCAAGCGTCAGGGAGATGCCGTAAGGATCGTTCAGGATCAAGAGGTTGGGGGGCTGATCCCAGCCGGTCAGCCAGGGTGAGAGGGTGCGGGCGATCCAGCCTGAAGGCGCGATCAGGAAGGCCAGACCCAGCGCTGCGGCGGCATGGGGCACGGACAGGAGCGGCGCGATCATCCGGCGGATGCGGGCGAAGGTGGTGGTGCCCGCAAAGGCCGCAAGGATGAGCAGGGTGAGGACGAGAGAGATGAAGGTGGAGGCAAGGCCGGTGCCGATGGACAGGGCTGCCGCGCGGGGAAGGCCGGGCCATTCGGCCAATGTGGTGAAGGCGGCGGCGCCGTCGCGCAGGGCAGGAAGGGCAGTTCCTGCCAGCCCGGCAGCGACCGGGGCGGCCATCAGGCCAAGCGTCAGGGGCGGGGCCAGCCGCAGCCAGCCCCGTGACCCTGCGGCTGTCACTGGGCAACCCCGTAGCGTGCGGCCCAATCCTGCGCGATGCGTGTCATCCAGCTGGCATGCGGTTCCAGCAAGACAGGGCCGAGATCGGCAGGCGACAGGGTGGCGATGCCAAGTTCCAGCGCGTCGAACCGGGCGCGGTCCTCAGTGGCGAGGGCCGGAATGTTCAGCACCGTCTGGAAGCCGAGGATCGCGGGATCCTGCGCACGGGCCTGCACTTCGGGATCCAGGATCAAATTGGCCATGACCATGGCCCCCGCCTGATGTGCGGCGTTGAAGGGGATGGCGACGAAGGAGGCGTTGCCGATGGTGCCCCCATCGAGCACGAAAGTGCGGACCGTGTCGGGCAGGGTTCCGGCGGCGATCTCAGCACTGGCGCGGCCGGGGTTGAAGGCGAAAGCGATGTCGACCTCGCCATCAGCCAGCAACTGGCCGAGGGCGGGTTCGTTCTGCGGGAAGGCCTTTGCCTCGCGCCAGAGCGCCGGGTGGAGACGGTCGAGAAAGGCCCAGAGCGGCGCGGTCTGGGTGTCATAGGCCGCCTCATCCACCGGGGATTGCAGGAGGGTGGGATCGGCCATCACGCCATAGGCGACCTGCTTGAGGAAGGTGGTGCCAAGGTAATCGGGCGGTTGGGGATAGGTGAAGCGGCCGGGGTTGGCGATGGCCCAATCGGCCAGCGCGGCAAGGGTTGTGGGCGGGCTGGCAAGGCGGGCGGTGTCGTATTCGAACACCAGTTGCGCCATGGCCCAGGGGGATTCATATCCCCCCGTCGGCAAGGTGAAATCGGTCACCGTGGCGGGTTTGCCCACTGTATCGACCAGCGGCCAGTTCGGCAGGGTTTCCGCAAAGGGACCGAAGAGAAGACCCTGCGCCTTCATCGCGGCAAAATTTTCGCCGTTGATCCAGATGAGATCGACCGCGCCGCCCGTGGTTTGCCCGGCCTGCTGTTCCGCCAGAACGCGGGCGACAGCATCGGCGGTGGAGGCAAGTTTGACATGTTCGAGGCTGACCCCATGGCGTTCCATCGCGGTGTCGCCGATCCAGGTTATGAAATCGTTGATCTTGGGATCGCCGCCCCAGGCGTGCCAGTAGACCGTCTGCCCCTTGGCCTGTTCCAGGATGCTATCCCATTCTTCAGCAAGGGCTTTTGTCGAAAACCCCGCAAAGACGGGCAGGCTGGCGAGAAGGCGGAGGGCGTCGCGTCTTTGCATCTGGTATCCTTGGATCTGGCGCCCGTATCTACGGCTTGTCGGGTGCGGTCTGACCGGGATAGCTAGGGCAGGGGATGGCTGGCAACAGGCATTTGTCGCCGCATACGGAAAGGTGAATGCGATGCTGGACGGGATGATGCGGCGGGTGATTGATGCGCCGCTGGACCGGGCCGGGAAAAAACTGGCAGCGCAAGGGGTTACGGCCAATGGTGTGACGCTGGCGGGGTTGGCGCTGGGGATTGTGGCGGCGGCGATCCTTGCGTTTGGCGGGCCGGGATGGGCGGCGCTGCTGCTGCTTCTGGCCGGGCGGGTGGCGGATGGGCTGGACGGGGCGGTGGCGCGGGCGACGGCCAAGACGGATTTCGGCGGATACCTTGATATCGTTGCGGATTTTCTGTTCTACGCGGCCATTCCGCTGGCATTTGTGCTGCGTGATCCGGGGGAAAACGGCGTTGCGGGGGCGTTTCTGCTGGCCTCGTTCTATGTGAACGGGGCGAGTTTTCTGGGCTATGCGGTGCTGGCCGAAAAGCGGGGGATGCAGACGCGGGCACGGGGGGAGAAGTCGCTGTACTTTACAGCGGGTTTGCTGGAAGGCACGGAAACGATTGTGTTTTTCGTGCTGCTTTGCCTGTGGCCCGCGGGCTTTGCGCCGCTGGCCTGGGTGTTCGGGGCGTTGTGTTTCGTGACAGCCGGGGCGCGGGTCTGGCTGGCGGCGCGGACCTTTCGCTGAGCGTTCAGCAGGCGGTGCAGATGGCGGTGCAGACGGGCGTATGCACGGCGCGGGCGGAGTGCTGAAGATCGGTTAAGGTTAACGTCGCGGCGGAAGGTGGAAGGCGGGGGCTGTCCCGGTGCAGCGCGTGGTGCAGACGGCTGTGCAGACGGGCGTATGCACGCAGAGGCCGGCAGTTTCATAGACGATTAAGGTTAATGCGGGGGGCGCGGCGTAAGAACAGGGCCTGGTCGGGGTCTTGATACGTGGTCGCGTGTAGGGGAGCGAGTGCGGGAGAGATTGAGACCGCAGACGCTGCGTCGGGTGCCGGGGAGGGCGTGGTTCCGGTTTCAGTGGCGGGTGTTGGGGGGGAGCGTGGTCTCGGACGCTGTGCGGGGGCTGGGGAGAGCGCGGGTCTGAATGAAGTGTCGGGTGCGAAATCGAGTGTGGCTCGCCCGGGGTTGGCAGATCACTTGCGGGTTGTTCATCGACGGTTAGGGTTAACGGTGTAGGCGAGATCGGCCGCTGAGCCATAAGGCACTCAGAAGTCGGCGCGAGATTGGACCGTCGAAGAGGCGCTGCCCGAGGGAACCGGATGTGCAGCGTTTTTGGCCAAGGATATTTGCTGGGTGTTTCCGGGTGAGCCTAATCATTTGGGCGAAGGCGGATGGTTGCAGGCGCATATGCGCAGTGTTTTGAGCACTGTCTGTTGGGCGCTGTCAGCGGCGCGTTGTCGGTCAGGGGGGCCGTTGGATGCGGTCCGGCGTGGCTGTCCTTGCCCGGCTAATGGGGGGCTGCGCGCTTCTGCCGGGAAAGGCGGGATGGGCGTTGGCAGGAGGGCGATCAGACGCCCATCACTGCCTCGCGGAAGCGAAAGAAGCCATGGGTGGCGTGGGGCCATGCGGCGGCGTCGTGATCGCGCAGCAGGCGGGCAAGGCGGATGCCGCGTTCCTCTAGCAGGGGGGCCAGGCGTTGCAGGGCGGCGGCGGTGGGGCCGATGGGGGCATAAGGGGTGGCCAGTTGGGCAATGCCCTGCGCGGCGAGGTGATCGGCAAGCGGCTCCAGCGTAGCATCGGTGAAGCGCGGGGCGTCAGGTTGGCCCCTGCGGTGGGCGGTGTCGGTCAGGGCATCGTCGACAAAGGCGGTGACGATCGGGTTCACCGCAAGGGTCGAGCGGCGGGTGGTGGTGGAAAGAAACACCAGCGGCCCGGCATCGGCCAGCGCCGGAGGGGCATCACCGGCGAGGTCATCTTCATGCAGCAAAAGCGCGGTGGGCAGGCCCGGATGCAGCGCGTCGCCTGTGGGCATGGCGCGCAGGGCGGGGTGGGGCTGCATGGGCAAGGGCGGGCAGTTTCGCGCAAGGCCGGTGGGGCGAAAGCGGCCATGGGTGTTCTTGGCGATGTTGTCTTCTGTGGCGGCATAAGTCTTGCCCGGCGTGTGCAGCCCGCCGACCCAACGCCAGGACAGGGTGTTGGAGGCGGGATCGCCATCTATCAGATGCCGCAGGAAGAAATCCGCCCCCAATTCCCAGGGCAGGCGCAGGGTGAAGATCCAGATCGAGGCGAACCACATCCGCGCGTGGTTGTGCAGATAGCCCGTGGCCACGAGTTCCTGCGCCCAATGGTCGAACCCGTCGATCCCGGTGGTGCCGGAACAGGCTGCCTCCCATTGCTGGCGCAACCCGGATTCCGTCTGCACGCGGTTCAGCGCGGCGGTCAGGCCTTGGCGATAGGCGGCCCAGATGCCGGGGCGGCGTTCCAGCCAGCCCTTCCAGTAGGTGCGCCACCAGACCTCGGCCAGGAATTTATCGGCCCCCTGCGGATGGGCGCGCAGGGTGGCGTCGATCACCTCGGCCTCGGTCAGGAGGCGGTGGCGAAGATAGGGTGACAGGCCCGAGACATGGGGATGGCCCGGCAGATCCTCATTCCGGCGCGCGGCATAGGGCAAGCCCGCGCGAGGAAGAAAGGCCGCAAGGCGTGCGGTGGCGGCAGCGCGGGTGGCAGGAAGGGGAAGCGGCAATCCGGTCATGCTGCGCAAGCTAGGCGGAGCGGAACGGGGGACAAGGCGGGGGCGCAGCGGCAAAAAGCCTTCTCTGCCCTGCGGGCTTCATCTTGGCAAAAATACCCATGCGACGCGGATCAAGGGGGGCTGCGGCAAAGGGGGGCGCTGGCAATCGACGGGGCTGCCCTTGCAGCCCCCCGCCCACACAACTAAGACTCTGGCAAGAGAATGTCGTTATGACCCCCGATTGACCATTGTGAGATGAAGAGGCAGCCCGGATGCGCGATCCCGTCGATCACTACATGAACACCCTTGTCCCGATGGTCGTCGAACAGACCAGCCGGGGCGAGCGCGCCTATGACATCTTTTCGCGGATGCTGAAGGAGCGGATCATCTTCCTGTCCGGCCCGGTGCATGACGGCATGTCGTCGCTGATCTGTGCGCAGCTTCTGTTCCTTGAGGCGGAAAATCCGTCGAAGGAAATCAGCATGTACATCAACTCGCCCGGTGGCGTGGTGACGTCGGGTCTGTCGATCTATGACACGATGCAGTACATCAAACCCAAGGTCTCCACGCTGGTGATCGGGCAGGCGGCGTCCATGGGGTCGCTGCTGCTGACGGCGGGGCATAAGGGGATGCGCTTTTCGCTGCCGAACAGCCGCGTGATGGTGCACCAGCCCAGCGGCGGCTATCAGGGGCAGGCCACGGATATCATGATCCATGCGCGCGAAACCGAAAAGCTGAAGCGCCGGTTGAACGAGATCTATGTCAAGCATACCGGCAATGATTACGACACGGTCGAGGCGGCGCTTGAGCGGGACAATTTCATGTCGGCCGAGGATGCAAAGGCCTGGGGATTGATCGACGACATCGTCGCCGACCGTGGCAAGATGGACGACACGTCGAAGTGAGAACGGGCCCCCGCCGCTGTGAAAAGGGCGGGGGCTTTTTGGCATTGTGGGGGCGCGGGCCTTGGCCTAGACTTCCGCGGTAAACCGACCCAAGGGCCGGGATCTGGCAGAGGACGACCGAATGGCGAACAACTCCGGCAGCGACAGCAAGAACACGCTTTACTGCTCGTTCTGTGGCAAGAGCCAGCATGAGGTGCGCAAGCTGATTGCAGGTCCGACGGTGTTCATCTGTGACGAATGCGTCGAGCTTTGCATGGACATCATCCGCGAGGAGACGAAGACCACCGGTCTGAAATCCAGCGAAGGGGTGCCGACACCGCGCGAGATCTGCAAGGTGCTGGACGATTACGTGATCGGCCAGATCCATGCCAAGCGGGTGTTGTCGGTCGCGGTGCACAACCATTACAAGCGGCTGAACAATTCGTCGAAGACCGACATTGAATTGTCCAAGTCGAACATCCTGCTGATCGGGCCGACAGGTTGCGGCAAGACGCTGCTGGCGCAGACGCTGGCGCGGATTCTGGATGTGCCCTTCACCATGGCGGATGCGACGACGCTGACGGAAGCGGGCTATGTCGGCGAGGATGTGGAGAACATCATCCTGAAGCTGTTGCAGGCCAGCGAATACAATGTCGAGCGGGCGCAGCGCGGGATCGTCTACATCGACGAGGTCGACAAGATCACCCGCAAGTCGGACAATCCCAGCATCACGCGCGACGTGTCGGGCGAGGGCGTGCAGCAGGCGCTGCTGAAGATCATGGAAGGCACCGTGGCAAGCGTGCCGCCGCAGGGCGGGCGCAAGCATCCGCAGCAGGAATTCCTGCAGGTGGATACGACGAACATCCTGTTCATTTGCGGCGGGGCCTTTGCCGGGCTGGAAAAGATCATCGCGCAGCGCAACAAGGGATCGGGCATCGGCTTTGGTGCCGATGTGAAGGACCCGGATTCGCGCGGCGTGGGTGAACTGTTCAAGGAGCTGGAGCCCGAGGATCTGTTGAAATTCGGGCTGATCCCGGAATTCGTGGGTCGTCTGCCGGTGATCGCCACGCTGAACGATCTGGACGAGGGGGCCTTGGTCACGATCCTGACCGAACCCAAGAACGCGCTGGTGAAGCAGTATCAGCGCCTGTTCGAGATCGAGGGCACGAAGCTGACCTTCACGCCGGATGCTTTGACCGCCATCGCCAAGCGCGCGATCAAGCGCAAGACGGGCGCGCGGGGGCTGCGGTCGATCATGGAGGATATCCTGCTGGATACCATGTTCGAACTGCCGGGCATGGACAGTGTGGAAGAGGTGGTGGTGAACGAGGAAGCGGTGAATTCGCCCGAGGCGAAGCCGATGCTGGTTTACACCGAAGCCAAGAAGAAGAAGGAACCCGCAACGGCAGGCTGAGGCCGGTTGCTGGACGGAATTTAGCAGGGGCGGACCGATGGGTCCGCCCCTTTGCGTTTCAGGGATTGCTGTTCTGCGACAAGACAATGGGCGCTGTGCGCCAGTCTGGTGTGATTGGGCGCGATTTGGGTGGGAGCGGGTAAGCGGTGCGGCTTGAGCGGGCGGCGCCAGCCAGTCACTTTCCCGCTGCAAGGGTGGCTTGACGCTGGACCTTTTTCGCCCGTTCGGCCATATGAGGGCAAAGGTTTCCCGGAGGGTGTTATGGATTTCCTCAAGCGGCTCGTGACGTGGTGGAACGGTCAGACGTTGGGCACGCAGCTTTATACCTCGCGCAAGGGGGTGAAGGTGGGTGAGGACGACCAGGGCAACATCTATTACGAGACGCGCGATGCCAAACGGCGCTGGGTGATCTTCAACGGTGAGGCCGAGGCGAGCCGGGTGAATGCGGATTGGCATGGCTGGCTGCACCACACCTGGGACGAGCCGCCGACCAAGGCGCCGCTGAAGCACAAGGCGTGGGAAAAGCCGCATAAGGAAAACCTGACGGGAACGGATGCCGCCTATGCTCCGGCCGGTTCGATCCGGCGCAGCGCCCCTGCGGCGCGGCAGGATTATGAGGCGTGGCAGCCGAAGTGATGGAGAATCGTGCGGAAGTTCTGGCCGGGGCGGCGGTTCTGGCGGCCGCGATCGCCTTTCTGGTCTATGCTGGTCAGCAGACGGGTGTGACGTCGCAGGCATCGGGAAGCTATGAGCTGGTGGCATCGTTCCGGTCGGTCGAGGGAATCCGGGTCGGAACGGATGTGCGGCTGGCGGGGGTGAAGGTCGGCACGGTGACGGGGCTGGAACTGAACCCCGAGACGTTCTTTGCCGATGCGCGGTTGAATGTGCAGCAGAACGTGCTGTTGCCGGATGACTCGGCGGCGCTGATTTCGTCCGAGGGGTTGCTGGGCGGGAATTTCGTGGAACTGGTGCCGGGTGGGTCGTTGGACAATCTGGAGGCCGGGGCGGAGATCGAGGATACGCAAGGCGCGGTGTCGGTGATTTCGCTGATGATGAAGTTTGCCGGGGGCGGCGATGAGGCGGCGGCACCAGAAGGTGGTGCGGTCGAATGATCGCCCGCGCGCTGGGGTCGCTGGCCATGCTGGGCCTGTTGGCGGGGCCTTTGGCCGCGCAGCAGTTTGCCGAGAGTGAGGCGGGCATTCTGCGCTGGCTGGACAAGCTGACCGGGGAAACGGCCGATATCGAATTGGCGCTGGGGCAAGAGGCGGTGTCGGGGCGGTTGACGATCCGGCTGGATGCCTGCCGCTATCCGGCGGATAACCCAGCGTCGGACGCACAGGCGCATCTGACCATTATGGATACGGGCACTGCGGCGGCGACGGGCGAGGCAACGCCTGTGTTCGAAGGGTGGATGGTGGCGTCATCGCCCGCGCTGTCGGCGCTGGATCATCCGCGCTATGACGTTTGGGTGCTGCGCTGCGATTATCCGGAAGTGGCACCCGTGCCGGATGAGGCGACATCCGAGGGCGAGGGCGAATAGCCCGGCGGGTGAAAGCTGGCTGTTTCCGTCAGGGCGCGTGCGAGGCGGCGGTGGTAATCGCCGCGCGGGATTTCCAGACCGCCAAGGCTGGCCAGATGCGGCGTCAGGAATTGGGTATCAAACAGGGTGAAGCCGCCTGCGCGTAGGCGATGCACGGTGTAGGCCAGCGCGAGCTTTGACGCATCGGTGCGGCGCGAGAACATGCTTTCCCCGAAGAAGGCGCTGCCAAGCGTGACGCCATAGACGCCGCCGATGAGTTCGTCGCCCTCCCATACCTCAATGGAATGGGCGTGGCCTGTGTGGTGGAGGGTGACGTAATTGGAAAAGATCGTCGCGTTGATCCAGGTTTCATCGCGGTCGGCGCAGGCCTGCACGGTTTCGGCAAAGGCGGTGTCGGCGGTGACGCGCCAGTCGGCGCGCAGCAGGCGGCGGCGCAGCGAGCGCGAGATGTGGAACCCGTCCAGCGGCAGGATGCCCCGGCGGCGCGGATCGACCCAATGGATCTGCGGATCGTCGCGGCTTTCTGCCATCGGAAAGATGCCCGCCGCATAGGCGCGCAGCAGGATGTCAGGGGTGATGGCCGGAAGGTTCATGGGGCCGCCAGAAGCAAATTCCCTGAAAGGAATTTGTCGCGGCGCCAAGGGGGCGCCGCGTGTTCATGTTATTCGCCGAACTGGGCGGCGAGCCATTTTTCCAGCCAGTGGATATTGTATTCGCCCGACTGGATATCGGGTTCGGCCAGCAGCGCATCGAACAGCGGAACCGTGGTGTCGATCCCGTCGACGATCAATTCCCCCAACGCGCGGCGCAAGCGGGCCAGCGCTTCGGGCCGGTCGCGGCCGTGGACGATGAGCTTGCCGATCAGGCTGTCGTAATAGGGCGGGATGGAGTAGCCGCCGTAAAGCGCGCTGTCCATGCGCACGCCCAGACCGCCCGGCGCGTGGAACACGCGCACCTTGCCGGGGCAGGGGGCGAAGTTGGGGAGTTTTTCCGCGTTGATCCGCACCTCGATTGCGTGGCCGTTGATTTCCAGGTCTTCTTGCTTGAAGGACATGGGCAGGCCAGCGGCGACGCGGATCTGTTCGCGGACAAGGTCGACGCCGAAGATCGCCTCGGTCACCGGATGTTCGACCTGAAGGCGGGTGTTCATCTCGATGAAGTAGAAGTTGCCGTCTTCATAGAGGAACTCGACGGTGCCAGCGCCGATGTAATTGATCTTGGCCACGGCCTCGGCGCAGATTTTGCCAATTTCGGCGCGCATTTTGGGGGTGATGGAGGGGCCGGGTGCCTCTTCGAACACTTTCTGGTGGCGGCGCTGAAGAGAGCAGTCGCGTTCGCCCAGATGCACGGCGTTGCCCTTGCCGTCACCGAAGACCTGAATTTCGATGTGCCGGGGCTTTTGGAGGTATTTCTCGATATAGACTTCGTCATTGCCGAAGGCGGCCTTGGATTCCGAACGCGCGGTGCGGAAGGCGACTTCCAACTCTTCGGCGTTGCGGGCGACTTTCATGCCGCGCCCGCCGCCGCCCGCGGTGGCCTTGATGATGACGGGAAAGCCGATGCCTGCGGCCACGCCGATGGCGGATTCGAAATCAGCGACGCCCCCTTCAGAACCGGGGACGACCGGGATACCCAGCGCCTTGGCGGTTTCCTTGGCGGTGATCTTGTCGCCCATGATGCGGATATGTTCCGCCGAGGGGCCGATGAAGGTGATGCCGTGATCTTCCAGCGCTTGCGCGAAGGCGGCGTTTTCCGACAGGAAACCGTAGCCGGGATGGACGGCCTGCGCGCCCGTAATCTCACAGGCCGAGATGATGGCGGCTTTGTTGAGATAGGAGGAGGTGGACGAGGCCGGGCCGATGCAGACCGATTCATCGGCCATGCGGACATGCATCGCATCGGCATCGGCTGTGGAATGCACGGCGACCGACTTGATCCCCATTTCCCGGGCGGCGCGAATGACGCGCAATGCGATTTCGCCCCGGTTGGCGATCAGGATCTTTTCGAACATGGCGTGGCCCTTATTCGATGATCAGGAGCGGTGCGCCGTATTCGACCGGCGTGCCGTCTTCGACGAGGATGCGCTTGACGACACCGGCCTTGGGCGCGGGTATTTGGTTCATCGTCTTCATCGCTTCGATGATGAGGACGGTCTGGCCCTCGGCCACAGTGGCGCCGACGGTGATGAAGGGCGTGGCACCGGGTTCGGAGGCCAGATAGCAGGTGCCGACCATGGGCGAGGTCACGGCGCCGGGATGCTGTGCCGGATCTTCCGGTGCGGCCGGTGCTCCTGCGGGCGCTGCGGCGGCGCTGGCAGCAGGGGCTGCGGCATAGACCGGGGCGGGCGCGGCGGCGGTCATGGTGACGACATTGGACTGTTTGACGACGCGCACTTCGAGGCTGTCATCTTCGCCATATTCGCGTTTGACCGACAATTCCGTCAGTTCGTTCTTGTTCAGAAGTTCCGCGAGCGCCTGGATAAAGGCGACATCGGCTTCGGAAGTGTGCTTGCTCATGCCGGTCCTCTGCTGGCGACGTTGCGCCGGGGTTCATTTCTGCCTGTCCATCTGGGGATGCCAGAGGGGCAGCGCCAGGGATCGCGTGCTTATACGCCACCCTGCCGGGGGTGAAAAGCGGCGATGTGCAGGGCGGGATCGCCTGAATTTCAGGCATCCAAAGCGGATTGGGGCCGGGAGGGGGAAAATTCTGCCCTGACGGTAATTTTACCGTTTGATAAAAAACAGACCCTATGGCAGCCTTTCCTTAACAAAGAACAGCAAACAGGGAGAGATTGCCTTGTCCAACAGCCCGCTAACGCCCGGTGTCGTGCCGGGGCGTCTGCCAGCCGATGTGCTTGCCGGAAACTTCACTGATCATGAGCCGCCGCTGGACGGACATGAGGCGCGGGTGGCGGCGGATCGCTGCTATTTCTGCCATGATGCGCCCTGCATGACGGCCTGTCCCACGAGCATCGACATTCCGCTGTTCATCCGCCAGATCGCTACCGGCACACCGGATGCGGCGGCGCGGACGATCCTTTCACAGAATATTCTGGGCGGCATGTGCGCCCGCGTCTGCCCAACCGAGACGCTGTGTGAAGAGGTCTGCGTTCGCGAAGTGGCGGAGGGCAAACCGGTGGAGATCGGGCGGTTGCAGCGGTTCGCCACGGATACGCTGATGGCCAAGGGGGTGCATCCCTTTGCGCGCGCCGCGGCGACGGGGCGCAAGATCGCGGTGGTCGGGGCGGGGCCGGCGGGGCTGGCCTGTGCGCATCGGCTGGCGATGAAAGGGCATGACGTCGTGATCTATGACGCGCGCGCCAAGGCGGGCGGTCTGAACGAATACGGGATCGCGCAGTATAAGGCCGTGGGCGATTTCGCGCAGGATGAGGTGGAGTGGCTGCTGAAGATCGGCGGAATCACCATCAAGACCGGGATGGCGCTGGGGCGGGATGTATCGCTTGCGCAGTTGCAGGGCGATTATGACGCGGTGTTCCTGGGCATGGGGCTGGCGGGGGTGAATGCCCTGCGCGCGCCCGGCGAGGACCGGGGCAATGTGCGCAACGCGGTGGATTTCATCGCCGAGTTGCGGCAGGCGGCAGACAAGTCGGTGCTGCCGGTTGGCCGCGACGTGGTGGTGATCGGCGGCGGGATGACGGCGGTGGATGCGGCCGTGCAATCACGGCTGCTGGGCGCGGAGAACGTGACCATCGTCTATCGCCGGGATCAGGCGAAGATGAGCGCCAGCGGATATGAGCAGGAACATGCCACCAGTGCGGGCGTGCGGATCATCTGCAACGCAGCCCCGGTGGCCGTGCATGGCAATGGCGCCGTGGCCGAGGTAGAATTCGCCTATACCACCGAGGGACCGGATGGGCTGAAGACCACGGGCGAGACGTTCCGGCTGAAGGCGGATCAGTTGTACAAGGCCATCGGCCAGACGCTGACCGGCGCGCCCGAAGGGATTGCTCTGGCCGGTGGCAAGATCGCCGTGACCGGGGCTGGGCGCACGTCGGTGAACGGGATCTGGGCCGGGGGCGATTGTGCGGCGGGCGGGGACGACCTGACGGTGACTGCGGTGGCCGAAGGCCGCGACGCGGCCGAGGACATCCATGCCACGCTGATGGCGGCGCGGACATGATTTTCGCCAGCCCCCCTTTACCGGGGCGCGGAAAAGCCCCATCTGCGGTGCCGTTAGAGGAGGCGCCGCATGGAATCGTGGACCGAGGCGGCGATCGCCTTCATCGAACGGCATCAGGAATGGTCGTTCTGGCTGGCGCTGGTTTTTGCCGCGGCAGAGACGACGGCCTTTCTGTCCATCGCCGTGCCGTCGACCGCCATTCTGGTGGGCGTCGGCGCGATGGTGGCGACCGGGGCGGTGCCGTTCTTTCCGATCTGGGCCGGGGCGGCGTTGGGGGCGGTGATCGGCTCCACCTTCAGCTATTGGCTGGGGCTGCGGTTCGGCGGGCGCATTCTGGGCATGTGGCCGCTGCGCGACCATCCCGATCTGGTGGAACAGGCGAGCGAAGCCTTTCGCAAATGGGGCGTGGGCGCGGTGTTTCTGGGCCATTTCTTCGGGCCGCTGCGCCCGGTGATCTTTCTGTTCGCGGGCATGACGCGAATGGCCTTTCCGCTGTTCATGGCCGTGAACGTGATCGCCGCGCTGGCCTGGGCCTACGTCATCCCGAAATTCGGCGAGATCGGCGGGATCATCATCGGCTGGTTCTGGAATCTGCTGGGGTTCTGACCCCTTCCTTCACACATAGCAAAACGACGGGCGCGCCTTTGGGCGACGCTTCCGCACGCCAATATGGAGGCTTTCATGGCTGACCTGACTTCGAATTTCCTTGGGATTCGTTCGCCCAACCCGTTCTGGCTGGCCTCGGCGCCGCCGACGGACAAGGAGTATAACGTCCGCCGCGCCTTTGAGGCGGGCTGGGGCGGTGTGGTGTGGAAGACGCTGGGCAGCGAAGGGCCGCCCGTGGTGAACGTCAACGGGCCGCGCTATGGCGCGATCTGGGGCGCGGATCGGCGGCTTCTCGGCTTGAACAACATCGAGTTGATCACTGACCGGCCGTTGCAGACCAACCTGGATGAAATCCGGCGCGTCAAGAAAGACTATCCGGATCGGGCCATGATCATCAGCCTGATGGTGCCCTGCGACGAGGAAAGCTGGAAGACCATCCTGCACCGGATCGAGGATACCGGGGCGGATGGGGTGGAGCTTAACTTTGGGTGCCCGCATGGGATGGCCGAGCGCGGGATGGGATCTGCCGTGGGGCAGGTGCCTGAATATATCCAGATGGTCACCGAATGGGTGAAGCACTATTCCGCGCTGCCCTGCATCGTGAAACTGACGCCCAATATCGCCGACATCCGCAAACCTGCCGAAGCGGCCAAGCGGGGTGGGGCGGATGCGGTGTCGCTGATCAACACGATCAATTCGATCACGGCGGTGAACCTTGATACCTTCTCGCCCGAGCCGATGATTGATGGCAAGGGCACGCATGGCGGCTATTGCGGGCCGGCGGTGAAGCCGATCGCGCTGAACATGGTGGCCGAGATTGCGCGGTCGGCAGAGACGCGTGGCTTGCCGATCTCCGGCATCGGCGGGGTGACAACCTGGCGCGATGCGGTGGAGTTCATGGCGCTTGGGGCGTCGAACGTGCAGGTTTGCACGGCGGCGATGACCTATGGGTTCAAGATCGTGCAGGAGATGATCTCGGGCCTGTCGCAATACATGGACGAGAAGGGGTTCGCGAGCATCGATGAGATCATCGGGCGGGCGGTGCCGAATGTGACCGATTGGCAGTATCTGAACCTGAACTACGTCACAAAGGCCCATATCGACCAGGATGCCTGCATCAAATGCGGGCGCTGCTATGCCGCCTGCGAGGACACCAGCCATCAGGCCATCGACATGAGCCCGAGCCGGGTGTTCACCGTGAAGGACGATGAATGCGTGGCCTGCAACCTGTGCGTCAACGTCTGCCCGGTGGAGAATTGCATCACCATGGTCGAGATGCCGAAAGGCGCGACCGACCCGCGCACGGGGCGTATGGTGACCGATTACGGCAACTGGACGAGCCATCCGAACAACCCGATGGCAAAAGCGGCGGAGTGAGGTGAGACAGCCGTCCGGAAATCTTTTAAAAAAGATTTCCGGACGCGGACCCCGAAATTTTCCAGTGGAAAATTTTGGGGTGGGGCTGGCTGAAAGTTATTGGAAAAACTTTCAGCCGCTTGGTGCGATGATCAGCAGATGACGTTGATCCTGCCCGCATTGCAGATGACGATATACTGGTTGTCGCATTCGATCAGGTGAAAGCCCCTGCGCCGCACCTCAAGCTCAAAGGCGGCGCGGCCGATGTCGCGGTCGACATCACGGATCGCACGGCGGATCACGCCGCCATTCACCGCAGCCTTGGCGGCGAACATGCTGTCTGCCCATGTGGGCCGTCTGGGAAATGTCATAACCTGTGCCATGCCGAAACTTTGACCGAGTCGGGTTAAGGCTGGGTTAATCCTGCATTGCCCCTGCGGGCGTGGCTGCCTATCTTTGCTGGATGCAACATTTCTCGATCCTTGATCTTTCGCCCGTTCCTGAAGGGGCCAGCACGGCCGATGCGCTGGGGGCGACGCTGGACCTTGCGCGTCATGCCGAAGGCTGGGGCTATCACCGCTATTGGCTGGCCGAGCATCACAACATGGCTGGGGTCGCCTCGGCGGCGACGGCAGTGGTGATCGGGCATGTGGCGGCGGGGACGTCACATATCCGGGTGGGGGCGGGCGGGATCATGCTGCCCAACCACGCGCCACTGGTGATTGCTGAGCAGTTCGGCACGCTGGCCACGCTGTTCCCGGGGCGGATCGACCTTGGCCTGGGCCGGGCGCCCGGCACGGATATGGCCACGGCGCGGGCGTTGCGGCGGCATATGGAGCAGGCTGACAGCTTTCCGCAGGATGTGACGGAGCTGATCTCCTATCTTAACGAAGACCATCCCGAGGCGCGGGTGCGGGCGGTGCCCGGTGTGGGCACGCAGGTGCCGGTCTGGATTCTGGGGTCGAGCCTCTATGGCGCGCAATTGGCGGCCTGGCTGGGCTTGCCCTATGCCTTTGCGTCGCATTTCGCGCCGCAGATGCTTGGCGAGGCGCTGGACGTGTACCGCCGCACCTTCCGACCGTCGCAATGGCTGGATGCGCCCCATGCGATGATGGGGGTGGGCGTCTGTGCGGCGGAGACGGATGCGGACGCGGAACTCTTGCGGTCATCCCAACTTCTGGCATTCGCGCGGTTGCGGATGGGGCGGCCGGGGAAATTGCCCAAGCCGACCGCGGACCTGTCAGAGATCCCGGCGGGGATGCGGGCCGAGGTGGAGGCGGCGCTGTCCTGTTCCGCCGTGGGATCGCGGGCCACGGTGACGCGGCAGATGCAAGCGCTTCTGGCGCGGTATCAGCCGGATGAGGTGATGGTCACCGGCATGATCCATGACCATGCCGCGCGATTGCGGTCATTCGAGATCGCGTCGGAGGTTCTCGCGGGGTTTGTGGGGCGGGCGGTGGCTGCTTGACCTATCCGGGGGGGTGCGCCCGGGTCTGCGTTTTTTGGGTATTTGGGCCAAGATGAAGCGGCAGGGCTTCCTTTAAGGGGCCAGCAGTTTGCGGAACAGGGTTTCGAGGTAATCGCCTGCCTCGGCAAATGGATCATGGCCGGGGCCGAGGACGGCGCGGACCTGCATGTCGAAATCTGCGTAATGCTGGGTCAGCGCCCAGATCGAAAAGAGCAGATGTTGCGGCGGCAGGCGGGCGATGCGGCCTTGATCCATCCAGCGGGTGAGGATGATGCTTTTCTGATCCACCAGCTGTTTGAGATCGCCTTCGATCGCATCCTGCATCCGGGGCGCGCCTTGCAGGATTTCATTGGCGAAAAGACGGCTTTCGCGGGGGAAATCGCGGCTCAGTTCGATCTTGCGGCGCACGTAGCCAAGAATCTCTGCCACCGGATCGCCGTCTTCGTCCATCTCGCGCAGAGGATCGAGCCATGTATCGAGAAGCCGTGTCAGCAGGGCCTGATGCATCGCCTCTTTCGAGGGGAAATAGTAGAGCAGGTTTGGTTTTGACAGGCCCGCCACTTCGGCGATCTGATCCAGCGTCGCACCGCGAAAGCCATAGGTGGAAAAGACATCAAGCGCCGCTTCGAGGATGGTTTCCGAATTCTTCTGCTGGATGCGCGTGCGGGGTCTTGTCATAGGCAGGGACTTTGTTCTTGTGAAAAACTACCGCTGGGCTGACCTTGGCGCAATTCTGCGGGGGATGCAAAGCGTTAACGGCATGGGGGGCAAGGGGATGCGGCAGACATGTGTGGCCACGCTGCTGGTTGAGGATGCGCAGGTGCGGGTGACGCGGTTCGATTTCGCGCCGGGGGCGGAAACCGGCTGGCATCGGCACGGGCATGATTACGTGATCACCGCGCTGACGGATTGTCATATGGAACTGGAAGATCCGGATGGCGGGCGGCGGCGGGTGCTGGTGCCCGCAGGCAGCGCCTATCGGCGCATGGCGGGGGTGGAGCACAATGTCATCAACGCAGGCAGCGAGGAGATGCGCTTTGTCGAGGTCGAACTGCTGTAAGGCGCGGGGAGGCGGGGCCGCCCCGCGCCTGCGCTGTCATTCGACGGCGAGGATCATCAGATAGGGCACGCCGACCAGCATGGCGGTGATGATGGCGAGTGCGCGCGTCAGTCCGTGGAATTTCATCTTGTCCCTCTTGGTGCTTTGTTTCCCTCAGGAGAGATAGGATGCGTCTTGCGATTTCAAAGCCCGCGGGGCGGAGTTTCCGCGCGGCGCGTCACCGCCCCGGCAGCAGGGTTTCCAGCGCGCGGGTGACGAGGCGGTGATCTTCCAACTGCGGCAGGCCGGATACGGTGGCACAGGCCACAAGGCCCGCGCCCGCGACGCAGACCGGCACCGCACCGCCGTGGATGGCAAATTCGGTTTCCGAAAGGCCGTGCATGGCCAGCGTTTCGCCCTTGGCCGCCATGTTGCGCCCCACATGCAGCGAGGCGAGGTGGAAATGCAGCGCGGTGTTGGATTTGCGCCGCGCCCAGCGGTCATTGATCGGGGCAGCCCCCGGCATGGCGAGGTGAAACAGCGTGCGGTCATTGGTGCGGATATTGATGACCACGGGCAGGCGGTCGAGTTTGGCCATGTTCATCATCGTCAGGCCAAGGCGCAGGGCGGTTTCCTCGGTGAAGTCCGACAGGATGAGGCGGGCGGCCTCGGCCTCAAGCTCGGCGATGTCCATGGTGATGTCCTTTTGGCGTTGGCCGGGTGAGCAGAGCGGAGCGGGCGGGAAATGGCAAGGTGGCGGCGTCAGATCGCACCGATGCCACGCAGGATGATCTGTTTGACGCTGTCGGTTGCGTCGCGCCATTGCCTGTCGGTCAGCGGGTGGCCTGCGTTCAGGGTTTCGATCTGGTGGCCGAAATCGGCATAGTGCTGGGTGGTGGCCCAGAGCATATACAGCAGGTGGCGGGGGTCGATGGGGGCCATCTGACCCTGATCGATCCAGCGCTGGATCACCGCGATGCGGCCATTGGTCCAGTCGCGCAGGGTGGTTTCCAGATAGTCCTGGATAACCGGCGCGCCGTGCATCACCTCGGCCGCCCAGACTTTGGAGCCATGGGGGTGGCGGCGGGAGATCTGCATCTTCGCCTCGACATAGGCGCCGATGCCTTCGACGGGGCCTGCGGCATCATCGAAGCTGGAGGCTGCGTCGAGCCAGATTTCAAAAATGTTCTGCACCACGCGGCGATAAAGCGCCTCTTTGGTGGGGAAGTAATAGTGCAGGTTGGCCTTGGGCAGGCCTGCCATATCGGCGATGAGTTGCATCGTTGCCCCGCCAAAGCCTGCCTCGGCGAAGACCCGTTCGGCGGCGTCGAGGATGAGGCGTTCATTTTCGCGCCGGATATCTGTGCGACGGCCAGAGCGGATGCGTGAAATGCGGGCAGGTTCAGGCATGGGTGACCGTGATTCTCGTTGACCGGATGGTCAGGTTGTGATGCGTTTCATATTGACCATACGGTCAGGAAACGAGTCGATCAACGTTCGTGGGACAGGGGCCGACAGACGCCCCCACCACAGGGAGAGCCAGCCAATGCCAGCACCCGGGGAAAACCTGAGGATCAATTCCGCGCGGCTGTGGGACAGCCTTGAGGAGATGGCCCTGATCGGGCCGGGCGTCGCAGGGGGCTGCAACCGCCAGACGCTGACCGATGCCGACAGCGAGGGGCGGCATCTGTTCGCGGGCTGGTGCAAGGCGGCGGGCATGACCATGGGCGTGGACAGCATGGGCAACATGTTCGCCACGCGGGCGGGGACGGACCCGGAAGCGCTGCCGGTGTACATGGGCAGCCATCTGGATACCCAGCCGACGGGCGGGAAATATGATGGGGTGCTGGGGGTTCTGGGCGCGCTGGAAGTGGTGCGCACGATGAATGACATGGGGGTGACGACGAAGCGCCCCATCGTGGTGACGAACTGGACCAACGAGGAGGGTGCGCGGTTCGCGCCGGCGATGCTGGCGTCGGGCGTGTTCGCGGGGATCCACACGGAGGACTACGCCAAGGGACGGCGCGATCTGGACGGCAAGGTCTTTGGCGAGGAATTGGAACGCATCGGCTGGGTCGGGGATGAAAAGGTCGGCGCGCGCAAGATGCATGCGATGCTGGAATTGCATATCGAGCAGGGGCCGATCCTGGAGGCCGAGGGCAAGACGATCGGCGTCGTGACCCACGGGCAGGGCCTGTGGTGGCTGGAGATCACGCTGACCGGGAAGGACGCGCATACGGGCAGCACGCCGATGAACATGCGGGTGAATGCAGGCCTTGGCATGGCGCGGATCACCGAGCGCGTGCATCAGATTGCCATGAGCCATCAGCCCAATGCCGTGGGCGCGGTGGGGCAGGTGAAGGTGTTTCCGAACTCGCGCAACGTGATTCCGGGGAAGGTGGTGTTCACCGTCGATATCCGGTCGCCGGAGCAGGGCAAGCTGGATGCGATGAAGGCCGAGGTGATGCGGGCGGCGCATGCGGTGGCGAAGGAACTGGGCTTGGGCTGCGAGATCGAGGATGTGGGGCATTTCGACCCCGTGACCTTTGATCCCGGTCTGGTGACCGTGGTGCGCGGAGCGGCGGAGCGGTTGGGCTATTCCCACATGGATATCGTGTCCGGTGCCGGGCATGACGCCTGCTGGATCAACCGCGTGGCGCCGACGGTGATGATCATGTGCCCTTGTGTGGACGGGCTGTCGCATAATGAGGCGGAGGCGATCAGCCCGGAATGGGCGGCGGCGGGGACGGATGTGCTGCTGCATGCGGCGCTTGAGGTGGCCGAGGTGGTTTCCTGACGGATGCCCCGGGGGTTTTGCACCCCCGGACCCCCGCAGGATACTTGGGCAGAGAAGAATGGCACGGGCGTTTCATAGGAGATGAGCTGATGAGCGCGACGATCATCAAGAACGGGACGGTGGTGACGGCGGACCTGTCCTACAAGGCTGATGTTCGGATCGAGGGGGGGAAGATCACCGAGATCGGGCAGGGCCTCAAGGGCGGGACGGAGCTGGATGCGACGGGCTGCTATGTGATGCCCGGTGGGATCGATCCGCATACGCATTTGGAGATGCCTTTCATGGGCACCTACAGCGCAGATGATTTCGAGAGCGGGACGCGGGCGGCGCTGTCGGGTGGCACCACGATGGTGGTGGATTTCGTGCTGCCTGGGCAGGGGCAGGGGCTGATGGATGCCGCAGGGATGTGGCACAACAAATCGGGCCGCGCGAATTGCGACTATTCCTACCACATGGCCGTGACCTGGTGGGGCGAGAAGGTCTGGGAAGGCATGGAGGACAGCGTGAAGGCGGGGATCACCTCCTTCAAGCATTTCATGGCCTACAAGGGCGCGCTGATGGTGAATGATGACGAGTTGTTCTCGTCCTTCCGGCGCGTCGGCGATCTGGGCGGGCTGGCCATGGTCCATGCCGAGAATGGCGATGTGGTGGCGGAATTGACGGCGAAGCTGCTGGCCGAGGGGAATACGGGGCCGGAGGGCCATGCCTATTCCCGCCCGCCGCAGGTGGAGGGGGAGGCGACGAACCGGGCCATCATGATTGCCGATATGGCGGGGGTGCCTTTGTATGTCGTCCATGTGTCCTGCGAGGATGCGCATGAGGCGATCCGGCGCGCGCGGGCGGCGGGCAAGCGGGTCTGGGGCGAGCCGCTGATCCAGCACCTGACGCTGGACGAGAGCGAGTATTTCCATCCCGACTGGGACCATGCGGCGCGGCGCGTGATGTCGCCCCCGTTCCGCAACAAGGAACATCAAGCGAGCCTTTGGGCGGGGCTGATGTCGGGGTCGCTGTCCTGTGTTGCGACCGACCATTGCGCCTTTACCACCGAGCAGAAGCGGTTTGGTGTGGGCAACTTTGCCAAGATCCCGAACGGGACCGGGGGGCTGGAGGATCGTCTTCCGATGCTGTGGACGCATGGGGTGGGGACAGGGCGGCTGACGCCGAATGAGTTTGTGGCGGTGACGTCGACCAATATCGCCAAGATCCTGAACCTGTATCCCAAGAAGGGGGCGGTGCTGGTGGGGGCGGATGCCGATCTGGTGGTGCTGGACCCTGAGAAGGAAAAGGTCATCTCGGCCACGTCGCAGCAATCGGCCATCGATTACAACGTGTTCGAAGGCCAGAAGGTGAAGGGTCTGCCGCGTTTCGTGCTGACGCGGGGGCAGGTGGCCATCGACGACGGGGCGGTGAAGACACAAGAGGGCCACGGGCAATTCGTTGGCCGCGAGGCGCGGCCTGCGGTGAACCGGGCGCTGAGCCAGTGGAAAGACCTGACCGCGCCGCGCCCGGTGGTGCGGACGGGTGTTCCCGCGACGGGGGTTTGATGGTGAAAGCCGGGCAGAAGGCATCACTCGTCAGGGCCGGGAAGTTCACCTTGGTTGTGACCTTTGCATATCTGTTTGGGTCGCTTTCGGCTTCGGTTCCGTTGTTTGCATTGGGGATAGGACGCTGGGCTGATCCTTTCGGCGTCGTTGGGATGGTGGGAACTTTGGCACTACCTTTCGTGCTGGTCGTGAAGCTTTTGATGTATGCCGAAGGTTGGGACGGTGTTTGGCACCATGCCGCAGCGGGTCTTTTCGTCGGGGCCTTTGCTGTAATGCTGGTATTTGAAGCAGACGACTTTTTGACCATCGGCGCTTTTGCCATCGCAGGTATGTGCGGCGCGATGGCCTATCTGAGAACCAGAAACCTAGGGCGCAGGGTGGTGCGATGGTAGTCCAAAGTGTTGCTCGCTTCGCCTGCCGCAGGGCCGACTTGGGCCCCTTGTTGGACTTTGGAGCAAAGGTATGATCGCAGTGCAGCATGATCCGCTAGAGCACCAACCCCTCCAGCTCCGGCAGCAACACCACGCTTTCCTGCTCATGCGGGTCGGTGCCGGCGATGACGGCGCGGCCGAGCCTATCCGCGCCAATGGCGGATTGACGCGGGGGGCGCGGACAACATGACACCAAAAGCGCCGATGACTTCTCAAAACGCCTCTGCCACAAATGCGCGTGTTGCGGCAGTCGTCTTTTTTGCCTCATTCATCGGGTTGATCATGGTCTTCCTTAGCGGAGCAGGGTTCTTGCATGACACAGAGGGTGCAGCCCTCGTCGCAATCGTATATTTCGGACCACTTATCGCCGTTGCCTTCCTGTTCAGCGCGGTTGGCTGGGCCATTTCGCGGCCTTTGGCGAAATGGGCTTTGCCTTTGCTTTCCAGCCGCTATGAGCCAACGACTGCTGCGCGTATCTTGTGCGTGCTTCTGTCAGTCGCCGTGGCTGCGATTGGGGTTATTGCACTCGTACTGTCTAGTCCGGCCAACTTCGCCAACATCACAACGTTCTTTGCGCTTGGCGCTTGGCCATTGCTTGCCGCTACTTTCGCGCTGCTTCTCGCGTGGTTTCGGATCAAGCACGTAGATCAGGACGGTGGCGCATGACCCTAGCCCCCCACCAACCCCTCCAGTTCTGGCAGCAGAACCACGCTTTCCTGTTCGTGCGGATCGGTCCGCGCGATGACGGCGCGTGCGGGGGTGGGGCCGGGGTTGAAGGGCAGATGCGGCATGTCGGCGGGGATGTAGAGGAGATCGCCTGCTTCCACCTCCATCCGATGTTCGAGGGCATCGCCCCAGAACATGGTGGTGACGCCGTCGAGCATGAAGATGGCGGTTTCGTGGGTGGTGTGCTTGTGCGCCTTGGCGCGGCCACCGGGCGGGATGGTGAGCAGGTGCATGCAGATGGCCTGCGCGCCGGTCGTTTCGCGGGCGATGCCTTCGAAATAGGAGAAGCCCTGTTTGCCGGCATAGGTCTGGTCGGCAGAGGGGCGCAGTTTGCGGCAGGGGGGACGCGTGTCACTGGTCACGTTGGGGGTCATGGCAAGAGGCTCCGGCAGGTTTGTTGCGCCACTGTGCCATGGGAAGGTGGGGGGCGTCAGCCTTCTTCTGTCTCATCCGCAGGCTGTGGCGGGGGCGCGAAGGTGAGGACGGGGACGGTGAAGAGATCGTCTTCCAGATCATCCTGCGTGGGGGCGAAGGCGAGAGTTCCTGGCATGGGGGTGTCTTTCCTGTCAGCGCGACGGGCAGACCATGCCGGGACGGTGCAAAGATTTGATGACGGCGCGCGGGGACGGGCCGGGGAAAAGGTGGAATGAAGGATACGCTGAACACAAGCGCGGCGGTGATCGAGGCGAAGGGGTTGAACCTGACGTTCGAAACTGGCGATGGGCCGGTGCATGCGCTGAAGGATGTGAACCTGACGGTGAACCGGGGGGAGTTCGTGTCCTTTATCGGGCCGTCGGGCTGCGGCAAGACCACCTTTCTGCGCTGCGTGGCGGCGCTGGAGCATCCGACGGGCGGGACGCTGACGGTGAACGGGATGACCCCGGACGAGGCGCGGATGAAGCGGGCCTATGGCTATGTGTTCCAGGCGGCGGGGCTGTATCCGTGGCGGACGATTGCGGGGAATATTGCGCTGCCGCTGGAGATCATGGGGTTTTCCAAGGCGGAACAGGCCGAGCGGATCGCGCGGGTGCTGGATCTGGTGGAATTGGGCGGGTTCGGGAAGAAGTTCCCATGGCAGTTGTCGGGCGGGATGCAGCAGCGGGCGAGCATCGCGCGGGCGCTGGCCTTTGATGCCGATATCCTGCTGATGGACGAGCCGTTCGGCGCGCTGGATGAGATCGTGCGGGATCGGTTGAACGAGGAATTGCTGAAGCTGTGGGCCGCGACGGGCAAGACGATTGGATTTGTGACCCATTCCATCCCCGAGGCGGTGTATCTGTCCACGAAGATCGTGGTGATGAGCCCGCGACCGGGGCGGATCACGGATGTGATCGAGAGCCCCTTGCCGAAAGAGCGGCCTTTGGACATCCGTGACAGCCGCGAGTTCATCGAGATTGCGCATCGTGTGCGGGATGGGTTGCGGGCGGGGCATGGCGATGAGGTGTAAGGTCGCGCGCCCTGTGACCCCGACCATCCCCCGTTATGCGGAAGAGAGTGGCGGTTTTGTTGGCGTTTCGCCCGTGAAGGGCGGTGCATTTGGGTATTTGGGCCAAGATGAAGCCGGGGGTGCCGCATGAGCGGGGGGCTTATGCTGTGGCTGGGCGGCGCGATGGCGGCCTTTGTAGCGGCCAATGCGGTGCTGCGGGCCTATGCGGGATCGGGGGCGTGGCCCACGCTTGCGTTGGCGCTGGGCTGTTTTCTGGTGGGCAACCTGATGATGGTGCGGCTGATGCGGGAAAGCGGCTTGGCGCTGGCGGTGGCGATATCGTCGGTGGTGCAACTGGTGGCGCTGGCGCTGATCGGGGTGCTTTGGTTCGGTGAGCGGCTGACGGGGATGCAGACGGCTGGGGTGGTGTTGGGGATCGTGGCGGTGGCCCTGATTGCCTGGCCGCAGGGAGCGCAAGGATGAAGGGGAAAACCTTGCCCGTGCTGGCCGTTCTGGGGATCATCTTGGTGATCTGGTATGTTGCGGCTGTGTGGATGAATTCCACCTGGGTCTATGATCAGGCCGGGCGCGCAGGGACTACGCCGGGATTGGGCGAGGTGGTGCGGGCCACGATGGCGCTGGAGCGGCCGTTGCTGCCCGCGCCGCATCAGGTGGCGGTGGCGCTGTGGGACGGGATCACGGGGCAGGCCATCACCAGCAAGCGCAGCCTTGTCTATCATGGCTGGGTGACGATGGAGGCGACGCTGGCGGGTTTTGCCATGGGCATTCTGCTGGGCGTGTCACTGGCGATCGGGATCGTCTATTTCCGGGTGATGGAGGCGACGGTCATGCCATGGGCGGTGATCAGCCAGACCATTCCCATCGTGGCGTTGGCGCCGATGATCGTGGTGCTGTCAAACACCCTGTCGCTGGGCGAGGCGTTGGGGTTGGAGAACCGGTTGGTATCAAAGACCATCATCAGTGCTTACTTGAGCTTTTTCCCCGTGCTGGTGGGGATGGTGAAGGGGTTGCGGTCGCCCGATGCGATGCAGTTGGACCAGTTGGCAACGTGGAATGCGAACGGGTGGCAGAGCTTTCTGTATCTGCGGTTGCCGTCTTCGATGCCCTATTTCTTTGCCTCTCTGAAGGTCGCCATCGCGGCGGCGCTGGTGGGGGCGATCGTGGGGGAATTGCCGACGGGTGCGGTTGAGGGCCTTGGCGCGCGGATGCTGGTGGCGAGCCAGTTTGGCCAGCCCCTGCTGATGTGGGCGTCGCTGTTTGCGGCGGCGCTGGTGGCGGGGATGCTGATTTTGGCCGTCGGTGCGGTGCAGCGCGGGGCAGACCGGGTGATGGGGGTGCGGCCATGATGGTGCTGTGGGGGGCCATCCTGTTCTGGCTGGTGGCTTGGGCGGTGAATGTCTGGATTGCGGGGCGGGTGAAGGCAGGCCCGTTGCGGTTGCTGCCGCCGGTGCTGTTCGGGCTGGCTGTGCTGGTGCTGTGGGAAGGCGCAGTGCGCGCGCTGGCAGTGCCGGAGGTGATCTTGCCCGCGCCATCGGTGGTGGCGGCGACGGTGGCGGGGAACCTTGGATTGCTGTGGTCGGACTTTGTGCAGACCATCGTGAAAGGTGCCTTTTCCGGCTATGTCATGGGCTGTGGCGCGGCGTTGGTGGTGGCGGTGCTGGTGGACCGGTCGCAACTGCTGACGCGGGGCCTGCTGCCGGTGGGGAATTTCGTGGCGGCGTTGCCCATCGTCGGCGTGGCCCCGATCATGGTGACATGGTTCGGCTTTGGCTGGCAGTCGAAGGCGGCAGTCGTCTTTGCGATGGTGTTCTTTCCCGTGCTGGTGAACGCTGTGGCGGGGCTGGCGGCCAGCGACCGGATGCACCGCGACCTGATGCGGACCTATGGCGCGGGCTATGGGCCGACGCTGTTGAAGCTGCGGTTGCCGGCGGCGATGCCGTTCATCTTTAACGGGTTGAAGATTGCCACAACCCTGGCGGTTATCGGGGCGATCGTTGCCGAGTTTTTTGGCTCTCCGACGCGGGGGATGGGGTTTCGCATCTCGACCGCCGTCGGATCGCTTGCGTTGCCCATGGTCTGGGCGCAGATTTTCGTGGCGGCCCTTGCGGGCACCACGTTCTATGGGTTCGTGGCACTGGTGGAACGCCGGGTCACGTTCTGGCACCCGTCGCAGAGAGTGCGGGGATAAGATGACAACAAGGAGGTTGGCATGATGAAAGGACTTTTGACGGGTGCGCTGATGGCGGTGTTTGCCGCAGGCGCAGCCCAGGCCCAGGATCAGGTGCGGTTGCAGCTGAAATGGGTGACGCAGGCGCAGTTCGCCGGGTACTATGTGGCCGAGGCGAAAGGGTTCTATGACGAAGAGAACCTTGACGTGTCGATCCTGCCCGGCGGGCCGGATATCGCGCCCGAGCAGGTGATTGCAGGCGGTGGCGCGGATGTCATCACCACCTGGATGCCTGCTGCGCTGGCCGCGCGCGAGCGGGGCGTGCCGCTGGTGAACATCGCGCAGCCGTTCAAGAATCAAGGGCTGTCCTTTGTCTGCCGCAAGGATATGGGCGTGGAAACCACGGCCGATTTCCCGGGCAAGACGCTGGGCGTTTGGTTCTTCGGAAACGAATATCCCTTCTATGCGTGGATGGCGAAGCTGGGCCTGGCGACCGATGGCAGCGAGGGCGGCGTGACCGTTCTGAAGCAGGCCTTCGACGTGGAGGCGCTGCTGAACGGGCAGGCGGCCTGTATCAGCGTGATGACCTATAACGAATATGGTCAGGTTCTCGATGCCGGGCTGACGCCGGAACAGCTGACGTTCTTCAGCTATGGCGATCAGGGCGTGAAGGTGATGGAAGACGGGCTGTATGTCATGGAATCCGCGCTGGCCGATCCGGCCTTTGAAGAGAAGATGGTGCGGTTCGTGCGCGCTTCGATGAAGGGCTGGAAATATGCCGAGGCCAATCCGGCCGAGGCGGCGCAGATCGTGGTGGATGCCGACCAGACCGGTCTGCAGACGCTGGAGCACCAGACCTATATGATGGGCGAGGTTGCCAAGCTGACCGCTGGGTCGAACGGGGCGCTGGACCCGGCCGATTTCAACGCGACGGTCGAGGCGCTGCTGGCAGCGGTGAGCCCGGACAACCCGGCCATCACCAAGGCCCCGGATGCGGCGGCCTTTACCACGGCGATCACGGATAAGGCGCTGCAGTAAGCATCGTCTGACGGCTGAATGGGGGCGCGTGCGGGGAGACCTGCGCGCGCCTTTTCTTTTGGTTTGCCGGGTGGCGGCGGTGGAATTGGGTATTTGGGCCAAGGTGAAGCAGCGGTTGTAAAGTTTTCAGGGCCTTGTAAATCTGTTGCCCTTGCCGGGGGAGGGCCAAGCAATGCCGATGTCGGCGCTGACAGGGACGCGGTTGCGAGAGCGGCGGTTGGCGCTGGGGCTGCGGCAGGCCGATGTGGCCCGCGAGGCGGGGGTTTCTGCATCCTATCTGAACCTGATCGAACATAACCGACGGCGGGTGACGGCAGAGGTGCTGGAAGCGCTGGCCGGTGTGTTGGGCATGCCGTTGGCGGCGCTGCGCGAAGGTGCGGGCGGCACGCTTCTGGAGGATCTGCGCGCGGCGGCGGCGGCGGCGGCGGCGGGTGAGGGGACCGGGGCGGAACTGGACCGGGTTGAGGAATTTGCCGGGCGGTTTCCGGGCTGGGCGGAGGCGCTTATCGCGCTGGAGCGGCGGGCGGCGGGGCTGGAGCGGGCGGTGGAGGCGCTGAACGACCGCATGACGCATGACCCGCATCTGTCGGCATCGTTGCATGAAATGCTGTCGGCGGTGTCATCGGTGCGGTCGACGGCGGAGATTCTGGCCGAGCCGGGCGAGATTGCCCCCGAATGGCGCGAGCGGTTCCTGCGCAATCTGTTTGCCGACAGCGAACGGTTGGCGGCGGGGTCGGAGGCGCTGGTGGCCTATCTGGACGGGTCCGAGCAGGCGGGCGTGCAGGGGATCGCTGCGCCGCAAGAGGAGCTTGAGGCCTGGCTGGCGGGTCGGGGCTGGCATGTGCCGGAACTGGAGCCGGGTGGCGCGGGGCCGGAGGCGGTGCTGCACGAGGTGGCGGGGCTGGTGTCGGGGGGCGCGCGGGTTCTGGCGCGCGACTGGGTTGCGCGGGCGGCGGCAGAGGCGGCGGCGCTGCCTTTGGAGATGCTGGAGGCGGAAGGGGCGCAGGCGGGCGATGCGGGGCGCGATCCGCTGCGGATTGCGCAGATGACGGGGCTGTCCGTGGTGGCGGTCATGCGACGGATGGCGTTGCGACCGGGGGCGACGGCGGGGTTGGTGGTCTGTGACGGGTCGGGGACGATGACGTTTCGCAAGCCAGCCGAGGGATTCGCCGTGCCGCGCTTTGGGGCGGCCTGCCCGCTTTGGCCGATTTTCGCGGCACTGGGGCGGCCGGGCAGCCCGGTGCTGGCCGATCTGGTGACGGTGGGGCGCGGCGCGCGGCGGTTCCGGGCGCTGGCCTGGTGTGATCTGCGCCATCCCGAGGGGCTTGGCGGGGTGGAGCTGCGCGAGGCGGCGATGCTGATCTGGCCGCTGGAGGGGACTGCGACGGGTGTGGCGGCGCAGCAGGTGGGGACGAGTTGCCGGGTCTGCGCGCGGACGGACTGTCCGGCCCGGCGGGAGCCTTCGATCATGGGCGAGGCGGAGTGATTGGCCCGCGCCGGGGTGAATGGCTTTTGACACAGGGCGCGGAATTGCGCATCGTCACGACAGGCCGGAGGATGAGGCGCGCAGCAGATGCGCCAGGGCCGAACAGGGGGAGAGAGCGGAATGGCGAGCCATGTTCTGCTGATCGAGGACGAGCCGAATATTGCCGAGGCGATCCGGTTCATCCTGAGCCGGGATGGTTGGCAGGTGTCGACCATGACGGACGGGATCGGCGCGGCCGAGGCCGTGCGGGCCGCGCGCCATGATCTGGTGATCCTCGATCTGATGCTGCCAAGCTGTTCGGGGCTGGAGGTGCTGGAGGCGATCCGGGCCGATCCGGCGACAGAGGCGGTGCCGGTGCTGATGCTGACGGCCAAGGGGCAGGGGCGCGACCGTGAGGCCGCGGAACGCGCCGGGGTGAGCCGGTTCATGACCAAGCCCTTTTCCAATGCCGAAATCCTTGCCTCGGTTCGGGAATTGGTGGCGCGATGAGGCGGCCGCGCGCGCCTTTGTTCCTGAAGCGCGGAAGCTATCGCAAGCGGCGGCTGCGCGATGGGGCCCGGATGTTGCCGATCCTTGGGGCGCTGTTGCTTCTGGTGCCGATCCTGTGGTCGCCGGGTGATACGGCGCAGGCCGATACGGCGCGGGACGGCATCTATCTGTTCGCTGTCTGGTTCGGGCTGGTGCTGGTGGCGGCGCTGATGGCGCCGGGGCTGGCCGAGGAAAGCGCCGAGGATGAGGGCGAGGAGCGCTAGCCATGCCCTTTAACATCCTTGTGCTGTCCTGCCTGGCCTATGTGGCCTTTCTGTTCCTTGTGGCCTTTCTGGCCGAGCGGCGGGCAGCGATGGGGCGGATCGGGTGGTTGCGGTCACCAATGATCTACACCTTATCGCTGTCGATCTATTGCACGGCCTGGACGTTTTATGGCGCGGTGGGCTATGCGGCGCGGTCGGGGCTGGAGTTTGTGACCATCTATCTTGGGCCGACGCTGGTTTTCGTGGGCTGGTGGCTTTTGTTGCGCAAGCTGGTGGTGATCGGGCGGCAGCAAAGGGTGACGTCGATTGCCGACCTGATTTCATCGCGGTTTGGCAAATCGAACCTGCTTGGGGTGGTGGTGACGCTGCTCGCTGTGGTGGCGGCGACGCCTTATATCGCGTTGCAACTGCAATCAGTGACGCTGTCTTTCGGCGTCTTTGCCAGTGAGACGCCGGAAGGCTGGGCGCTGCCGGACCGGGATTCCACCGCCATCTGGGTGGCAGGGGGGCTGGCCTTGTTCACCATCCTGTTCGGGACGCGGAATCTGGACGCCAAGGAACAGCATCACGGCGTGGTGTTGGCCATCGCGGTGGAGGCGGTGGTCAAGCTGGTGGCGCTGCTGGCGGTGGGGATATTCGTGGTCTGGGGGTTGGCCGGGGGGCCGGCAGAGATGATCGAGCGGATCGATGCCTCATCCATCGCGGATTGGGACTTGCAGCCGGGGCGGTGGGCCGGGCTGATCTTTGTGTCCGGGGCGGCGGTGATCTGTCTGCCGCGCATGTTTCAGGTGATGATCGTCGAGGATGGCGAAGAGCGCCACATGGCGCGGGCAAGCTGGGCCTTTCCGCTTTATCTGCTGTTGATGAGCCTGTTCATCGTGCCCATCGCGGTGATGGGGCTGGAGCGGATGCCTGCGGGTTCCAACCCCGACATGTTCATGCTGACCCTGCCGCTGGCCGAAGGGCAGGGAACGCTGGCGATGCTGGCCTTCCTGGGCGGGTTTTCCAGCGCCACATCCATGGTGATCGTGGAAAGCATCGCGCTGGCGACCATGGTTTCGAACCATGTGGTGATGCCGATCTGGCTGAAGCTGCGGCCCAAGGCGGCGATGTCGGGGGATGTGCGGCGGATCGTGATCCTGTCGCGGCGGCTGGCGATCGTGGCGGTGCTGACGCTGGGATACATGTATTATCGCCTCTCGGGCGGGTCGGCGGCGCTGGCGGCGATCGGGTTGATTGCCTTTGTCGGCGTGGCGCAGGTGTTGCCTGTTCTGATCGGGGGGCTCTACTGGCGCGGGGCCACGCGGATGGGGGCGGTGGCGGGGCTGGTGACGGGTTTTGCCGTCTGGGCCTATACGTTGTACCTGCCGTCCTTTGGGCCGGGGGCGGCGTTGTCGGTTGCGGTGTTTGAACAGGGGCTGGGCGGGATCGGCTGGCTGCGGCCGCAAGCGCTGTTTGGGGTGGAAGGGATGGACCCGCTTTTACATGCGCTGTTCTGGTCGATGGTGCTGAACACCGTGGCGTTCTGCGGGGTGTCGCTGTTCACCTTTCCGGGGCCGGTGGAGCGGATGCAGGGCGCGGCCTTTGTGAACGTGTTCGATGCGGAGGCGTCGGGGCCGCAGGGATGGGCGCGCGGGCGGGCGGAACCGGAGGCGCTGCTGGTGATGACGCAACGGATTCTAGGCAAGGAGGCGGCGTTGGCGGTGTTCGCCGCCGAGGCGCGGGGGCAGGGCAAGGACGGATACCTGCCCGATGCGACGCCGGATTTTGTGGCGGGGCTGGAACGGCGGCTGGCGGGGTCCGTGGGGGCGGCGACGGCGCATGCGATGATCAGCCAGATCGTCGGGCGCGCGACGGTTTCGGTCGAGGATCTGATGGCGGTGGCCAATGAGACCGCGCAGATCATGGAATATTCGGCCGAGTTGGAAAGCCAGCGCGAGGAGTTGACCCGCACCGCACGGCAGTTGCGCGAGGCGAATGAAAAGCTGACGCAATTGTCGGTGCAGAAGGATGCATTCCTAAGCCAGATCAGCCATGAATTGCGCACGCCGATGACATCCATCCGCGCCTTTTCCGAGATATTGACCGAAGGCGACCTTCCCCCCGAAATGGTGGCGAATTACGGGCGGATCATCCATGAAGAGGCGATCCGGCTGACGCGGCTGCTGGATGACCTGCTGGATCTGAGCGTGCTGGAAAACGGATCGGTGCAGTTGAACCTGAGCCTTGCCAATATCCAGCAACTGATCGACCGGGCGCTGGCATCGGCCGGCCATACGCGGCCCGAGCGGGTGTTCGAGATCCACCGCGATTTGCCGAGCGAAAACCTGTTTGTCCGCACAGATGCGGACCGGCTGGTGCAGGTGTTCATCAACCTGATTTCCAACGCCCGGAAGTACTGCGACGCGGAGGCGCCGGAGTTGAAGATTACGGTGCGGCAACGGGCAGGGCGGGTGTCGGTGGATTTCGTGGATAACGGATCGGGCATCCCGAAACAGAGCCAGGGAATCATCTTCGAGAAGTTCGCCCGGCTGACGGACCAGACCCGGGCCGGGGGGGCGGGGCTGGGATTGGCGATCTGCCGCGAGGTGATGGCCAATCTGGGCGGGACCATCGGCTATTTGCCCGGGCAGGGCGGGGCGGCGTTTCGGGTGACGCTGCCGCTGCGGCTGGAACAGCAGGCGGCTTAACCCTTTCTTGGCAGATTGCGGGCATCCTGCGCCAAACAGGTGCGGGATCGGCGAATGGCTTTGGTGCGGATGAAGCGCGCAGGTGGCGCTGCGGCAGAAGACAGCGGGGCATTGTCCCGGCTGTGGTCGCTGGCGTTGGCGCGGGCCGCGCAGGAAGAGATGGGGGTTCCGCTGCGCCTGTCCGGCTTTCGCGTGGAGCGGCGCAGTCTGGCCGAACTGGTGGAGATGCTGCCCGAACCCGCGCTGATCTGTGCCTTGGATGAAGGGGCGGGGGAGGCGACGGGGGTTGCGGTTCTGGATGCCGGGTTGATGGCCGGTATGGTCGAGGCGATGACGACCGGGGCTGTCACGGCGGTGGATCGCGCGGCAGATCGCGCGGCGGCGCGGCGCCCGACGCGCACGGATGCGGCGCTGCTGGCCCCGGTGCTGGACCGGTCGTTGGCCGGGCTGGAGGCGGGGGCCAGCGAGACCGGCCTTTCCGAATGGGCGCGGGGGTTTCGCTTTGCGGCCACGGTGGATGGCGGGCGCGGCCTGTCGCTGCTGCTGGAGGATGTGCCCTATCGGCTTTTGGTGGCAGAGGTTGACCTTGCCCTTGGCGCACGGGGCGGCCCCATGATGCTGGCCATTCCGGAAGGGCGCGCGGTGGGGGGGCTGGCCTTGCCGCCTGCGCAGGATGGGCGGTTTACCGAGGCGCTGGTCGCGCAGGTGGCCGGGGCCGAGGCGCGGCTGGTGGCGGTGCTGTCGCGGCTGTCGCTGCCTTTGGGTGCGGTGATGGCGTTGCAGGTGGGACAGGAGATCGCGCTGCCCCGGGCTGAAATCGGACGGATCGCCCTGGAAGGGATGGATGGCCGCAAGGTCGGGTCCGGCAAACTGGGCCGACAGGGAAACCTGCGGGCGGTGCGGCTGGCGGCTGAGGCGGCGGAGACGGCCCCGCCTGCGCAGACCGCCGCACTGGCAGAGCGGCGATCATGACGCGGGGGCGGTTTGGCGCGGCCCTGTCAGCCTTGTTGGGCAAGGCTTTCCAGCGTGGGGCGCAGATGGTCGAGCTGATAGCCGAAGCGGGCGGGGATGCCGATCAGATCATCCGCAGGCATCTGGCCCGCATGGGCCAGCGCCCAGACCACCGACGAGCGGTTGCCGCTGGCACAATAGGCAAAGACCGGGCCGGAGGCGGCCTGAATGGCGGCACGCTGGGCGGTGACATTGTCCATCGTCATCGCCCCGCCGATCACCGGATTGGCGACGAAGGCCAGACCCAGTGCCTCGGCCGCGCTGCGCATCACATCGGTGTGCAGGTCGGGCGGAATCTCGCCATCAGGGCGGTTGTCGATGATGGTGGTGTATCCGGCCGCCTTGATCGCGGGCAGATCGGCAGGGTCGATCTGGGGCGACACGGCATAGCTGGGCGTCAGGGCGCGGATATCCATTCTCAACTCCTCGGTCTGTGTGGCGGCGCTCAAGGTGCGGCCGCCAGCCGGTCGAGCCGCGTTCGGGCGGCGGGTGCGGCGACCATACCCGCGAGCATGGCGATAAGGAAGACCAGACCGCCGGTGCCGCCCCAACCCAGCGAGGCCATGGCCGGGCCGGGGCAGAGGCCTGACAGGGCCCAGCCTGCGCCGAAGAGCGTAGAGCCGATGACCAGCGGCGCATCGGTGGTGCTGCCGCCGGGATGGAGCGGGATGGTCCGCCCCAGAACCGCGATGCGCCGACGTGCGGCGACGCGCCAGGCGATGGCCATGGGGATCAGGGCACCGCCCAGAACGAAGGCGAGCGTGGGATCCCAATCGCCGAACCCATCCAGCCAACCCTGCACGCGGGTGGTATCGGTCATGCCCGAAATCAGCAGACCGATGCCGAAGATCGCCCCGGCGAGGGCGGAGAACAGGCTTTGTTTCATGGTCAGATCCAGCCCAGCAAGTGGCGGGCCAGCACCATGACGATGCCCCCCGCAAGGATGTAGAAGACGGTGGCCACGATGCTGCGCAGCGACAGGCGCGAAATTCCGCAGACGCCATGGCCCGAGGTGCAGCCATTGGCCAGCCGCGTGCCCAGCCCTACGAGCAGGCCGCTGATGATGATCACGGTCCAGTTGCCGGTCAGGTGCGTCTCTGCTCCGCCGAACAGCGCTGCAAGCAGGGCGGGGGCGAGGATCAGGCCGCCAAGGAAGGACAGCCGTTCCATGAGGTTGTCGCGGCCGGTGCCATCGACCAGACCGCCGACAATGCCAGAGGCGCCCATGACGCGGCCATTGACCAGAAGGAAAAGGGCCGCCGCGCCGCCGATCAGCAGCCCGCCTGCGAGGCCCCAAAGCCATGCGATATCGAACATCGTCCATCCTGCCTGTCTGCCGCTGGTGCTGCGGCGTTGATGTGGTGTTTCGGGAAGGGGCGAACCGGGCCGCCCGGGGATCTTGGAAGGGAACCGATTTGCGGGGCCCGAGCGCCGCCGCTAGAGCCCGTTTATGGGCACCTTCAGATAGCTTGTGCCATTGTCTTCGGGTTCGGGCATCTGTCCGGCGCGCATGTTGACCTGAAGCGACGGGATGATCAGCCGCGGCATCGCCAGTGTGGCGTCGCGGGCCTGACGCATGGCGATAAAGTCATCCCGGCTGCGACCCGCGCCGATATGGACGTTCAGCGCCTTTTGCGCGCCGACGGTGGTTTCCCAAGCATAGTCCTCGCGCCCCGGGGCCTTGTAATCATGGCCTACGAAGATGCGGGTGTCATCGGGCAGGGACAGGATGCGCTGGACGCTGTCATACATCACCGCCGCAGAGCCGCCGGGAAAATCGCAGCGCGCTGTGCCGAAATCGGGCATGAAAAGCGTGTCGCCCACAAAGGCCGCATCCCCGAAGATATAGGTAAGGCAGGCCGGAGTGTGGCCAGGCGTGTGCATCACATCGCCGCGCAGTTGGCCGATCATCACGCTGTCGCCATCGCAAAACAGCCGGTCGAACTGCGACCCGTCGCGCTGAAACCGGGTGCCTTCGTTGAAGATTTTGCCAAAGGTTTCCTGCACCACGGTGATCTGTTCCCCAATCCCGATGCGCCCACCCAGCCGTTCCTGGATATAAGGCGCAGCAGAGAGGTGGTCTGCATGGACATGGGTTTCCAGAATCCATTGCAGATCAAGATCATGGTCGCGGATATGGGCGATCACGGCATCGGCCGACCGGGTATCTGTGCGCCCTGAGGCATAGTCGAAATCCAGCACGGAATCGATCACGGCGCAGGCGCGGCCCTGAGGTTCCTGCACAAGGTAGGTGAGGGTGTTCGTCGCCTCGTCAAAGAAGGGCTGCACGGATGCCTGAATAGGGCTTTGCATCGGGCGGCGTCCTTTCCTGGCTGTGGTCTGCCCAGAATATGGGGTGCGGAAAATGTATCACAAGTTCTGAATATATCAAAACCGCAGGTGGATTGATCAAGGTCAAGGCCGGGTGCAGGGCGGGTGGTGCAGGATGGCGGGCATCGCAGACAGGGAGAACGCAGGATGACATCGCTTACCGCCCGGAAGGCCCAGCTGGAGGCCCGGCTGGCCGATCTTAACGCCCGCATGGCGGGAATCGAGACGGAACTGGAATCGCACCAGTCCGCCGATTGGGAAGAATTGGCGACAGAGCGCGAAGGCGATGAGGTGCTGGAGGGCATGGGGCTGAGCGCGCAGCAGGAAAGCCGGATGATCACGGCGGCGCTGGGGCGGATCGCGGATGGCGAGTACGGCATCTGTACGAAATGCGGGGCAGAGATCGGGGCGGCCCGTCTGGATGTGCTGCCCTATACGCCGTTTTGCCGCGATTGCGCGGCGTGAGGGAGGATAAGATGCCCAAGACCGGATTGACGGACATGGCCGCGCTGATGGGTGAAGCGGTCGAGGCGATGGCGGCGGGGCAGGCCATGGGGCTTGCGCTGTTGAAGGCCGAGATGGAGGCGTTGACGCAGGTGATGCCGGGTGATGTGCCGGGGGAAACCGAGGCCGAGGCCGCGCAGCGGCGGCTGGCGGAAGAGGCGACGCAGGAGGACGGTTTCGATAACATGCCGGTGTGATTGCGCCACCCCGGCGCAGGCGCACCATTGCCAAGCCCGCCGACTGCAAGCTTAATACGCCAAAACACAGCGGGGCGCGGGCAGGCATGGCGGAGAATGGGGGGCAGTTGCTGCGGATCGGGCGCGTTGGCCCGGTGCTGGACATTGCCTTGGCCGATCCGCCGCTGAACATGCTGGGTGCGGCGTTGCGGGCTGCTTTGGCAGAGGCGCTGGATCTGGCGCTGGTGACAGATTGCGGCGCGGTGCTGATCCGGGGCGATGCCGGGGTGTTTTCAGCCGGGCTTGACCTTGGTGCCGCCGAGACCGGGGCGGGACAGGCCCCGTTGTTGCGCGATCTGTGCCGCAAGATCGAGGAATTGACCTGCCCGGTGGTGGTGCTGTTGCAAGGCCCGGTGCTGGGCGGCGCGGCGGAACTGGCACTGGCGGCGCATCTGCGGCTGGCGGATGAGACGGTGCAAATTGCCCTGCCGGATGTGGCCTTTGGACTGTTGCCCGGGGCGGGCGGCACGCAACGCCTGCCGCGGCTGGTGGGGGGGGCGGTTGCGCTTGACCTGATGCTGAGCGGGCGGGTGGTTGGAGCGGCCGAGGCGCTGGCCATGGGGATGATTGATCAGGTGGTGACGGGGGATGCGCAGGCGGCCGGGCGGTCGGCGGCGCGTGAACTGGCCGCGGCGCGGGCACAGGGTGGCGGTTGGCGGCGGACCGATTCGCTGCGCACGGGGTTTCGGGACGTGGCGGCCTATCGCGCGGCGCTGGCCGCTGCGCGCGAGGGGCAGCGCGGATCGCGCCTGCCTGCGCCGGGGCGGATCGTGGATTGCGTGGAGGCGGCGCTTTTGCTGCCCTTTGAGCAGGGTTTGGCCTTTGAGGCGGCGGCCTTTGATGATCTGAGCGTGACGGCGCAATCGCAGGGGTTGCGCCATGCCTATCGGGCCGAGCGCGCGGCGTGGCGGCTGCCAGCCGTGGTGGCGGCGCAGGAGCCTGTGGCGGTGCCGCAGCGGTTGGCGATCTGGGGCGCGGGTGGGGATGGGCCCACAATCGCGCGGCAGGCGATGCAGGCCAGGATGTCGGTGCATCTGGCCGATCCGTCCAAGGCGGGGCTGGTTTCGGCGCTGGAGGCCATCGCCGCCGCGCAGGAGGCCGAGGTGAAGGCCGGGCGGATGACGCCCGAGGCGCGCGATGCCGATTGGGCGCGGCTGGTGCCGCTGGTGGGGCAGGAGCGGCTGGCCGAGGCTGAGGTGGTGATCACCACGCGGCCCGATCTGGTGCTGCCTGCGCCGCGTGTCGTGCTGGCGCTTGGCATGGATGCGCCGAAGGGGGCGGTGGCGGTTTCGCTGGTGCAGCAGGCCGAACCCTTGGCCGAGATGGTGCTGGAAGGGGCGACAACGCCGGCACGGGCGGCGCAGGCGGTGGCCTTTGGGCGGCGGTTGGGATGGTCGGTGGTGCCGGTGGGGCCGGGTGGGCCAGTGGCGGTGGCCCTGGCCACGGCGCTGGCCGAGACGGTGACTTTTCTGGAAGGGCGCGGCGTGACACGTGCGATGATTGCGCAGGCGTTGGCCTTGGCCGGAATTGCGGGCGAGGGGCGCGCGGGTGTGGCGAAACCGGCCGAAGAGGCGGTGGCGCGGCGCTGTTTCGGGGCGCTGGCCAATGCCGGGGCGCGGCTGATCGAGGCGGGCACGGCGCGGGATGGCGATACGGTGGATGCTGTGGCGATAGCGGCGGGGATCGTGGCGCGCTGGACCGGCGGGCCGATGCATCAGGCCGATCAGCGCGGGTTGATGGTGTTGCGCCGCGACCTGCGGCTTTGGGCACATGACGCGCCCGGCCTGTTCACGCCGTCGCCGCTGTTTGACCGGCGGATCACGGAAGGGCGGGGCATTTCAGGCCATTAGGCCAGAATGATGCCCGCAATCACCATCATCAGACCCAGCGCGGAGATTGCCAGCGCGCCGAGGTTCAGCGCCACAACCTGCTGCAACCGGGCCTTGATCTGATCATCGGGCAGGCCGGAGCGTTTGGCCCGCAGCGCCAGAACGATGCACCAGACCAGCCCCAGAATGCCGATCATCGACAGCGCCGCCCCGCCCCAGATCACGTAATCCATCGTCTTTGCCCCGCTGGTCATCTGCCGGGGTGGTAACCTGCGCAGGCACGGCAGGCAAGCCATGGCTGGACGGTCAGCATGCGCTTGAACCCGGGGGGAAAGGCGGGGTAGGGAGAGGGCCACAGTGTCCCTTTGCATCATGAGGCCAGGATGAGCGACCCGACCGACGCCTATAACGTCACCGCCGAAGAGCTGCGCCAGTTCATCGAGCGCTTTGAGCAGCTTGAATCGGAAAAGAAAGACGTGGCCGAGCAGCAGAAAGAGCTGATGGCCGAGGCCAAGGGGCGCGGCTATGACACCAAGGTGCTGCGCAAGGTGGTGGCGCTGCGCAAGCGCAAGCCAGACGACATTGCCGAGGAAGAGGCCGTGCTGGAAATGTACAAGGCCGCATTGGGCATGAGCTAACGCCTTCCGCGCGCCCGCCGTTGTGGCGCGCGCGCGGATCGGGGCCCGTGATCAGGGGTCCAGAAAGGTTACGCCGGGAATCGCGCGGATGCGGGCGATATCATGGCTGTAGTTTTCGGTGAGCGTGTCGATCAGGTCTTCGTCCCAGCCTGGCAGATCAAGCTCCATATCGATCTGGTCGGACAGGGCGAATTTGTCGAGGAAGGCCGATACGATGCGGCGGCGCTGCGTCACGTTTGCGGGCGGATTGGCGGTCATATAGGCGCGCATCCGTTCCATCCCGTCGGCCGACATCAGGTCTGACAACAGGTCTTCGGATTCGATGAGGGTTGTGCCGGGCGCATGGCCGGAGACGGCCTGAAGCACCTCGGGCCAGATCATGGGCGTGTCTTCATCGCACCAGATCGTGAGGCTGGCATTGGGGTTGAGGGTGCGCACCTCTTCCACCAGGCGGAACCAGCTGAGTTCGCGCGGGTCGGCGCCGCCCATCACCTCATCCATCGGTTTGCCGTTCATCTTGTGATAGAGCGCGGGCAGAAAGCTGGCGGGGCTGCGGATCGCCATGTGAAATTCGGCTTCGATTTCCGGGAAGATCTGGGTGAAGGCGCGGATGCGTTCGGCGGCGGCCGGATAGAGCCGGTGCGAACGGATGGCCCATTGCGGATAGCTGAGGAAGTTGTCCCAGGACAGGACAAGGCGTTCGGCGTGTTCCTCTTGCATGATCTGGTCAAGGACCACGGCCTGGGTGTCACGGCTGGCGGCGCGGCCTTTCAGTGTGACGGCCGTGTCGCGCAGAAGCGACCGGTAGCGGGTGGGTGCTGGAACGATAATGCCTTGTCCGGAAAGGGTTTCGCGGTTCTTCCAGAGGCACCGGATCAGCCGCTCGTCATCTGTGCAATGAGCGCCGAGGTGGTAAACGATACGCATGGGGACTGTACTGCTCTCTGCCGTCTTTTCACGCCAACTATACGGGCTTTTCTGGACAGGGGAACCGGTTTCGATTATCCGCCATGGAATGATGACCAAGCAAAACAGTCGGATTCCGATGCGCTGGGGCGGGCTGCGGCCTGACATCTGGTCGATCGGGGCGGTGTTGATTGCAGGCGTGGTGCTGGCGCCGATGTTGGCTGTGGTGTGGATCGCCTTTCACCCGACCGAGAATATCTGGCCGCATCTCCTTGCCACCGTGTTGCCGCGCTATTTCGGCACGACACTGTATCTGATGGCGGGGGTCGGGCTGCTGACGGCGCTGATGGGGACGGGGGCGGCGTGGCTGGTGGCGATGTACCGTTTTCCGGGGTCGCGCTTGTTGGATTATGCGCTGCTGTTTCCCTTGGCGATACCGGCCTATGTCGGCGCCTATGCGTTGGTGGATTTCCTGCAGTATTCCGGGCCGGTGCAGGGCGGGCTGCGGGCGATGATGGGCTGGCAAAGCGCGCGGGACTATTGGTTTCCCGAGGTGCGGTCGCGCGAGATGGCGGTGCTGGTGCTGGCTTCGGCCTTGTATCCATACGTTTATCTGCTGGCGCGGGCGGCGTTTCGGGAAACGTCGGGCTGCGCTTATGAGGTGGCGCGGGCGCTGGGGGTGGGGCCTTGGGGGCTGTTCCTGCGGGTGGGGTTGCCGTTGGCGCGGCCTGCGATTGCGACAGGCGTGGCGCTGGCCCTGATGGAGACGGTCGCGGATTTCGGGACGGTGGCGCATTTCGGGGTGCAGACCCTGACCACGGGGGTGTTTTCCACCTGGTTGAGCGGGAACAATGCCGGGGGTGCGGCCCAGATTGCCGGGGTGATCCTGATGCTGATCCTGCTTTTGGTGGCGCTGGAGCGGACCGGGCGGCGCAATGCGCGGTTTCATCGGATGGGCCGGTCCGGCCGCCCGGTAGAGCGGGAAAAGTTAAGTGTGGCAAAGGGTTGGGTGGCGACGGGGCTGTGTCTTGTGCCGTTCGGCATGGGCTTTGTGCTGCCGGTGGCAGTGATGCTGGATCATTCGCTGGCCAATCCCGAGGTGTGGATTGCGCCGGGGTTGCTGGCGGCGCTGGCCAATACGCTGCTGGTGGGCGGGGTCGCGGCAGCGCTGACGGTGGGGGCGGCGCTGTTTCTCGTTTACGCCGTGCGGATGGCGGGGGGCGGCGTTGCGCGGGTGGTGCTGCCGTTGACGACGCTGGGCTATGCCGCGCCGGGGGCGGTGCTGGCGCTGGGGCTGCTTATCCCATTGGCCGCATTGGACAATCAGGTGGCCGATGCAGTTCTTGCGGTGACCGGGCATGATCCGGGGCTGATCATGACCGGGACATCGGCGGCGATCATTCTGGCCTATGTGGTGCGGTTCTTTGGCATTGCGCAGGGCGCGGCGGATGCGGCGCTGGGGCGGGTGTCGCCCAACCTGCCGATGGCCGCGCGGTCGCTGGGGCGGACGGCGGGCGGCACGCTTGGGGCGGTCTATCTGCCGATGATGCGGGGGTCGGTGGCGACGGCGCTGTTGGTGGTGTTTGTCGATTGCGTCAAGGAACTGCCGGCGACGTTGCTGTTAAGGCCGTTCAATTTCAACACCTTGTCGACGCGAGTTTATGAGTTGGCGAGCCTTGAGCGGCTGGGCGAAGCGGCACCTGCGGCGCTGGTGGTGATGGCGGTGGGGCTGCTGGCGGTCGGTCTGCTGGCGCGCGCGAACCGGGTGTGACACGCGTCGCCGCAGCCTTGCGTGGGGCGGAAAAACGCGGTAATCGGGCGACGGTGTGCCTCTATAGCTCAGCTGGTAGAGCACCTGATTTGTAATCAGGGGGTCGGGGGTTCGAGTCCCTCTGGGGGCACCATTTCATCCCACTTCCTATGCATATCGACAGAGCGCCTGCGGTTCCGGCGGTGATTGAGGTTTTGTGCGTAAGTCCTTGCAGGCGCTGGGTTAATTCTTGGGATTTCGGCCAAAGGGCGGTGCCGCTGGTGGTGCAGCGCGTGGTGCAGACGGCTGTGCATACGCACGGTGCTGCCAGAAGGCGTTAACCATGGCGTGAGTCGGGTCGCAGAGCGTGAAAAGGCCGCCCAGGGGGCGGCCTTTTCGTTAGAACGGGGCGTTGATTACTGGGCGGCTTTGGCGCGGTTGGCGACGATCAGGTGATCGGGGCCGTAGGGGAAGCCCGTGATGTTGCGGTTGCCCTTGTTGTTGTCGTCGGTGATGACGAGGATGTCATGTTCGCGGTAGCCGCCTGCGCCGGGAAGGTGGTTTGGGATGGTGATCATCGGTTCCATCGACACGACCATGCCGGGTTCCAGCACGGTGTCGCAATCTTCGCGCAGTTCAAGACCGGCTTCGCGGCCATAGTAGTGGCAGAGAACCCCGAAGCTGTGACCGTAGCCGAAGCTGCGATACTGCAGCAGGTTTTCCGCCGCGTACATTTCGTTCAACTCTTTCGCGATGTCCGAGCAGCGGTTGCCGGGGACCAGCAGTTCCTTGCCGCGATCATGGACCTTGCAGTTGATTTCCCAGAGCCGCAGGTGTTCGTCAGTGGCGGTCTCAGCAAAGAGCGTGCGCTCCAGCGCGACGTAATAGCCTGCCACCATCGGGAAGCAGTTGAGCGAGAGGATATCGCCGCGTTCGATGCGGCGCGAGGTGACGGGGTTGTGCGCGCCGTCGGTGTTGATGCCGGATTGGAACCAGGTCCAGGTGTCCATGAGTTCGCCCTCGGGCCAGACTTTGGCGATTTCGCGGACCATGGTGGCGGTGGAATGCAGCGCCACCTCATGTTCCGGAACGCCCACTTGTGCCGCCTCGACGCAGGCGGCGCCGCCGATATCGGCGATGCGGGTCATCTTTTCGATATGGACGATTTCCTCGGCTGATTTGATCATCCGCAGGCGCATGGCGGGGGCGGCGATGTCGACGAATTCCATATGGGGGAATTCGTGCTTCAGCAGGGCCAGCGTGTCGATCGTGATGTGATCGTATTCGATGCCCAGCCGTTTAACCCCGCCCGTCAGTTGGCGGATGGCGTGGAAATAGTTGTCCTTTTGCCAATCGGTATAGGTGACGTTCTTGCCGCCGAAGGTGCGCCGCCAAGGCTGGCCGCCATCAATGCCGGCCGAGATTGAGGTGGAGATCGTATGATCGACCAGCAGGCCATAGCGGCGGCCGAACAGGCAGAACATGAAATCGGAATAGTAGTTGATGTTGTGGTAGCTGGTGAAAAGGGCGGCGTCGATGTTGAGGCCTGACATGACGCCGCGGACGGCATCGAGGCGGCGCTGCATTTCTGAATCGCTGAATGTCGGCGTGGGCCGGGTGCCGTTGCCGGTGTAATCCTGAAGTCGTTCGCGCTGCATGGCGTTTCCTTTTCGTGTCGGGTTGCGGCGCAGGGTCGGGGCAAAGGGGGCGATTGTCAAAAGAGGGTTTCTCATGTGATGTGTGAGAAATTCTCATTCGACCGAAGGGCGTGTTTCATGCAGATTCCCCTGAATTCCTTGCGTGCGTTTGAGGCAGTGGCGCGGACGGGATCGTTCAAGGCGGCGGCGGAGTTACTTTTTGTCACGCAATCTGCGGTCAGCCATCAGGTGCGGCATCTGGAGGAGTGGCTGGGCGGGCCGTTGTTTGACCGCGAGGGCGGGCGGCCAAGATTGCGGCCCGAGGGGGCGGAACTGGCGCGGGCGGTGAGCCTGTCGCTGGCCGAGATGGAGGCGGCCTGCAACCGGGTGCGCGACGGGCGGCGGGTGGGGCCGCTGGTGATTGCGGCAATTCCGTCGGTGGCGGTGTGTTGGTTGATCCCGCGTTTGGCGGGGTTTCGGGCGGCGCATCCTGAGGTGGAGATACGGGTGATCTATGCGATGCATGGGCGGGACATGGATTTTCGCGATGTGCATCTGGCCTTTGTCTTTGCCAAGGGCAAGCCGGAGGGGGAGGCGGAGGCTTTTCTGCCGGGGGTGAGCGTGCCGGTGTGCAGCCCGGCCCTGCTGGGCGGCGCGCGGGCAGGGCGGGAGGCGGGATATCTGCCGTCAGAGGTGCTGGCGCTGGGGCTGCTGCATGACACCGACCTGAGCGGGTGGGCGGCGTGGTTCCGGCGGGCGGGGGTGCCGATGCCGATGACGGATTCAAGCCGCAAGGGCGCGGCGGTGTTTGAGGATTTCAACCTGCTGCGCGCGGCGGCGTTGGCGGGGCAAGGGGTGGCACTTTGCCCGCTGGCGATGATCCGCCCGGATCTTGAGGCGGGACGATTGGTGCAATTGTCGGATGTGTCGGTGCTGGAGGATCATGGCTATCATCTGGTGACGGGGTCGATGGGCGCGGATGCGCGCATCCGGGCCTTTCGCGATTGGGCCTTTGCGGCGCGGGACGGGGCGACAGGATAAGGCGATGGAGAACAGCGTGACCGCGAATTTCATACCCAAGGGCGTGGCCCATGTGGCGGTGGCCAAGGCGGGGGACCCGCTGCGGATGACCTTTGTGCTGTTGCCGAACTTCTCTCTGATCGCGTTTTCTTCGGCCATCGAGCCGCTGAGGATCGCCAATCAGCTTGCCGGGCAGGTGCTGTTTGAATGGGAGGTGGTGTCGGAGACGGGGTTGCCGGTGGCCTGTTCCAACGGGGTGAAGTTGCAGGTGGACGGGGCGCTGGGGGAGACGCGGCCCAAGGCGATGGTGTTTGTCTGTGCGGGGGTGGAGCCGGAGAAATCGGCCAGCCGCAAGGTGGCGGATTGGCTGCGCGGGCAATGGCGGCAGGGGCGGACAGTGGGGGGGCTGTGCACCGGGGCCTATGCGTTGGCCAAGGCGGGGATATTGGAGGGGCGCAGTTTCACCCTGCATTGGGAGAACCTGCCGCCGTTCATGGAGACCTTCGCCCATCTGCGGCCTTTGGAGCAGCTTTACTGCATCGACGGGCGTATCCTGACGAGTGCGGGGGGCGCGGCGGCGACGGATCTGTTCATCGAGATCGTAGCGAAGAATTACGGGGACAAGCTGGCGGATGCGGTGCTGAAGATGTGCCTGCACGGGCAGCAGCGGCCTGCCGATCTGCGGCAACGGATGTCGTTGTCATCGACGCTGGGTATTCGCAACCCGGTGTTGGTAGAGGTGATCCGGCAGTTCGAGGAGAACCTAGAGCAAGGGGTTGAGATCGAGGCGCTGGCGGCATCGTTGGGGGTGTCGCGGCGGCAGGTGGAGCGGTTGTTCCAGCGGTATGTCGGCATGTCGCCCAAGCAATACCTGAACGGGTTGCGGCTGGAGCGGGCGCGGGCGCTGTTGACGGAGACGGATATGCCCGTGGCGGAAGTGGCCTATGGCTGCGGGTTCAATGCGACGAACACGTTTACCAAGGCGTTCCGGCAGCGCTATGGCGTGTCGCCCCGGCGGCTGTCGAGCCGGCATGGTGGGGCTGTGGCCTGAGCGGCGGCGCGGTCAGGTAGAGGTGGGGGGCGTGTGCGCCTCGAACCAGTTGCAGGTGGCCTCGAGTTCGACATCGCGGAAGTCGATCCCCGGCAGGACCAGCACGGTGGAGGGATCATCGGTGATCTGGCCTGCGACGAAGACCGAGGCTTCGGGGCGGGCGTCGGTGACGGAGACGACGAGGCGGCCAAGCTGTTCCAGCGATTGCGAGGAGCCTGCGGCAAAGCCGAAGATGCGGTCGGTGGAGCCTTTGAAATGTTCGCAAAGCTCTTCGTTGGTGTAGCCGATGAGAAGCGTGATGTCCCAGCCGCGGGCGCGGAAGACATCGGCGGCAGCAGAGATGGCAAGAGTGTGCATGTCGCCCGGCACGAGGGCGAAGGTGGCCGATTTGCGCAGGCCGTGATCGGGCATGGCGGCGGGGCGGCGGCGGTAGCGCAGGAAGGAATAGATGCGCGATGCCCCGGTGGTGGCGGCCTGATAGGTGACGGTGCCAGCGTTCCACAGCGCGCCGATTTCGCGGGCGATGGGGCCGAGCCGTTCGGACAGGAACCAGTCAAGCTCGCGCAGCGGATCGTCCAGTGCCTCGAGCGCGGAAAAGGCGTCGGCCTCGGACCCGGAGGTCAGGACAAGGGCAGCGGATTTGACGGCCTCCAACTCGCGCGCTTCGCGCAGTTCGGCGGCGCGGCGGGCCACGCGTTGCAGAACCTCGGCCGCCAGCGAGGTGACATGACCGCGCGAGTCGCCGTGGCGTTTCTTGCCAGAACTTTGTTCTGTCAGAGTCCTGGCAAGGTTCTGGTCGTCGTATTCGGATGGCATTCTGATTATCGGGGGCTGTAAGACGCCCCTCTCCGGTTCCCTGTCATAATGGGGACACAGGCGGGGTTGGAAGTCAATCCGGGAATGCCCGCCGGGGGCGTGCGGGCCGCCTTGCGGGGGGCGGCGTTTGGACCCAGAAAGGGGCGGCACAGGTGCGGCGCGCGGGGGCGGATATGGCGGAAAATTCGGGGGAACGTCTGGCGTTAATTGATGTTGCGCGGACGGTGGCGCTGGTGGGCATGGCGGTGTTTCACTTTGCGTTCGATCTGGAATTGTTCGGGTATCTGGCACCGGGCACCTCGGTCAGTGGTGGATGGGCGGTGTTTGCGCGGTTGGTGGCGGGGTCTTTCCTGTTTCTGTCGGGGGTGAGTCTGGTTCTGGCGCATCGCGGCGCGATTCGCTGGCCGGGGGTATGGCGACGGTTGGCCAAGCTGGCGGCGGCGGCAGCGCTGGTCACAGGGGCGACCTATATCGCCTTTCCGCAGGCCTTTGTGTTCTTCGGCATCCTGCATTCCATCGCGCTGTGCGGCCTGATCGGGCTGGCGCTGATCCGGCTGCCGGGGGTGGTGTTGCTGGGGCTGGCCGTGGCGGTGGTGGTGGTGGACCGGACGGTGATGCTGGAGGCGTTCAACACGCGCTGGCTGGCCTGGACGGGGCTGAACAGCGTGAACCCCTGGGCGGTGGATTTTGTGCCGGTCTTTCCGTGGCTGGGCGCTGTGCTGGCCGGGATGGGGGTGGGTAAACTGGCCGGGGCGGCGGGGCTTTGGGATCGGGCGCGGGCTGTGCAGGCCGGGCCGTGGTTGCGGCGGCTGGCCTGGCCGGGGCGGCATTCGTTGCTGATCTATCTGGCCCATCAGCCCGTGCTGATCGGGCTGGTCTGGGCGGGGACGATGGCGCTGCGGTGATCAGCGCTGGCTCCGTCGGCGCTGGCCCTGTCGGCGCTGACTTTGTCAGCGCAGGCGCAGCGCGCGGCGGCCGATCGCGCTGACCGAGACGGCAATCAGAATGATTGCGCCCACCAGAACCTGACGGATGTAGCTGTCCACTTGCAATTGCGTCAGGCCGTTGTCGAGCACGCCAAGGGTGATGACGCCCGCCACGGTGGCCAGCACATGCGGTTGGCCATCGCGGGTGACGGTCATGCCAAGGAAAACGGCGGCGATGGCGGTGAGCATCAGCCCATCGCCCTGCACCGGATTGGCCGAGGCTACGCGGGCGGCATACATCAGCCCGGCGATGGCCGCGCCCAGCCCGGTGATGGCAAAGGCCGACAGGCGCAGGGCGCGGGTGCGGACACCGGCCAGACGCGCGGCCTCGGCATTGCCGCCGATGGCATAGAGGCGGCGGCCATAGGTGGTGTGTTCAAGGATCACCCAGATGATGAGCGTGATGAGCGCCGCCAGCAGCGTGAGCGCGGGCAGGATCAGGGGTTTGTCGTCCAGCGTGCCGATGGGCAGACCGCCGCGTGCGAAATCGGCAAAGGCTTGGGGGATATCGCGGCCGAAGATGGTTTTGCCGTCAGAGATCAGGAAGGCTGCGCCGGAGAACATGGTGAGCGTGGCCAGTGTGGCGACAAAGGGCAGAATGCCGATCAGGCTGACCAGCACGCCGTTGAACAGCCCGCCGATGACGCCCGCCAGAAGCGCCGCAATGATCGCGGCGGCGATGGGCCAATCCTGCGTGAAAAGGATGGCGGCGATGACCCCAGCGAGCGAGGCCATGGCCCCGACCGACAGATCGAAATCGCCCATGACCATGACGACGGTCATGGTGACGGCGACGACGGTGAGCATTGAAAGCTGTTGGCTGATATTGAGCCAGTTGCGCGCTGTCATGAAGGTGTCGGGCAGCGCGATCCAGAAGAAGACGATGATCGAGGCCATGCCGAGGAGCGAGCCATAGCGTTTGAGAAGGGCGGCCATGGTCAGGTGTCCTTTGCGTAGCAGGCGGCGAGGAGAGCAGCCTCTGACAGCCCCTCGGCCGGTAGGGTGGCGGTGATCCGGCCCGCAGTCAGGATGGCGATGCGGTCGGATAGGCCGATGAGTTCGGGCAGGTCGGAGGAGACGAGGATCACGGCGGTGCCTTGGGCGGCAGCGGCGCGGATCAGGGTGTAGATGTCAAATTTTGCGCCCACATCGACGCCGCGCGTGGGTTCATCCAGCAGAAGAAGGCGCGGATTGGCGGCCATGGCGCGGGCAAAGAGCACCTTTTGCTGATTGCCGCCGGACAGTTCTGCCACGGGCTGGGTGGGACCGGTGGATTTGAGGCGGACCTCATCCGACAGGCGGCGGGTGAGGGTGGCGGTGGCGGTGCGGCTGACAAACCCTGCGCGGGAGAGGCGGGAAAGGTGCGGCAGGGCGATGGTTTCCGACAGGGCGCGGGCGGGCATGATGCCTTCGGCCCGGCGTTCGCGGGGGATATAGGCGATGCCTGCGGCCCATGCGGCGGTGGGGGTGGTGGGCAGGGGCTGGCCGTTGAGGGTGGCGGTGCCCGTGCGGGGGAGAGCGCCGATGAGCGCGCGCAGCAGGGCGGCGCGGCCAGAGCCGGAGAGACCCGCGATGCCAAGGATTTCGCCTTTGGACAGGTCGAGGGACAGGCCGCGCAGGCCGGGGGCGTGCAGGTTGCTAAGGGTGAGGATGGGGGGTGTGGCGGGTTGCTTTGTGCGCGGGGGGAAAAGGTCGGACAGGGCGCGGCCTGTCATGTCATGGATGATCTGGTCGCGGGTGGTCTCGGTCCGCTGGCGGGTGGCGATATGGGCGCCGTCGCGCAGGGTGGTGATGCGATCGGCCAGCGCCATCACCTCATCCATCCGGTGGGAGACGTAGAGGATGGCGGACCCTTGGGCCTTGAGCGTGGCGATGGCGGTGAAGAGGCGGGCGGATTCGGCATCGGTGAGGGCGGCGGTGGGTTCATCAAGGACATAGAGCCAAGGGGCGGGGTCGGCGGGCAGGAGGGTGGCGGCGATGCGGACCAACATCTGATCGCCGGGGCCGAGGCTTGCCATCAGGGTATCGGTGGGGATGTGATCCACACCGAGGCGGGTGAGGGCCTGATGGGCGGCGCGGTGCAGGGCGGACCAGTGGACGAGGCCGAGGCGGCGGGGATAGGGGCGGGCGAGGTGCATGTTTTCCGCCACGTCCAGTGCCGGGATGATCTGCAATTCCTGATGCAGGAAGCGGAAGCCTGCGGCGGTGGCCGCAGTTGGGGTGCCGAGGGGAAGGGGGGTGCCGTCCAGCAGGATGGTGCCGGCGTCAGGCTGTTCCAGCCCGGCGAGGATGCGGATCAGGGTGCTTTTGCCCGCGCCGTTTTCGCCCATCAGGGCATGCACCTCACCCCCGCGCAGATCGAGCGCGGCCCCGGTGAGGGCGCGGGTGGGGCCGTAGGATTTGACAAGGCCCGTGATGGACAGGTGCGGCATGGCGGTCAGGGACCGGGTGTGCGGGGGGCAGTTGGCCCCCCGTCTGCCCGGTATCATTCGGCGGCGTTGGCCGAGGTGATCAGTTTGGTGGGAACGTAGATCACGTTGGCCTTGAGGGTTTCCCCGGCCAGCACGCGGGCGACGGTATCGGCAGTCGTGGTGCCGATGCCTGCGAAATCCTGCGCGATGGAGGCTTCGAAATTGCCGCCGGTGGCGATGGCGTCGCGGGCCTGCGGGTTGGCGTCGATGCCGGTGATGACGATGCCTTCACCCTGACGTCCTGCCGCCTCGATCGCTTGCAGCGCGCCGAGAGCGGGCTGGTCCCAAGCGGCCCAGACGGCCTTGATGCTGCCGGGTTCGGGGTTGGCGGCGAGGATCGCCTCCATCTTGGCGCGGCTGTCGGCGATGCCGCCATCCGAAACATCGGGGGTGACGCGATCAAGAACCGCGATGTCGGGGTGGTTCTTGAACACGGCGTCGGCGATGGCGCCGCGCACCTGCACGGGGGGGAAGGCGTCAAAGACGAACATCACCACATTGCCCGCGCCGCCGATGCGGTTGGCGACATAGACGGCGGTTTCGGCCGCCATGGCATAGCCGTTCGAGGTGACATTGGCCTTGATGCGCGGATCGGCCCCGGCATCCATGCCGAAGACGGGGATATTTGCCGCGACGGCAGCATCGAGCCCTGCGCCAACCTGCGCGGGATCGACGTTCAGCACGATGGCATCGACGCCCTGCGTGGCGGCATCCTCCATGCGCGAGATCACGGCGGCCACGTCACCGGCGGTGTCGATCACGTTGACCGTCCAGCCGAGTTCCGCCGCGCGGGCCTCAAAAGCCTCGACATAGAATTGGGTGCCGGGTTGCGACAGGTAGGGGGTGATGACGGCGACAGTTTCGCCTTCGGCCCAGGATGCGCCTGCGAAACCCGTGAGGGTGAGGGCGAGGGCGAGGCTGCGGGTCAGCCGGGTTGCGGTGGATGTGGTCATCAATGGTGTCTCCCTTTGGCTGTCCCGGCCGTCTGTTCATCTTGCGGGCGGTGATCTTGCGGGGGAATGATTGTCAGGCCAGTCTGGCCCCGTCCAGTGGTATTCGGCGGGGGGTGGGATGCGGGATCGGGTGATCGGGATTGATGTGGGGACCACATCGGTCAAGGCGGTGATGCTGGGGCTGGATGGGCGACGTCTGGCCGCGTTTTCGGCCCCTTATCCTACCTCGCGGCCTGGTAGCGGGCGGGTGGAGCAGGACCCGCAGGATTGGCTGCGGCTGGTGCAGGCGGCGCTGGCGCAGTTTGCCGAGGTGGCGGGCGGCGAAGTGGCGGCGATCTGCGTGACCAGTCAGGTGAATACGCATGTCTTTGCGGACCGGGCGCTGGAGGTGCTGCATCCGGCGATTGTCTGGCAGGACGGGCGGGCGGCGGCGGCAGGGGCGGCGATTGATGCGCAGGTGAGCGTGGCGCAGAAGGTGGATTGGCTGGGTGCGCCGATCCCGGTGGATGCGAGCCATGCCTTGGCCCGGATGGGATGGATGCAGGCGGCGCATCCCGAGATTTGGGCGCGGACAGCGCATGTGCTGTTGCCGCGTGACTGGATCGTGGCGCGGCTGACGGGTGTGCTGGCCTGTGATCCGATGTCATCGGTGGGGTTGGTGACGCCGGGGCTGGACTATGCGGCGGGGCTGATCGACCTCGTGCCAGGGGCGGCGGGGCGATTGGTGCCGCTGGCCGATCCGCAGACTGTCGTGGGGCAGGTGGGCGCGGCGTGGCCTTTTGCCGGGGTGCCAGTCGTGCTGGGGATGATGGATGCCTGGGCGAGCCTGTTCGGCCTTGGCGTCGCGCGGCAAGGCGAGGGGATGTATCTGTCGGGCACGTCTGAGGTGTTGGGCGTGGTGTCGGCGCAGGTGGTGGCGGAGCCGGGGGTGATCGTCTTTCCCGATTGGCGCGGGGTGCGCTTCCATGCGGGGCCGACGCAATCGGGCGGCGCATCGCTGGACTGGGTGGCGCGGATGGTGGGGCGGGAGCCGGACGCGGCGCTGGCGATGGCGGCAGAGGTGGCAGAAGATGCGCCGCTGTTCCTGCCGCATCTGGCTGGGGAGCGTGCGCCGATCTGGGATGCGGCCTCACGCGGGGGATTTGCTGGGCTGAGTGGGGGCACCGGGCCGGCCGAGATGGTGACAGCGGTGCTGGAAGGGGTGGCGTTTTCGGCGCGGCTGGCCTTTGAGGCGCTGGAACGGTCCGGCGCGGCGCGGGTGGCGGTGATCCGGGCGGGGGGCGGCGGGTTTGCGTCGGACTTGTGGGCGCAGATGCGGGCGGATGTGTTCGGACGGCCCCTGTGCCGGGTGGCGGGGCGCGATCCGGGCGCGGTGGGGGCTGCGGTGATGGCGGGGGCGGGCATCGGCCTGATGGCGGATCTGGCGACGGCGGCGGGCGCCCTTGTGCAGACGGACCGGGTGTTCGAGCCGCGCGAGGAAGCGGCAGCGCGGGCCGAGCGGCGCTATGCGATCTGGCGCGGGATGTATGGGGCGCTGCGGCCCATCAACCATGCTTTGGTGGGGTGAAGTGCGCGGGCAGAAGGCCGGATCAATCGGAGGTACGGGCGTCTGCTGAACCGCGCAGATGGAAGAAGAAGCCGGTGACCACTTCGGGGCTGGCGCGGTCGATGGCATCATCGGCCACCTCGGCCTGTGTCCAAATCCAGGTGGCGGCGGGATCGTGTAGCATGGCCCAATCGGCGAAGATGCGGTCCTGCGCCGGTTCCGACACATGCAGCTTTACCTCAAGGTGGCGGTCGTCGCGGGCGATGCGGCCCAGCGTGTTGCGGACCTTTTCTTCGGGGCCTTCGAGCCATTGAAGATAGATGTCGGCCCGGCAGATCAGCGCGCCGGTGATACCGTCGCGCTGGTTCAGGCGGCGGGCCTGGTCGAGGATGCCGTGCAGAACCCCGGCGTCAAAGCCGAAGGGGCGCGAGCTGTAGATGGCCCGGAACAGGGTCATGGTGTCGCCTCTTTTGAAAAGGGTGGGGTCGGCGCGAAGGGTCTTGCGTCGGGAAGGATGGATCAGTCCCGCAGGCGGATGAGGCGATCCAGTTCGCGGTAGGCCGAGGGGGCATCGGTGAAGATCAGGTCGATATCGGCAAGGGTGCGCAGGCGTTTGGCGTCGACCGTGGCGGAGGGGGCCACGCCGATGATCGCCTCGGGCACAACAAGGCGCATGGCCACGACGAGCCGCACCAGCGCATCAAGCCGCTGTTCGGTGCTGAGCGAGAGGCCGATGATCAGGGGATGGGTGCGTTCCACATGGGCCATGAGCGCGTCATGGTTGGTGGCGGTTTGAAGGTCGATCTCCCATCCCGCGTCGCGGAAGATGTCGGCGGCGACGGTGATGCCGATGCCGTGGTCTTCGCCGGGGACGGTGGCGAAAAGGGCAGAACGGCGGATGTCGAACCGGACTCGCTGGGCCGATCCTTCGGCGCGCAGGGCGCGCATCAGGGCGTAAAGGTGGCCGGTGCCAATGGTGACCTGAAGGAAGGAGAAGCGGTCTTCTTCCCAGCCTTGGCCAAGATGGCGCGCGGCCCCGGTGATGTAGCCAAGATAGACGGCCTGGCGCGTGACGCCTTCGTCCCGGCGATCCTGAATGAAGCGGAGCGAGGCGTCGGAGCCGGGTTTGACCAGCGCGTCGCAAAAGGCGGCGATGCTGTCTTCGGCGATGACGGGGGCATCGAAGAGGGGGTCCTGCGACCGGAAATCTGCCAGTCGGCGCACGATATCCGTGGCCAGCGCGCCCACCGCATCCGGGGCGAAGGCACCGCGTTTCGCCGCAAAGAGCGACGCGGTGCGCGTGAATACCTCGGGGTCGAGTGACGCTTGCCGTCGTGCCATCGCAATTCTCCCCTAGGGGTTGAACATACCGAGGCAGGCCAACCGTTCAAGCGATTTTATGCCATCGCGGTGGTTCTTTTGGCGGAGGGTTGCAGGCGGCGCGGGGGGCGCCGCCTGTTGCTGCGGGGAAGGGAAATGGCGGGTCAGGCGGCGAGGCTGGCCGTCGGACCCTGGGGTTCCCAGTCAAGCCCCGGGCGGTAGCGGGCGGTGATCTGCCCGTCGGTGAGGGCAAAGAGGTGGAGCCAGCCGTTATCGAACAGCTGACGCAGGCCGTCATGCTTGCGCAGGATGGCGGTGATGGCGTCGGCGGGGGCTTCGACCATCACCGACAGGCGCAGCGCGTCATGGGCGGGGGCGTTGCCATCGTGGATGGTCTGGAACGGCAGGCCGGGGCGGAGGAGGCCGCCATTGCCTTCGACCACGCCGATGCCGCCCACGACATTGTGGATCAGCTTGTTGCCGCCGCCAAAGACCTGCGGCGCGACGGTGGAGCCGTAGTATTGCAGGCTGATCCAGCTGGCCACCACCACCGGGGCAGTAAGGATCAGTTCCAGCGTGGCGAAGCCCTGATCGGTGGTCCAGTCATAGCTGTGCAGGAAGGCGCGGCCGCCCAGATCGCGCCCAGTGGTGGCGCTGCGGGGGGCGGCGATGAAGGCGGCGCAACCGGCAAGGCCCCATTCGGGGCGCAGCTCGGCCCAGTCAGCGGCGCGTTTGGCGATGCTCTGCGCTGTGGCACCGGGCAGCCGCAGGGCGCGTTCGGCGCGGGCGAGGTGGCCAGCAGTGGCGAGCCAGCTTTCGGCCTGCGCCAGATCGGCGGTGTGATCGGGGGCGGGGGTGTCGCGATAGAGCGTGACCTTGTCCGTCACCGTATCATGCAGGCCTGCCACGAAAAGCGTGTCGGCGGGCAAGGTCAGCCCCAGTGCGGGCAGGCCTGCGCGGGTTTCGGGATCGTTGAGGAGGCAGGCCAACAGCCGGGCCGACACCTCGCCCGTCTGGCCGCAGCACGCGCCGCAGTGATAGGCGCTTTCATGCGGGTTGTTGGTCAGTTGTGCGCCGTGGCCGATGAGCAGGACAAGCCGGGCATGGCCTGTGGTCAGGCTCATGGCGCGCAGGACGGTGGCGGCGGTTTGCGCCTTTTGATCGGCGGTCAGGCCACCTTCGATTTGCGGCAGGGGGCCGGGGGGCAGCCCCTCTGCCCCCAGACCCAGCGCGTCGCGGACAAGCTTGCCGCCGTAAAGCGGACCGGCGGCTTCGACAAAGGCGAAGGAGGAGACAGCGGCCTGCCGGAACCGGCCCCAGGCACGTTTTGCCCGCGCGGTGATGCGGGTGGCGGATTCGCTGGCTGCGCCGGAGTGGCTGGTGGAGGTGAGGGCGGGGTTCAGAAGGGCGGGCAGATGGGCCTGCACCTCATCCGTGCCTTGCGGGCGGTGGGCGACGGGCAGGCCGAAGAACCCGGCGAAGCCGAGGGTTTCGGTGCCGCCATCGAGCGATTCCAGCGCGCGGCGCAGCACTTCGGACCGGACGTCGATGCAGAGGGCGGCTTGCAGTGCGGGGCGACCCGTTTGCAGGACCGGCCCCGACAGGAGCGCGGCAAGCTTGCGCTGATGCGCGCGTTCGGCGGCGTCTTGCAGGATGGCATCGACGGCCTGATCGGGGGTGGCGGCAACCTCGGCCGCATGGGCGGCGACGGTGGCGGCCCAGTCGGTGGCCACAATGGGGGCGTGGGCGAGCAGCGCCTCATCCCAGAGAAGGCGGATGGCCAGAAGATCGGTCAGCGTGGCATCGGTGCCGCCTTTCAACTCGGCCTGCCACAAGAGCCAGCGCGCGTGCTGCGGCCAGCCGCCCAGATCGACGAGCAGACGGTGGAAGGCGGTTTCAGCGGCGGGAAGGGTGAGGCCAAGCCGTTCGGCAGCGCGCAGGACGGCGCGTTCGGCGGTGTCGGGGGCCTCTGCCACGAAGGCGCTGAAGCCCGTCAGGCCTGCGATTTCGGGGGTGAGGTCATGGGTGGCCCATTCCCGCCATGCGGCAAAGGCGCCTTGGCCCGAGCGCGGCGTCCAGAGCGCCTGACCGCGATCGAAATAGCCTGCCGCCCAGAGGCCGAAGCTGCGGGCGAGGATGGCGGGCCAATCGGTGCTGGTGGCGCGGGCGGCCAGATCGGCGACGGTGGGCAGGGCATCCTGTGGGGGGGCGGGCAGGTGCATCCGGGCCTTGAGCCATGCCAGATCGAGCGGCTTGACCGGCGAGGGCGAGGCGATCAGGGCGGCGGCCAGATCGTCATCGGTGATCTCGCCCGCGGTGACCCGCGCGGCGAGGGCGGCACGGGGCAGCGTGAGGGGTGCGCCTGACACCCGCGCCAGCCGCGCAGATGCGGTGGCGAGATCGGTGTGGGTCTGGCCGAGGAAGGGGTTGACCGCCACGGTGGCATCCAGCGGAAAGGCCGGGGGGATGGCGCGGGCGGCGGATTCTGCCGCCGTGAGGAACTGTGAGGCGAGGGAGGGGGCAATCGCGGTATGCTTGAGGAACATGTCGGGTTTCCTTGATCGGTGTGTCCGAGGTGCAGAGATGTGGGGATCAGGATTTGGGGGCCGTGCGGAAGCCGCCGATCAGGCGATCCAGCAAGGCGTTGAGGTACAGGCCATTGGCCAGATGCACCCGCAGCCCGGCGGTGGCGGGGTGATGCGCCCAGAGCGGGAACAGCGCCTGCGCAAAGGCCACGAGGCCGAAGGTCAGGATCGCCAGCACGATGAGCGCCCATTCCAGCGCCCCGGCGACGGGGGTGGCGGGCAGCGACGCGCCCCAGATGGTTTGCGCCACGACCTGAAAGCCAAAATAGGCCAGTGCCGTGGCGACAGACGCCGCCATGGTGCGTTGCGTCAGGGCGGCGGGGGCGGCATCGGCCAGACCTTGCGCGATGAGGTAGGACACGCCGAAGATCAGCATGGCCCCGAGCGCCAGAGCCTGCGGTGATTTATCCCCGACCAGCAGGGTGAAGCCCGTGGCCACGACCCCATAGAGCACCAGTGCCAGCGCGAAGGAGCGTGCGACAGCGGCCAGTCCCGGCACGGCGACCGGCCCCGGTTTGCGGATGGCGTTCACCGCCTGCACCGCGCCGCCCGAGGACAGGAAGGCATGTGCCTTGTAGAGCGAATGCGCCACGATGTGCAGCAGCGCCAGCGCCCAGAGGCCAAGCCCACATTGCAGCAGCATGAAGCCCATCTGCGCCACGGTGGACCATGCCAGCGCCGTTTTCACCGCGCTTTGCGTGAGCATGACAAGGCCGCCAAACAGCGCGGTGAAGCCGCCGATAATCACCAGCGCCGCCATGGCGCCGGGGCTGTGCTGCACCAGCCCGGCGAGGGTGATCAGGAGCACGCCGCCGGAGTTGATGATACCTGCGTGGAGCAGGGCGGAGACGGGGGTGGGGGCCTCCATCACCTCGGTCAGCCAGCCGTGGAGGGGGAAGGCGGCGGTTTTCAGCGCAGCGGCAAGGACAAGAAGGGCTGCGGCGAGCTGCGCGGCGGGGGGAAGGCTGCCCATCTGGGTAAGTGCGGCGATGTTGAGCGTGCCGAAGCTGTTCCACAGCAGAAGTGAGGCGAGGATGAGGGCAAGGTCACCCGCGCCCCAGACGCGGATGAATTTGGCGGCGGCGCGCTGCGCCTCGGCCCGGTCGGGGTAGAAGAGCAGAAGTTGCCGCAGGACCAGCCCGGTGGCGATGAAGCTTGCCACCAGAACCGGCAGGCTGGCCGCGGTGACGAGCACGAGGACGGCGGAGATGGCGGCCAGCGTGAGGCCGTGGAAGCGGCCTTCGCGCGCCTCGCCATCCAGATAGCGGCGGGCGTAGCGGACCACGACCCAACCGACAAAGGACACAAGGAGTGCCATGGTGACGCTGATGGCGTCGAGCCGCAGGAGGGCGGTATCGCCCAGGGCCAAGACCTGCGCGCCGCCGGCCCAGAGCTGCGCCAGACCGGCAAGGGAAAGGGCGAGGGTGGCGAGGGTTGCGGCCTCGGCCAGTGCGGGCAGGTGGCCGGGGCGGCGGCCGGGACGGGCGAGGAAGGGCAGAACGGCCGCAAGCAGGATGAGCGGGGCGAGAGAGGTGAGGGGAAGGGATGTCATGGCAGGCTCCGGGTCAGGGATCATGGCGCCTGATCTAACGCTTGCCAAATATTTATAAAATTACATATATTATGGCTTAACGTTCGATAGGATAGAACAATGAGCCAATTGAACCTGCACCATTTGCGCCTGTTCCGGGCGATTGCCGGGGATGGCACGCTGACCGGGGCGGCGCGGGGGTTGAACCTGTCGCAATCGGCGCTGTCGACGCAGTTGCGCGCGCTGGAGGCGTCGCTGGGGCAGGATTTGTTTGAGCGGCGGGGGCGGGGGTTGGTGCTGACCGAGGCGGGGCGGATCGCGCTGGACCATGCCGAGGCGATCTTTCGCACGGTGGATGATCTGACGGCGACCTTGCGCGAAACCGGGCGGGCGCGGCGGGCGTTGCGGGTGGGGGCGCTGGCCACGCTGTCGCGCAATTTCCAGATGCAGTTCCTGCGGCCCCTGATCGGGCGGGGCGATGTGGAAGTGGTGCTGCGGTCGGGGTCGCAGGATGAATTGCTGCGCGGGTTGGAGGGGTTGGCGCTGGATGTGGTGCTGACGAACCTTGCTCCGGCTCGGGATGCGGCGAGCCAGTGGTTGGTTCACCGGATTGATGAGCAACCTGTCAGCCTGATCGGGACGCCGGGGCGGTTGGGGGCAGATCGTTTGGGGCTGCGCGAGTTGCTGGCCACGCAGCCATTGATCGCGCCGACGCGCGAGACGGGGTTGCGCGCGGCCTTTGACGCGCTGGCGGCGCGGCTGGAGGTGACGCCGATTCTGGCCGCAGAGGTGGACGACATGGCGATGATCCGTCTGCTGGCGCGGGCGGATGCGGGGCTGGCGATCATCCCGCCGATCGTGGTGCGCGATGAGTTGCAATCGGGCGCGCTGGTCGAGGCGGCGCGGCTGGACGGGATCAGCGAGACCTTCTTTGCTGTCACGCAGGAGCGGCGGTTTCCCAATCCCCTGCTGGCCGAGGTGTTGCATCGGTAAGGGATGTGTTTGCGCGGGCTTAGGCGCGCCGTCACCCTTCGTAGCGCTGTTGCAGGGAGCCTTCGACCTGGGCCGCGAATTTGGCGGCGGCGACGGGGAGGGTCCGGCCTCGGAGTTGGCACAGATAGAGGCGGCCTTCGGGAATGTCGCGGGTATCGACGGGGCGGGAGGTGACGCCTTCGGCGGAGGCGTCATCGGGCAGGCCGATGGGGATCTGGAAGGAGATGAGCTGTTCCTGCGCGGGGTAGCGGCGCAGGAAATCGAAATTGTCGGATTCCAGCATCGCGCGCAGGCGGATGGAAAAGCGCACGAGGGCGAGGTCGATCAGCGCACGCACGCCGTATTGCGCGGTCGGCAGCCCCACCGGAAAGGCTGCGCAGTCGCGCAGGCGGACAGTGTCGCGCGTGGCAAGCGGGTGATCGGCGGCCATCACGGCGTGGATCTGCTGGCGGACGGAGGCGAGGATCTGCACCTCGGACAGACGGATGGGTTCAAAGATGAGTGCGAGGTCGGCGTCATGGGCGACGAGCGCCGCCTCGGCGGCGGCGCGGTCGCGCAGGTGGACGGCGAAGGTGACGCCGGGATGATCGCGCCGGTAGCGGCCGATCTGTTCGGGCAGGAAGAAGGGCAGCAGCGCCTGTGAACAGGCGATGGAGACATGGCCGCGCCGGGCGCCGGCGAGATCGGCTAGCTGGCTGCGCAGGCGTTCGAAATCCGAAGCCTGATGGCGCAGGTGGGTGACGAGAAGCTCTCCCGCCGTGGAGAGGCGCACGCCGCGCGGTAGGCGTTCGAAGATGGGAACGCCCAGCTCCTCTTCCAGCGCCAGCACGCGGCGGTTGAGGGCTGTGGAGGTGATGGCCAGCGCCTCGGCCGCCTTTCGGATGGAGCCCGCGCGGGCGATCACGTCGATGAATTGATGGGGCGTGAGGTTGCGCATGAGTGATGCATTTCTTGCAGCGGTTAAGTGCAAACTTAGCACAAGACGGCATCGGTGCAATTCCGCATTCTGCATTGCAGAAACAATGGATAGGGCGAGTCGCGGTGGGAAACAGCCGGGACAGCACGCCCCCGAACCCCAACATGGAGAGTGCGAATGACCGATTTCCGCCTGACCTCCCGTCACCTTGCCACACCTGCGCTGCTGTCGCGGCGCGATCTGTTGCGCGGCACTGCTGCGCTGGGCGGGATGGCCGCCCTGTCCATGGCGCTGCCGGGGGCGGCGCGGGCGCAATCAGGGCTGACTGTGGGGTTCATCTATGTCGGCCCGCGGGATGATTTCGGCTATAACCAGTCGCATGCCATCGGCGCTGCGGCGGTGAAGGCGATGGAAGGCGTGACTGTGGTCGAGGAGGAGAATGTCCCCGAGACACAGGACGTGCAGAAGTCGATGGAATCCATGATCAATCTGGACGGCGCGACGCTGCTGTTTCCCACGTCTTTCGGCTATTTCGACCCCCATATCCTGACGCTGGCGCCGAATAACCCGGATGTGCGGTTCCAGCATTGCGGCGGCCTGTGGTCGGCCGACAAGCATCCGGCCAATGCGGGCAGCTATTTCGGCTATATCGGGATGGGGCAGTATCTGAACGGGATCGCGGCGGGGCATGCGTCGGTTTCAAAGAAGATCGGCTTTGTCGCGGCCAAGCCCATTCCGCAGGTGCTGTTGAACATCAACTCCTTCCTGCTGGGGGCGCGGTCGGTGGATCCGTCGATCACCTGTCAGGTGATCTTTACCGGTGAATGGTCGCTGGCAGTGAAAGAGGCCGAGGCCACGAACGCGCTGGTGGATGCGGGTTGCGACGTCATCACCTGCCATGTGGACGGGCCGAAGGTTGTGGTGGAGACGGCGGCGGGGCGTGGGGCGTTCGTTTGCGGCTATCACGCGGATCAGTCGTCGCTGGCACCCGAGAAGTATTTGACCGGGGCGGAATGGAACTGGGCCAAGGTCTATACGGATATGGTGACGGCCACGCTGGCGGGTGAGGCGATCCCGAATTTCGTGCGCGGTGGTCTGGCAGATGGATTCATCAAGATGTCGCCGCTGGGTCCGGCCGTACCGGAGGCGGGACGCGCGCAGTTCGAGGCGGTGAAGGCCGAGATCGAGAAGGGCGGGTTCAGCGTGATCAAAGGGCCGCTGAAGGACAATCAGGGCAATGTGGTGGCGGCCGATGGCGAGGCCTTCCTTGAGACGGATCCGGTGCTGGAGGGCATGGGATACCTTGTCGAGGGTGTGATCGGGTCGACGTCGTAAGGGGCCGGGGCGATGGCGATGGTCGAGGCGCAGGTGACAGGGGGCGGGGCCATGGCGGCCCTGCGCCGTGCGGAACCGGTGGTGATCCCGGTTCTGGCGCTTCTGGCGGGGCTGGCGGTGTTTGCGCTTTTCCTGCTGACGCAGGGCCGGTCGCCCATCGCGTTTTTCGGCTATGTCTGGCAGGGGGCCTTTGGTTCGGCCTTTTCCTGGATGAACACGCTGTCACGGGCGGCGCCGCTGTTGCTGGCGGCGCTGTGCGTGGCTTTGCCTGCACGGCTGGGCCTTGTGGTGATCGGGGGCGAGGGCGCCATCGTTCTGGGCGGGTTGGCCGCCGGGGCGGTGGCCCTGCCGCTCGCGGGGGTGCCTGCGGTGATCGGGCTGCCGCTGATGGCGGCAAGTGCGATGGCGGTGGGCGCGGTCTGGATCGGGATGGCCGGGGCGCTGCGCCATTACCGGGGGGTGAACGAGACGATTTCAAGCCTTCTGCTGGCCTATATCGCGATTGCGCTGATGAACCATCTGGTCGAAGGGCCGCTGCGCGACCCAGAAAGCCTGAACAAGCCATCGACTGCGCCGCTGGATGAGGCGCTGCGGGTGGGCATGATCCCCGCAATGGATGTGCATTGGGGCCTTGTTTTCGGGGCTATAGCCTGCGTCGTGGCCTGGGTTTTGGTGGAGCGGACGCGGTGGGGCTTTGCAGCGCGGATCGCGGGCGGGAACGTGCGCGCGGCAGAGGTGCAGGGCCTGCCCGTGGGGCGGCTGATCCTTGGGTTTACCGCGCTGGGCGGGGCCTGTGCAGGGTTGGCGGGGTTTTTCGAGGTGGCGGCGGTGCATGGGTCGGCCAATGCGTCGCTGGCGGCGGGATATGGCTATACGGGCATCCTGATCGCCTTTTTGGCGCGGCATAACGGGATGGCGATCCTTCCGGTGGCAATTCTGCTTGCAGGGTTTGATGCGTCATCGGGCCTAATCCAGCGGCGGATGGACCTGCCCGATGCCACGATGCAGGTGCTGCAAGGGATCGTGTTCATGGCGATCCTGATGTCGGACGCGGCCTATGGGCGGTTGGCGTTCTTCAAGGCAAAGGGGTAGGGCGATGGAGTATGACCTTGGCCTTTGGGCCGTGCCCCTGGCCGTGCTGGGCGGGGCGATCCGGGTGTCGACGCCGATCCTGTTCGTATCGCTGGGCGAGATGCTGACGGAACGGTCGGGGCGGATCAATCTGGGGTTGGAAGGCACGCTCGTCTTTGGCGCGATGGCGGGCTATGCGACCGCCGTGGTGACGGGTGACCCGTGGGCCGGGGTGGTGCTGGCGGCGCTGGCGGGCGCAGTGTTCGGGCTGGTGCATGGGCTGATCTGTTCGATGGCGAAGGTGAACGACATCGCCATCGGGATTGCGATGATGCTGCTGGGAACGGGGCTGGCCTTCTATTTCGGCAAGCCCTTCATCCAGCCGGTGGCGCCTGACCTGCCGTCGATCCCGTTCGGCTGGTGGTCGGAGGTGCCGCAGGTGCAGGCGGCGCTGAATGTGAATGTGCTGTTTCTGGTGGGCATCGCGGCGGCGCTGGTGCTGCATTGGGGGCTGCGGTCCACCAAGCCGGGGCTGATCCTGCGGGTGGTGGGCGACAGCACCGATGCGGCGCGGGCGATGGGGCTGCGGCCTGCGGTGATCCGGACGATGGCGACCGCGCTGGGCGGGGCCTTTGCGGGGGTGGGCGGGGCCTATCTGTCGCTGTTCTATCCGGGCAGCTGGAATGAAGGGATTTCGAGCGGGCAAGGGTTGATGGCGGTGGCGCTGGTCATCTTTGCGCGCTGGCAGCCGATGAACTGCTTCTGGGCGGCGCTTCTGTTCGGCGGGGCGGGGGCGCTGGGCCCGGCGCTGCAATCGGTTGGGGTGACCGAGGGGTATTACCTGTTCTACGCCGCGCCATACGTTCTGACGCTGGGCGTGCTGATCGCCACGTCTTCGCCCAACCGTGCGCTGGCGGGTGCGCCGGGCGAGCTTTCCATCACAAAATGAGGGGCAGGATGACCACGATAGACGCCAATCCCTATGCCTGGCCGTGGAACGGCGATCTGCGGCCGGAGAATACCGCGCTGGTCATCATCGACATGCAGACCGATTTCTGCGGCAAGGGCGGTTATGTGGACATGATGGGCTATGACCTGTCGATGACACAGGCCCCGATTGCGCCGATCAAGGCGGTGCTGGAGGCGATGCGGGCCAAGGGATACCACATCATCCACACGCGTGAGGGGCATCGGCCCGATCTGGCCGACCTGCCGCCCAACAAGCGGTGGCGCAGCCAGCAGATCGGGGCGGGGATCGGCGATCCGGGGCCGTGTGGCAAGATCCTGATCCGGGGGGAGCCGGGGTGGGATATCATCCCCGAGCTTTACCCCCTGCCGGGAGAGGCGATCATCGACAAGCCGGGGAAGGGGTCGTTCTGCGCCACCGACCTTGAGCTGATCCTTCGGACGCGGGGCATCGACAACCTGATCCTGACCGGGATCACCACGGATGTCTGCGTGTCCACCACCATGCGCGAGGCGAATGATCGGGGCTTTGAATGCCTTGTGTTGGCCGATTGCTGCGGGGCGACGGATGCGGGCAACCATGCGGCGGCGTTGAAGATGGTCACCATGCAGGGCGGTGTCTTTGGCGCGGTGAGCGACAGCGCCACATTGATCGGGGCGCTGGCATGAGGCCGCCTGTTACCGGCATCGGGGCCGAGCCACACGCCCCCGGCGCGCTGGAGGTGGAAACGGTGGGAATGACCATGCGTTTCGGGGCCTTTACCGCGCTGGAGGATGTGTCGATCCGGGTGGCGCCCGGCACGTTTCACGCGTTGCTGGGTGAAAATGGCGCGGGCAAATCCACGCTCGTGAAGTGCATCATGGGGTTCTACCACGCCACGGCGGGGCAATTGCTGGTGGGGCGGCGCGAGGCAGAGATTGGCGATCCGCGCGATGCGCGCGCGCTGGGCATGGGGATGGTTTATCAGCATTTCACGCTGGTGCCGTCGCTGAGCGTGGCCGAAAACCTTGTCATCTCGCGCGCGGATGCGCCGGTGGTGATCGACTGGGCGAAAGAGCGGGCGGGGCTGGAGGCGTTCATGGCGGCCATGCCCTTTCGCGTGCCGCTGGATCAGCCAGTGGCGCGGCTGGCGGCAGGGGAAAAGCAGAAGCTGGAGATCTTGAAGCAGCTTTATCTGGGCAGCCGGTTCCTGATCCTGGACGAGCCCACGTCCGTGTTGACGCCCGATGAGGCGGATGAGGTGCTGGGCCATGTGCGTGGGCTGTGCGAGGCGGGGCAGATTTCGGTGCTGATGATCACCCACAAGTTCCGCGAGGTGACGGCCTTTGCCGATGAGGTATCGGTGCTGCGGCGCGGGCGGTTGGTGGGGCAGGGGCATGTGGCCGATCTGAGCCATGCACAGATGGCGGCGATGATGATCGGGGCGGAAAAGGAACAGCGCCCGATGTCGCGCAGCGGCGCGCGCGGCGCACCCGTGCTGGAGGTGCGGGGGGTCAAGGCGGCGGATCGGTCGGGATTGAAGGAGATCGCCATTGAAAGCCTGACCGTGCATGCCGGAGAGATCGCGGGCATCGCCGGGATTTCAGGCAACGGGCAGATGGAATTGATGGAGGTTTTGACCGGGCAGCGCGCGCCACGGGCGGGCGAGATCCGGGTACAGGGTGTGCCTTACGGCGCGACGCGGGCCGAGGCGCAGGCTCATGCGGTGCGCTATCTGCCGGAAGAGCCGCTGCGCAATGCCTGCGCGCCGCGGATGAGCGTGATCGAGAATATCGCCTTTCGCAGTTTCGACCGGGATGGTGCGGGGCGGCGGTTCTGGCTTTCGGCCAACCAGATGCGGGCGGCGGCGCGCGATCTGATCGGGGCGTTCAAGGTGAAGGTGGCCGATCCGGACGGGCCGATTGCGGCGCTGTCGGGCGGGAATGTTCAACGCGCGGTGCTGGCGCGGGAATTGACCGGCGAGGTGAAGCTGCTGGTCATTTCCAACCCCTGTTTCGGGCTGGACTTTGCCGCCGTGTCCGAAATTCGCGCGCGGATCGTGGCGGCGCGCAATGCGGGGGCGGCGGTTCTGCTGATGAGCGAGGATCTGGACGAGGTGCTGGAACTGTCGGACCGGGTGCTGGTGATGTCGGAGGGGCGGATCACCTATGAGGTGCCCGCCGCCGAGGCGAAGATTGCCGAGATCGGGCATTACATGGGCGGGCATGCGGCATGAGCGGGATGCGGGTGATTGCGGCGGCGCAGCCGTTCCCTTTTGCCTTTGACCGGGCGAAGACGGCGGTGATCGTCATCGACATGCAGCGTGATTTCGTCGAGCCGGGCGGTTTTGGCGAGACGCTGGGCAATGACGTGACGCGGTTGCAGGCGATCATCCCCACGGTTGCCGCTTTGATCGGGGGGGCGCGGGCGGCGGGGGTGCCGGTGATCCATACGCGGGAATGCCACCGCCCCGATCTTTCCGACCTGCCGCCCGCCAAGCGGGACCGGGGCAATCCGCGCCTGCGGATTGGCGACGAAGGGCCGATGGGGCGTATCCTGATCGCGGGCGAGCCGGGGGCGGATATCGTGCCGGAATTGTACCCCGTGGCGGGCGAGGTGGTGATCGACAAGCCGGGGAAGGGGGCGTTTTACGCCACTGACCTTGGCGCGATCCTGGCGCGGCTGGGGGTGACGACGCTGATCTTTGCCGGGGTGACGACCGAGGTTTGCGTGCAAACCACCATGCGCGAGGCGAATGATCGCGGGTTTCAGTGCCTGCTGGCCGAGGATTCGACCGAAAGTTACTTCCCCGAGTTCAAGGCGGCGGCCATTGCCATGATCCGGGCGCAGGGGGCCATTGTCGGCTGGACGGCCACCACCGCCGAGATCGTCGAGGCGCTGCATGGATGATCCGCAGGCCTTTGCCGCGCTGTTGATGGACTGGCGGCGGCAAGAGTTCCTTCCCTTTCGCGAGGGTGTGGAAATCGCCGTCCTGCGTGCGGGGGCGCCGGGGGTGGCGCTTTTGCGCTATGCGCCGGGGGCGGGGGTGCCGCGCCATCGGCATCCGGCGCTGGAGACGATCCTTGTGCTGGAGGGGGTGCAGAGCGACGAGCGGGGGGATTATCCTGCCGGGTCGCTGATCCTGAACCCCGAGGGGACGGAGCATTCGGTGTGGTCCGAGACGGGCTGCACGGTGCTGATCCAGTGGAACCTGCCTGTGGAATTCGTGACCTGAGAATGATGATGACAAAGACAGACCTTTCCGACCTGCCGTTCGACATCGCGCGGCTGCATGAGGCCTATGCTGCGGGCCTGTCGCCTGTGGCGGTGATGGAGGAGGTCTTTGCCCGCATCGCGGCGGCAGAGGACCCGGCCATGTTCCTGCATCTGCGGGACAGGGATGAGGCGCTGGCCGAGGTGGCCGGGTTGCCGCCGTTTGATCCTGTTGCCCAACCGCTTTGGGGGGTGCCGTTTGCGGTGAAGGACAATATCGATGTGGGCGACGTGCCGACGACGGCGGGCTGTCCGGCCTTTGCCTATGTGCCGGGGGAGGATGCCTTTGTGGTGGCGCGGCTGCGCGCGGCGGGGGCGGTGTGGATCGGCAAGACCAACCTTGACCAGTTCGCGACGGGGCTGGTGGGCGTGCGGTCGCCCTATGGGGTGCCGCGCAACGCGCTGGACCCCGAGATTGTTCCCGGCGGATCGTCAAGCGGATCGGCGGTATCCGTGGCGCGGGGGTTGGTGTCGTTTTCGTTGGGGACGGATACGGCGGGATCGGGGCGGGTGCCAGCGGCGCTGAACAATATCGTGGGGTTGAAGCCATCGCTGGGCGCGCTGTCGGGAACGGGTATGGTGCCGGCCTGCCGGACGCTGGACACGATTTCCATCTTCGGGCTGACAGTGGCGGATGCCTGGGCGGCGTATCGGGTGGCCTGTGCCTTTGACGGTGTTGATCCATGGTCGCGGGTGATGCCAGCGCCCGCGCTGGCCGCAGTGCCGGTGGGGATGCGGCTGGGCGTGCCGGATGCGACAAGCATCGAGTTTTTTGGCGATGCGGTGCAGGCCGCGGCGTTTGCGGGGCAGGTGGCGGCGCTGCGGGCCATGGGATGCCATGTGGAGGAGGTGGATTTCACGCCGTTCTACGACGTGGCGAAGATGCTGTATGAAGGGGCCTGGGTGGCCGAGCGGATGGCAGCGGTGGAGCCGCTGTTCCGCGCGCAGCCGGAAGCTTTTCATCCGGTGACGGCCAAGATCATCGGGGGGGCGGATCGCCTGACGGCGGCGGATGCGTTTCGGGGCATCTATCGGCTTGCGGCGTTGAAGCGGCAGGCGATGGCGGCGATGGCGGGGCTGGACCTGCTGGCGGTGCCGACGATCCCGACCTTTTACACCCTCGCCGATCTGGAGGCCGATCCCATCGGGCCGAACAGCCGGTTGGGGACCTATACGAATTTCGTGAACCTGCTGGACATGTGCGGCATCGCCGTGCCGACCGGGCCACGCAGCGATGGGCGACCCGGCAGCGTGACGTTGCTGGCGCGGGCGGGGGAGGATGCGAAAATTGCGGCGCTGGGCGCGGCGATCCAGTGGGATACGGGTGGTCGGCTGGGGGCGACGGGATGGAGCATTCCGGCCACGCCTGCGCCGGTGGCAGAGGCGTTGCCGGGCGAGATGGCGGTGGTGCTGGTGGGCGCGCATATGACCGGGCTGCCGCTGAATGGGCAAGTTGCGGGGCTTGGCGGGCGGTTTCTGGAACGGACGGCGACGGCCCCCAAGTATCGACTGTTTCGGCTGCCGGGGCCGCCCCCGGCCCGACCAGGGATGATCCGGGCCGACGGTGGGGCCGCGATCGAGGTGGAGGTCTGGGCGCTGCCTTTGGCGCAGGTAGGGGCGTTTCTGGCGCTGATCCCCGCGCCGCTGGGGCTTGGGAAGGTCGAACTGGCGGATGGTCGGCTTGCTGTGGGTTTTCTGGCCGAGGCGGCAGGGGTGGAAGGCGCGCAGGAGATCACCCATCTGGGCGGTTGGCGGGGCTTTCTTGCCGCGCAAGGATAGGGACCGGGCGGGCGGGTTGTTGGGGTCTGGCCCCGGCTTTCGTTGCGCTATGCTGGTTCCTGTCCTGTGGTGAGACAGAGGACGTGTCGCGGGCCGTGGCCGTTCCGGTTCGGGGTGGTTTCCCTATCGCAAAGAGATCGGATATAGAGGCTGCAAATTCACCGAAGCCTTGCAGGGCGCGTTGGGGCGATCTGTGGGGCAGAAGCCTTGATCGATCACCGCCTCGGCCCTGAATGGGGCCAGTGTTTGCGCGTTGCACGGCACAGGGGCGCGCGCGGGGCGAACAGACGGAAGACGCTACACGAATGACGACGGACCAACCGCATAAACTGTCTGTTGCGCCCATGATGGATTGGACGGATCGGCATTGCCGGTACTTCCACCGCCTGATGACGCGGCGGGCGATGCTGTATACCGAGATGGTGACAGCGCCTGCGGTGGTGCATGGCGACCGGGAGCGGCTGCTGGGGTATCACCGGGCGGAACATCCGGTGGCGCTGCAACTGGGCGGGTCGGACCCCGCGGAGTTGCATGCGGCGGTGCGGTTGGCCGCGCCCTTTGGCTATGACGAGATCAACCTGAATGTCGGCTGCCCGTCGGACCGGGTGCAATCTGGCTGTTTCGGCGCCGTGCTGATGGAGCGGCCGCAGCTTGTGGCTGATTGCGTGGCGGCGATGCTGGAGGCCAGCCCTGTGCCGGTGACGGTGAAATGCCGGATCGGGGTGGATGACCAAAGGCCCGAGGAGGTGCTGCCCGATTTCCTGGACCGCGTGTCGGCGGCGGGGGTGCGGCATTTCGTGATTCATGCGCGGAAGGCCTGGCTCAAGGGGCTTTCTCCCAAGGAAAACCGTGAGATACCGCCGCTTGATTATGTTTTGGTTCAACAGATGAAGGCGCAGTTCCCGCATCTGACGATCTGCATCAATGGTGGGATCACGACACTGGATCAGGCAAAGGCCCTGCTGGCGGCAGGGCTGGACGGGGTGATGATCGGGCGCGCGGCCTATCACGACCCCGGCGCGGTGCTGATCGGGGCGGATGCGCTGTGGGGCGATGGGCCGGGGCTGGATGCAGTGGGAGCGGTTGAGGCGATGCGGCCCTATATCGCCGATCATCTGGCGCAGGGGGGGCGACTGCATCAGATCACGCGGCACATGCTGGGCCTGTTCCACGCCCGCCCCGGTGCGCGGGGCTGGCGGCGTGTTCTGTCCGAGGGTGCGTCGCGCCCCGGGGCAGGGTTGGAGGTGCTGGAGGCAGCCTTGGCCGAGGTGACGGGTCAGACCGTCGATCAGGCGGCCGTTGGCTGAGGCCGGGCGAGGGCGAGGCGCGACAGGATCAGCGCCAGCACCCCGCACAGCGCAATGGCTGCCAGCATGGGCGTGGCAGTGCCATCGAAGAACGGCCCTGTGGCGGCGATCATCAGACCGCCCGCAAGCATTTGCAGCGTGCCGCCCAGCGATGAGGCCAGACCTGCGCTGTCGCCGTGATCCTCTAGCGCCATGACCATGGTCGTTGGGATGATCAGGCCGAGGAAGGCATTGGCCAGAAACAGCCCCGCCACGCAGACGATCAGGCTGGCAAAGCCCAGCAGAGCAAGGGCAAGAAGCGCAGCCGTGGTGACGGCAAAGCCGAGCGTGGCCCAAGCCATCACCTTACGCGCGCCAAGCCGCAGGCCCAGCGGACCGGCCGCCTGCGATGCGGCGAAGAAGCCGATGGCGTTGATGGCGAAGGCGATGGAAAAGCCGGTCGGGGTTAGCCCGAAGCTTTCGGTATACACAAAGCTGGCCGAGGCGATGAAGACGAAGAAGCTGGCCATGCCGAAGCCGCCAAGGAACGTCAGACCCATGAAGACACGGTCCGTCAGCAAGCGGCGCGTTCCGCGCAAAGTGGACGCCATGTCAAAGGGTTGGCGGTCCTCAGCACGGAGCGTTTCCTGCTGCGCGAAGACGAGGACGGCAAGGCTGACCAGCCCGGCCACGACCAATGTAGCGAAAATCCCCCGCCAGCCGGTGACGGCCATCAGGCCGGAGCCCACCAGCGGGGCCAGCATGGGCGAGACCGAGATCACCAGCATGACCGCCGCCATGAGGCGGGTTGCGGCGTGGCCGGTATACATGTCGCGGATGATGGCGCGGGGAACCACCATCATCGCTGCGCCGCCCAACCCTTGCACAAAGCGCCCGGCGATCAGCCATTCCACGCTGGGGGCAAAAGTGCAAAGCACGGAACCAGCAAGGAAAATCGCAATGCCCGCGTAAAGCGGCGGTTTGCGTCCGGCCTGATCGGCCCAGGGGCCATAGATCAGTTGCGCCAGACCGAAGGCAATGAAATAGGCGGTGATCGTGGTCTGCATCGCGGGTACGGTGGTTCCCAGCGCCGTGCCGATATCGGGCAGGGCGGGGAGATACATGTCGATGGCGAAGGGGCCGATGCAGGAGAGCAGCCCAAGGATGAGGGCGGGGCGGAGGATACGATCAGACATGAAAAGGCCTGTGGCTGAAATGAAGGGGGTGGCATACGCCTTTTCGCCGGGCAGGTCCAGACTGCGTGGGTCGTTTTGGGCCGTTGGGTCTGGAATGGATTTGAAATTAGGGGCTTGTGCCATTGAATTGGAGTCCTGACGTGGCGGATCTGGGATGGCGGCGGGTGCAATCATCGGCCATTGCGCGTTGGGCAGCGGCAGCAGAGCCGGTGGCGCGGCGGATTGTGATGGAAAGCCAAGAGCCGTGGCGTTGCGGGGGGACGTGGTTCGTGGGGTTGGATGCCCTGCCGAGCGGGGTGGATGGTTCGGTCAGCAATGTGGAATTGCCGTGGGATGACATAGGCTTGTCGCCCGTTCCTCTGCACCCGGCGCAGATTTCGGTGACCCGGGCGGGATATCCCCGGCGCGATGAAGGTGAGAGTGAAAAAGCCTTCGATTTCCGTAGGGTGCGCGACGCGGCGCATCTTGATGGGCTGCTGCCCATGGGGCCGCAGAAACGGCGGATGGTGCAGGAACCGCATGGTTGGATCCTTGGGCTGCCGCTGAACCGGGCGGATGCGGGGGCATCGCCGCTTGTGGTGTGGGAAGGCAGCCATATCGTGATGGGCGCGGCGCTGCGTGCGGCCTTTGCGGGGCGGGCGGATGATCTGGAAAACTTCGATATCACAGAGGCTTATCAGGCGGCGCGCAAGCAGGTGTTTGACAATTGCCCGCGGGTTGAACTGCCGGGCCAACCGGGGGAGGCGGTCATCCTGCACCGCCACATGATCCATGGCGTGGCGCCTTGGGCGGATGGGGCGACTGCAGGGGCGCCGGGGCGGATGGTGGCCTATTTCCGGCCATTGCTGCCAACGGTAACGGCGTGGTTGCAGGACGACGCCTAACTCTTTGCGGGCGTTGGTTTAAACATCTGTTTTTCGGTCAAATGTCGGTGCAGCGCGTGGTGCAGATGGCTGTGCAGACGGGCGTATGCACGCAGCGAACGGTCAGGAAGCATTAAGGTTAACGCCCGGCGTGTGAGTCGCGGCAAGGGATCGGCGCGCGGCCCATGGGGGCCGCGCATTCCTTTTGTCTCGCCTGCGCGCCTTCGCGCTTGGCTCGGGGTTCAAGGGGCGTGTTGCCCCCTCTGTCGGCGCGTGCCGCGCCGCCATTCACCCCCGCTTGGGTATTTGGGCCAAGATGAAAGGACAGGCCATGAAAACGGAATGCTGCGCCTGCCCATTCACCTTGGCAAAAATACCCATCTTGCGACGCAAGCCAAAGGTGCTGTCTTCTGACGGCGACGAAAACGGGGGATCGGAGGGCCTGCTGGCCCCCTGCCATCGAGGAAATTGGTCAGGTCAGTCTTGCAACCGGCCCATGCGGCCGCCGCGGCGTTTGGCAAGGCGGGGGGCGCGGGTGGGAAGGTCGGCCATGATGGCGTGGCGGGCCTCATGCGTAAGGCGCGACCAAGAGGAGATTTCGTCGATGGTGCGGAAGCAGCCGACGCAGATGCGCTCAGCCGGGTGGATCGTGCAAAGCTTGACGCAGGGCGATTGCACCTCATCCCGCTGCCAGACATCATCCTTCACGTCTGCACCCCGTTTCCCATATGCCCCATGCGATCCAAGGCGCCTTGCAGGATATAGCCTGCGGCGACGGCATCGATCACCTCTTTCCGACGTTTTCGCGACGTATCCGCCTCGAGCAGTGCCCTTTCTGCCGCAACGGTGGACAGGCGTTCATCCCAGAAGGTGATGGGCAGGTCGGTCATCCGGGCCAGATTGCGGGCGAAGGCTTGCGTCGCTTGCACGCGGGGGCCGGTGGAGCCGTCCATGTTCAGGGGCAGGCCCAGCACGATGCCATGTGCGCCGCGGGTGGTGAGCAGGGCCAGAAGGCGGGTGGCGTCTTCGGTGAATTTCACGCGGCGCAGGGTTTCAACCGGGGTGGCCACCATGCGGCGCAGGTCGGAGATGGCGATGCCAATGGTCTTGTCGCCGAAATCCAGCCCCGCAATGGCGCGGTTGGGGGGCAGGGTGGCGGCGAAGGTGTCGAAGCTGTCGCAGATCACGGGGTAAGGCCCGCGTTCAGCGCCGCTTCGCGCAGGAAGCTTTGCTGCGAGGGGGAGCCGTCGAAGACCTCCAACGCCTCGGCATAGATTTCCTGTGCCTCGTCCGTGCGGTTGAGTGTGGCGAGGGAGGAAATCAGGCGGGCCCATTCTTCGACTGTGCCACCTTCGGTCGCGAGGCGGCTTCCCAACTGGGCGACCATGCCTTCGATCATGGCTTGGCGATCCTCTTCGCTCATCTCGCCTGCGGCGGTGAGTGCGTCGGCATCGGGGCCGGGGAGCGCGTCGGGCAGGGTATATTCGATCCCGGCGCGGGCGGCGACATCGGCGATCTGGGCGCGGATTGGGGCGATCCAGGGCGCATCGGGCGGGCTGTCGCGCAGAAGTGGTTCCCATAGGCCGAAGGTGCGATCAAACCGGCCCACCTGCGCGGCCATCAGGCCGTAGTAATAGCGGGCGGTGCCGTTGGTGGCATCGAGGGTGAGGGCCTGGGCCAGTTCGGCCTCGGCCTCTGCCGAGACAAGGCCGCCTGCGGCCATGATCATCAGTTCGGCCAAGGCGGCGTGGTCCCCGGCGGTGGCCGTGTCGCCCTTCAGGCGGATCAGCTGTTCCTGGGCGATCCGGGCCTCGGGCAGGTTGCCAAGGCGCGCCTCGTTCGTTGCGAGGAGTTCGAGGCCGCGCTGGTCATCGGGGCGTTCGGCCACGGCGGCGCGAAGCTGGTCCATCAACTGGGCGAAATCGGCATCGGGTGCTGCGGGGGCGGGGCGGGCGGCGGCGGCCTGCGCCTCCATTTCCGCCTGCGGGGCACGGTTGGCGCGCAGTTCATCCGACATGGCGAGGCGGGTTGCGAGGGGTAGGTCGGGGTAGCCCGGTGCGCCGAGGCGGATATAGACCCAATAGCTGCTGCCGATCAGGGCAAGGATCAGAACACCCGCCACGAGGATGCCGCGCGTGCTGGCGCTGCGGTCGCCGCTGTGCAGGGCGCGGTCAGCCTCGAGCAGGCGGCGGGACACTTCGGTGCGCTGGCGGTCGGCCTCATCGGCGGGAAGGGTGCCGCGGGCGAGGTCGCGGTCGATCTCGGCCAGTTGGTCGCGATAGACCTTGAGATCGTATTCGGCGGCGGAGGCGATCTCGGCCCGGGCGCGGATCAGAGCGAGCAGGAAGAGCGCCAGAATGGCGAGGCCCATGCCGCCTGCGGCGATCCAGAAGGCGATCATCTCCATGTCATCGGGCCCGTTTGTGGTTGGCGGTTGGGCGCGATGTAATCCTTCGGCGGGGCTGGCGGAAGGCGGAAACGCGAAAGTGACGGCTGCGACGCTGTCGCAGGGCGGTTCTGTCGCAAATTTCCCGATTGTGCCGCTTGTGGGTGGGGGATTATCTGCACGGCATATGAGAAGGACGGCACAGCGCTGTGCCGCGCGTCACGGGGGTTTGGCCATGAAACGCTATTCGGTCTTTGCGATTGCCCGCGAGGCGCTGCGTCACCACACGGGGTGGGAGCGGGCGTGGAAAAGCCCGGCCCCCAAGGCCGCCTATGATGCGATCATCGTGGGCGCCGGCGGGCATGGGTTGGCGACGGCCTATTACCTGGGCAAGAATTACGGCATCACCAATGTGGCGATCCTTGAAAAGGGGTGGTTGGGTGGTGGCAATACGGGCCGGAACACGACGATCATCCGGTCGAATTACCTGCAGGATTCCTCGGCTGCGATCTATGAGAAATCCCGCTCGCTGTATGAAACGCTGAGCCAGGACCTGAACTACAACGTGATGTTCAGCCCGCGCGGCGTGATGATGCTGGCGCAGACGCATCACGAGGTGCGGGGCTATCTGCGCACGGCGCATGCGAACGCCTTGCAGGGCGTGCAGACGGAGTTCATCACGCCGCAGCGGGTGAAGGAGCTGTGCCCGATCCTGAATATCGACGGGCCGCGCTATCCGGTGCTGGGCGCGCTGTGGCAGGCGCGGGGCGGCACGGGGCGGCATGACGCGGTGGCCTGGGGCTATGCGCGGGCGTGCAGCGACATGGGCATGGACATCATCCAGCAATGTGAGGTGACGGGGGTCCGGTCCGAGGGGGGCAAGGTCGTGGGGGTGGAAACCTCCAAGGGCTATATCGGGACCAAGAAGCTGGGCATCGTGGTGGCGGGGCATTCGGGACAGGTGGCCGAGATGGCCGGGTTCCGCCTGCCGGTGGAAGCGGTGGCGTTGCAGGCGCTGGTGAGTGAGCCGATCAAGCCCTGCATGGACATCGTGGTGATGGCCAATACGGTGCATGGTTATATGAGCCAGTCCGACAAGGGCGAGATGGTTATTGGCGGCGGGACGGACGGGTTCAACAACTATACCCAGCGCGGGTCTTTCCATCATATCGAGGAAACGCTGCGGGCGCTGATCGAGACCTTCCCGATCATCAGCCGGTTGAAGATGCTGCGGCAGTGGGGCGGGATCGTGGACATGACGGGGGATCGGTCGCCGATCATCTCGAAAACGCCCTTGGGGAATTGCTTTATCAACTGCGGCTGGGGGACGGGCGGGTTCAAGGCGATTCCGGGTTCCGGCTGGGCGATGGCCGAGCTGATGGCCAAGGGCGAGCCGGGGCCGCTGGCCGCTGAGTTCGACATGTGGCGGTTCAAGGAAGGGCGGTTCATCGACGAATCCGTGGCCGCCGGGGTGGCGCATTGATGGGCTGCGCGGGCGTGATGGGGAACCGGAGCGGGGATTTAGGCGTTGGGCTGTTGAACACGGCCTTAACGGAGACTGTCCCATGTCTGACTCACGCCAATCTGCCCCGCCGCCGCCGCCCAAATCCAACGGCATGCTTATCTTCATCGTCGGCGGTCTTGTCGTCGCGGTGGGGGTTGTCGCCTATATCATCACGGGCGGTTCCATGTCCGATGGGGATGCCGGATCGCCCGCTGTCAGCATCGAGAACAACACAACCGCGCCTGCGCCAGCCGAGCCGGCCGCACCTGCGCCCACGCCAGAGCCTGCCGCGCCTGCCGAGCCTGCACCAGCTGAGCCTGTCGCGCCTGCGCCTGCCCCGGCAGCGCCCGCTACGCCCTGATACCACCCTATCCTTTCTGATCACCGCCAGCGGCGGGCACAGTGTTGTGCCCGCCGTTTGCATGTCTGGAGATTGCCCGTGCTGACCCTGACCTGCCCCTATTGCGGCGTTGCCGCCGAGGAAACCGAGCTTTCGCCGGGATATGAGGCGCATTTGAAGCGGTTCGGTCCCGGTTCCTCGGATGAGGAATTCGAGGCCTATATGTTCGCCCGCAAGAACCCCAAGGGGGTGCATTTCGAGCGGTGGCGGCATTCCTATGGCTGTGGGAAGTGGTTTCTGGCCGCGCGTTGCACGGCGACGCTGGAGGTGTTCGGCACCTATCCCGCGCAGGTGGGCGAGCCGCCCGCCGATATCATCGAGAAGATCAAGGCCCGCAGGCCGGAGTGGAAGGGTTACAAATGAGCACCCGTCTTGCAAAAGGGGGCCGGTTGATCGACCGGTCGGCGGCGCTTGATTTCAGCTTCAACGGCAAGCGGATGAAGGGCTTTCGCGGCGATACGCTGTCGGCGGCGCTGCTGGCCAATGACCAAATGCTGGTGGGCCGGTCGTTCAAGTATCACCGTCCGCGCGGGATCGTGGCGGCGGGGGCGGAGGAGCCCAATGCGCTGGTCAATCTGGGGTCCGGCGCGCGGCTGGAGCCGAACCAGCGGACCACGGTGACAGAGTTGTTCGACGGGCTTGAGGCGACGAGCCAGAACCATTGGCCGAGCCTTGAGTATGATGTGGGTGTGCTGAACAACACGGCCGCGCGGTTTTTGCCTGCCGGGTTCTATTACAAGACCTTCATCCATCCGCGCCCGTTCTGGAAACATGTGTTCGAGCCGATCATCCGGCAGTCGGCGGGCCTTGGCAAAGCGCCGAAGGACCGGGATGCGGATCGCTATGAGCAGGCCTATGCCTTTTGCGACCTGCTGGTCGTGGGTGGCGGTATTGCCGGGTTGCAGGCGGCGCTGGTGGCGGGCCGTGCGGGGGCGCGGGTTCTGCTGCTGGAACAGAACGCCCATTGGGGCGGGCGCGCGCCGGTGGATGGCGATGTGATCGACGGTCAGCCTGCGGGCGCATGGGTCGATACGGCCGTGGCGGCGCTGGAGGGGATGGAGAACGTCACCCTGCGGGCGCGCTGCATGGCGGCGGGGGTCTATGACCATGGCTATGTGCTGGCCGATGAGAAGGTGGCCGATCACACGCCCGGCGACGGGCGGCCAAAGCATCGGCTGTGGCGTATCCGGGCGGGCAAGATCCTGACGGCCACGGGGGCGATTGAACGGCCCTTGAGCTTTGCTGGCAATGACATTCCCGGCGTGATGCTGGCGGCGGCGGTGCGCGACTATGTGGTGAACTGGGCGGTGTCGCCGGGGGATCGCACGGTTGTGGTGACGAACAACGATGACGGCTATCGTACGGCGATTGCGCTGCGCGAGGCTGGGTTGGCGGTTCCGGCGATTGTGGATGCGCGGTCTGCGCCTTCGGGGGCGCTGATCGACAAGGCGCGGGCTTTGGGGCTGCGGATCGAGGCGGGGCGCGGGATTGCCAAGGTGAAGGGGGGCAAGCGGGTGACCTCTGTCGCCATTTGCTTGCAGGCCGGTGAGGGCGCGGTGATCGAAGAGATCGCCTGCGACGCGGTGGCCATGTCGGGTGGGTGGTCGCCTGTGGTGCATCTGTGGAGCCATTGCGGCGGCAAGCTGATCTGGGACGCGGCGCATGCGCATTTCCGGCCGGATGCGGCGCGCCCGCCGCTGAACCATGATGGCGGGGCGATGGTCTATGCGGCAGGGGCTGCCAATGGCGCGATGAGTGCTGCGGCGGCGCTGGCGGATGCGGATGCGCAGGCCGGGGCGGTGCTGGCGGCGCTTGGGGTGAAGGCCAAGAAGGGCAAGGCTCCGGTTGCTGATGCGGTGGTTGAGGGGCCGATGGAGGCCGTCTGGATCATGCCGCAGGGGGCATCGATCGAGCTGAAGTCGAAGATGTGGCTGGATTATCAGAACGACGTGAAAGTGTCCGACGTGCAGTTGGCGGCGCGGGAAGGGTATGAATCGGTTGAGCATACCAAGCGCTACACCACGCTGGGGATGGCGACGGATCAGGGCAAGCTGTCCAATATCAACGGGCTGGCCGTGCTGGCGGGGGCGTTGAATGCGGATATTCCGCAGGTTGGCACCACCACTTTCCGCCCGCCTTATACGCCTGTGACGCTGGGCGCGTTGGCGGGTGAGGCGCGCGATGAGATATTCCAGCCGCTGCGGCGCACGCCGATGCATGAATGGCATGAGCGGAACGGGGCTTATTTCGAGCCGGTCGGTCTGTGGCGGCGGCCCTATTGCTTCCCCCGTGCCGGGGAGACGCATGAACAGGCGGTGCATCGCGAGGTTCTGAATACGCGCAACGCGCTGGGGCTGTTGGATGCGTCGACGCTGGGCAAGATCATCGTGAAGGGTCCGGATGCGGGGAAATTCCTCGACATGCTGTACACGGGCGTGATGAGCACTTTGCCCGTGGGCAAGTGCCGTTATGGGCTGATGTGCAACGAGCAGGGCTTCCTGTCGGATGACGGCGTGGTGGCGCGGATCGATGAGGAGACGTGGCTGTGCCACACCACTTCGGGCGGGGCAGACCGCATCCATGCGTGGATGGAGGACTGGCTGCAATGCGAGTGGTGGGATTGGCAGGTCTATACCGCCAATGTGACCGAGCAATATGCGCAGGTCGCCGTGGTGGGGCCGAATGCGCGCAAAGTGCTGGAGAAACTGGGCGGGATGGATGTGTCCAAGGAGGCGCTGCCCTTCATGCAATGGGCGGATGGCACCTTGGGCGGGTTTGGCTGCCGGGTCTATCGCATCAGTTTCTCGGGTGAGTTGTCCTACGAGATCGCGGTGCCAGCGAGCCATGGTGCGGCCTTCTGGGAGGCGCTGCACGCGGCGGGGGCGGAGTTTGGGGCGATGCCCTATGGCACCGAGGCGCTGCACATCATGCGGGCCGAGAAGGGCTTTATCATGATCGGGGATGAAACCGATGGCACGGTGATCCCGCAGGATTTGGGCCTTGACTGGGCGATTTCGAAGAAGAAGGCGGACTATCTGGGCAAGCGGGGGCAGGCGCGGAACTTCCTCGCCTCGGCTGAACGGTGGAAGCTGGTCGGGTTCGAAACGCTGGACGGGTCGGTGATCCCGGACGGGGCCTATATCATTGCGTCTGGTGTGAATGCGAACGGGCAGGGCAATACGCAAGGGCGCGTGACGTCGACCTATTATTCGCCCACGCTGAAGAAGGGGATTGCGATGGGCTTGCTGCATCGCGGGCCGGAGCGGATGGGCGAGGTGGTAGAGTTCAACACCGTCAAGGGCGGCACCGTGAAGGCGCGGGTCGTGGACGCCGTCTTCTATGACAAGGATGGGGAGAAGCCGAATGTCTGAACCCAAAAGCGCATTGGGCGGGGCTGTGGCGGGGGGCTTTGCCTCGGTCCGTGAAATCGGGCCGGTGGGGATGATCACCCTGCGCGCCAAGCCGGACGCGGCGGGGCTGGCCAAGGCGGTGAAGGCCGCTGTGGGGACGGGCTTGCCGGGGGTGCGGGGGATCGTGACGGAAGGTGATCGCGCCTGCGGCTGGATGAGCCCGGACGAATATCTGCTGGTCATGCCCTATGCGGCGGTGGCGGGGGCGCTGGAGGCCATCGGCAAGGCCATGGCGGGCGCGCATCACCTTGCGGTGGATGTGTCGGACGCACGGGCGGTGTTCCGGGTGGAGGGCGCAAAGGCCGAACAGGTGCTGGCCAAGCTGTCGCCAGTGGATTTCGCGAAGCTGGAACCTGGCGAGTTGCGCCGGACGCGGGCGGCGCAGGTGGCGGCGGCGCTGTGGCGCGAGGGGGACGGGTTTACTGTCGTCTGCTTCCGGTCGGTGGCGCGCTATGTGTTCGACCTGCTGGCATCTGGCGCGAAGCCGGGGTCGGAACTGCACTGACGCAGCAGGGTTGCGGAACGGATTGGGCCGGTTCCTGCGGGGGCCGGCCTTTCGTTTTGGCGATGGCTTGGGGCGGGCGCGGACCGCCGCTCTTGGCCCAACAGTCGCAAGCGGGAGAGGCGCGCGCCGGGATTGCAACCGGGGGTGAGGATTGCCTTGTTTGCCTTGCGATTAAGGCCGGAGCGATGGCGCGGGCGGCAAGGCGGTTTCCGGCGTGTGGGCCGCCAAAAGCGTTGCTGCGGTGCAACATTGTCTTGTGCCGCAGCACTGTCTGAGGGCGCGGCGGGGTGCTGGCCGAAGTCCCGGGTTGCCAAGTTGAGGCCTCAAGTTCTTAACGTAGATTAAGTTTTGCATTTTGAGGGTGTCAGATGGCGCGTTTCGGGGTTCTGGGTGTTGTTGCCGCATTTGCCTTGATCTTCGGATTCCTGTTCCGGGTCTTTCCGCTGGCTTTGGGGGAAGAGTGGATCACGCAGTTCTTTGTCACCGAGGACGGCTATCTGATGCTGACGCTGGCGCGCAATCTGGCCATCGGGCTGGGGTTGAGCGTGTCGGAGGGGACCATCGCATCGAACGGGGTGCAGCCGCTGGCGACGCTGATGTATTCGGCGGGGTTCTGGCTGGTGGACGGCGACAAGCTGGGCGGGGTGGCGATCGTTCTGGTGTTGATGGTGCTGTTCTGGGTGGCGTCGGTGCTGGCGGTGAAGCGGTTTGCCGCGTCGCTGATGGGGCCGGAGGCGGTGATTCTGCCCTGGGCCGTGGCGGCGCTGTGGGCTTCGGGGCCTTTGTCGGCGCGCCACAGCATGAACGCGCTGGAGACCGGGCTTTATGTGCTGGTCGTTGTGGTCTTTGTGCTGATCTTCGGGCGTATCGCGGTGCAGGCGCGGCGGTTGACGATGGGCGAGATGCTGACGCTTGGCGGGTTGGCGGGGCTGGCCTTCTGGGCGCGCAACGATGCGGTGTTCCTGATTGCCGCGCTGCTGTTCGTGCGCTTTGTCTTTGCGCTGCGGCTGCCCGAGGTGGGGTTTGTGCGCGCGGTGGTGGAAGGTGCGGTGCCGGGTGTGGTGTCGCTGGTGATCGGCCTGCCGTGGCTGCTGCATAACAAGATCTATTTCGGGTCGTTCGTGCCGATCAGCGGCACTTCGCAATCCTTTGCGGCCCCCATCGGTGGCAATTTCGACATTCTGCCCGGCAAGTTGTTCGAGACGATGTTCCCGATGCTGCCGGTTCCGGGGTCCATCGAGAGCCTGATTCCGGTGCAGGTGGTGTTGTGGCTGATCGTGCTGGTCATCTGGGTCAGCTTCGTGTGGCGGATCGTGCGCGAGGGGCATCCGATGCGGTTGGCCGTGCTGGGCTATTCGCTGTTTGCGGTGCTGCAATGCGTCTATTACGGCACCTTCTTTGGCGCGCCGCATTTCCTGTCGCGGTATCTGTTTCCGCTGAGCCCGTTGCTGGTGACGGCGGCAGTGGCGCAGGCGGCGTGGCTGGGCGCGCGGATGCGGGCGCCGCGCTTGGCCGAGATGGCGGTGGCCGGGGCGATCCTGCTGGGGGTGGTGACCACGGCGCGGCTGTTGCTGCCGGGGCATCATGATCAGGGGCATTTCCAGGTTGTGGACTGGGTTCAGGAAAATGTGCCGGACGAGGATTGGGTATCGGCGGTGCAGACCGGGACGCTGGGGTTCTGGCATGACCGCACGATCAATCTGGATGGCAAGGTGAACCCGCAGGCACTGCAGGCCCTGCTGACCGAGGGGCATTTCTACACCTATGTGGTGTCGAATCCACAGATCAGGTGGCTGGCGGACTGGTACGGCATGGCGGCCTTTGACACCGAAGAGCGCGCGGGATTTGGCGATCTGTTCGAGGTGGTGGTGGCGGATGAGGCGCGCAACCTTGCCGTGCTGCGCCGCATCGACGCGCCCTGACATGGGCGTTGACGCGCGTCGCGTTGCCGTTCAGGTCGGGGCCGGGTGCGGGGGCAATCTTTGCCGTTGCGGCGGCGGGATGGAACCAAAAGGGTGCTTTGGCCCTTGACCTTCTGGGCGGGAGGACCCTTATCTGCGCCATCCCGTGACACGCGAACCGAGAGGACTCTCCCATGGCTTTCACGCTTCCCGATCTTCCCTATGCACATGACGCGCTGGCGTCGCTGGGCATGTCGAAGGAAACCTTCGAGTATCACCACGACATCCACCACAAGGCCTATGTCGACAACGGCAACAAGCTGCTGGCCGCGTCGGAATATGAGGCGATGAGCCTGGAAGACATCATCACCAGCACCTATCAGGCTGGCGCGGTGGCGCAGAGCGGTCTGTTCAACAACGCCTCGCAGCATTGGAACCATGCCCTGTTCTGGGAGATCATGGGGCCGGGCGAGAACAAGAAGATGCCGAGCGAGCTGGAGCTTGCGCTGGCAGAGAGCTTTGGGTCGGTGGCCAAGTTCAAGGAAGATTTCGCGGCTGCCGGGGCCGGACAGTTCGGGTCGGGCTGGGCCTGGCTGGTGAAGGACAAGGACGGCGCGCTGAAGGTGACCAAGACCGAGAATGGCGTGAACCCGCTGTGCTTTGGCCAGACCGCGCTGCTGGGCTGCGATGTGTGGGAACATTCCTATTACATCGACTTCCGCAACAAGCGCCCGGCTTATCTGACCAACTTCCTGGACAAGCTGGTGAACTGGGAAGCGGTTGCGGCGAAGCTGTGATCGGTTCTGACGTTTGAAGGAAGGCCCGTCGCGGGGGACTGCGGCGGGCCTTTTCTTTTGGGCGGTGCGCTGGAGGGTAACCCCGGGGGCGCTTCGCCCCCCGGACCCCCCGAGGATATTTTTGCAGAGAAGATATAGGCAGGGGGGAAGCTGCCAGTTGGTCGGGAGATCGGCGTGCTTGGGAAGACGGGGCCGGGTTTTGTGCCGCCAGAGGTCACGTCAGGTGCTGTGGCCGGCCAGGGCTTGTTGGGCGGCTTGGCGGATAGCGGGATCGACACGGTCGGAGGCGATCACCCGATGCAATGCGTCGCTGATGCGGCCCGCCGCAATGATCCGGCGCGCATGGGTGGTGCGCGATGTTGCGGCCTTGGCGGTGTAGAATTGGCTGAGTTCGGCGGCGATGTCGGCAGCGCTGCGCCGACCGTCGCGGAACAGCGGCAGATAGGTGACGAAGCAGCCCATGCCGATGGAGCGCAGGGCGCGGTCGAGTTGATCATCTGTCACGGCGGTTACCCCATACGTGCACGGTGGGGGAAAATGCATCCTTGAGTTGTGGTGCGCAAGGCTGAGAGTGGAACTGTGCCGATCAGGCCAGCGCCTCGCGCAGGCGCAGGACGAGGCTGGGCACGTCGGGGACGGTGGTGAAGTAATCCTGTATGGTTTCTTCGGCGAAGCCTTCGTCGATGACGTGGCGGGTGAGGGCGACGAGGGGTTGCCAGTAGCCTTCGGTATCCAGAAGGAAGATCGGTTTGCGGTGCAGGCCGATCTGGCGCCAGGTGAGCACCTCGAAGAATTCGTCCAGGGATCCCGCGCCGCCCGGCAGGACGACGATGGCATCGGAATTCATGAACATCACCTTTTTGCGTTCGTGCATGTCTTCGGTGATGACGAGTTGCGACAGGTCGCGGCGGCCGCGTTCGCGGGTCATAAGATGGGTGGGGATGACGCCCATGGTGGTGGCCCCCGCCTCCTGTGCCGCGCGGGCCACTTCGCCCATCAACCCCACGTCGCCTGCGCCATAAACGAGGCGCCAGCCTTCGGTTGCGATGGCGCTGCCGAAGCTGCGGGCGGCCTGCGCATAGGCGGGGCGAAGGCCGGGACGTGAGCCACAGAAGACACAGACGGAACGAAGCGGGGTCATGCTGGGCGCTTTCGGGGATTGGGAGGTTGCCTGAACCTGTGTTATCGGGCTTTGGTATCTAAGGGAAGAAGGGGCCGGGAACAGGCCCTGCCAACCGGCGGAGATGGTTTTTCGCCCGGAATGGCCGCAGGGATATGGGGTAATGCAATGAAGCCTTGGGCAGAGATGTCGGTTGCCGGATGCGGTGGCGTGATCGGCGGGGTGGCCGCGGTGATCGCGGCGTTGTTCTATGGGGCGTGGAGCGTGAGCCGCCCGCCTGTGGAACCGGTAGGGGTGGTGACCGGGACGGGCACGGGCGAGGCCGCACCCGCCGAGGGTGAGGCTACTGGTGAGGCGGCGGCGGATGCCGGAGCGGCCGAGACTGCGGATGCGGAGGCTGCGCCTGAGGCGGGTGCCGATGTGGCCGGGGCAAAGGCGAGTGGGGCGGAGACTGCCGGCGCGGAGACTGCTGGGGCTGAGACTGCCGGAGCGGAGCCGCCGGCGGATGCGGCGGCTGGTGACGTTGCGGCGGATGCTGAGGCGGGGGCGGTTGCCGAGGCCGAGGCCGAGGCGGTGGCAGAGCCGGAAGCCGTTGCAGAGCCTGCGCCGGATGCGGCGGCGGAGGTGGTGCCCGAGGTGGTTATCGTGCCGCCGTCTTTTGATCTGGTGCGGGTGGAAAAGGATGGATCGGCGCTGGTGGCCGGGGCGGCGGTGCCCGAGGCTGTGTTGTCCTTGCGGGTGACGGGTGAAGAGATTGTCAGCGTTCCGGCGGATGGGCAGGGCAAGTTCGTGGCGATGTTCAACCTTGCTCCCAGCGTTGCGCCGCGTGTCTTGTCGCTGGTGATGCAGATGCCGGACGGGACGGAGGTAGCGGCGGAAGGGTCTGTCGTGATCGCGCCGACGGTGGCACCTGTGGCACCTGTTGCGGTGGCAGAGGCCCCGGTGGATGAGCCGCGGGAAGAAGCCATGGCGGAAGTGGGAACGCCCGAGGCGGAGCCGGCGCCGGAAGCCGTGGCAGAGGCTGAAGCCGCGCCTGCTGCGCCTGCGGCTTTGCTGGTGACGGATGAGGGGGCGAAGGTGTTGCAATCGGCGGAGGACATGCCGCCGGAACTGGTGGCCAATGTGACCATCGACACCATCACCTATACGCCCGAAGGGGCGGTGCAATTGGCCGGGCGGGGCAAGCCGGAGCGGGTGGTGCGGCTGTATCTGGACAATGCGCCGCTGAGCGAGGCGACCATTTCGGCGGCCGGGGACTGGGCGGTGACGCTGCCCGAGGTGGCGGCCGGGATCTATACCCTGCGCGCCGATCAGGTGGATGCGGCGGGGGCGGTGATCAGCCGCTTCGAGACGCCCTTCAAGCGCGAGACGGTCGAGGCGCTGGCGGCGGCATCTGCGGGAGAGGCAGAAGCTGAGGCAGGGGCTGCGGCTGGGGCTGCGGTTGGGGCCGAAACGGCCGGTGAGGTTGTGGCCGAGGCGGAACCTGCGGCAGAGGCTGTGGGTGCGGCAGAGGGCGAAGCTGTGGCCGAGGCGGTGGCACTAGTCACGGTGACAGTGCAGCCAGGCTTTACCCTGTGGCAGATCGCCAGCGAGCAGTTGGGGGCCGGGCCGCGCTATGTGCAGGTGTTCGAGGCCAACAAGGACCAGATCCGCGATCCCGACCTGATCTATCCCGGGCAGGTCTTTGCCATCCCCGAGGTGGAATAGACCCCGCAGGAATGCACAGGCGGGGCTGCGGACCGCCCTCTGGTGCTTTTGCGGCAAGGGGCATAGGTAGGTCCGGAAGAGGACCCGTTTATGCGCCAGATCAAACCCACGGACCAAGCGAACCGCCCGGCCAATGGCTGGGCGACCATCAAGCGTGTGCTGCCCTATCTGTGGCCGCCCGGCGAAGGATGGGTGAAGCGGCGGGTGGTGGCGGCGCTGCTGTTGCTGGTGGCGGCGAAGATCGTGTCGGTGTCGACGCCGTTCCTGTACAAGCAGGCGGTGGATGCGCTGGCGGGGGAAACGCCGGATACCGGGACGCTGCTGGGGCTGACGGCGGTGGGGCTGACCGTGGCCTATGGGATTGCGCGGTTGGGGACGGTGGCGTTTCAGGAATTGCGCGACGCGGTGTTCGTGCGGGTTGGGCAGCGGGCGCTGCGCAAGCTGGCGCTGGAGACGTTCACGCATATTCACCGCCTGTCGCTGCGCTATCACATCACGCGCAAGACGGGGGGGCTGAGCCGGATCATCGAACGGGGTGTGAAGGGCGTGGATTTCCTGCTGCGCTTCATGCTGTTTTCCATCGGGCCGCTGATCCTTGAACTGGCGATGGTGGCGGTGATCTTTGCGACGCTGTTCGGGTTTTCCTATATGGCGGTCGTGGTGGTGGTGATCACGCTGTACGTCATCTTCACGCTGAAGGTGACGGAGTGGCGGGTGAAGCTGCGCCGCGAGATGAATGATCAGGATACCGATGCCAACCAGAAGGCCATCGACAGCCTGCTGAATTATGAAACGGTCAAGTATTTCAACGCCGAAGAGCGCGAGGCGGGGCGTTATGACCGGGCGATGCAGTTCTATGAAGTGGCGGCGGTCAAGACCGGGCAGAGCCTTTCGTTCCTGAACGGGGGGCAGGCATTCCTGATTACCTCTGGTCTGGTCATCGTGATGTCGATGGCGGCGCTGGGGGTGCAGCGGGGCGAGTTGACGGTCGGCGATTTCGTGATGGTCAACGCCTATATGATCCAGATCACCATGCCGCTGAACTTCCTCGGTACGGTCTACCGCGAAATCCGGCAGGCACTGGTGGATATGGGCGAGATGTTCGGTCTGCTGGGCCAGCCTGCGGAGGTGGTCGACAAGCCGGGGGCGAAGGCGCTGGCGGTGACGGGGGGATCGGTCGAGTTTGACCGGGTGGAGTTCGGCTATGAGGAGACGCGGGCGATCCTGAAGGGGATCAGCCTGACGGTGCCTGCGGGGAACAAGGTGGCGCTGGTGGGGCCGTCGGGTTCGGGCAAGTCGACCATCGGGCGGCTGATGTTCCGGTTCTATGACGTGAATGGCGGGGCGATCCGGATTGATGGGCAGGATTTGCGGGATGTGACGCAAAGTTCCATCCACGCGCAGATCGGGGTGGTGCCGCAGGATACGGTGCTGTTCAACGATACGGTGCGATACAACATCGCCTATGGCCGCGCGGATGCGACCGAGGATGAGATCGTGGTGGCGGCGAAGGCGGCCAAGATCCATGATTTCATCATGTCGCTGCCGGAGGGGTATGAAACCACGGTGGGCGAGCGCGGGTTGAAGCTTTCGGGGGGCGAGAAGCAGCGCGTGGGCATTGCGCGGACGCTGCTGAAAAACCCGCCGATCCTGATTCTGGATGAGGCGACAAGTGCGCTGGACACGCAGACGGAGCGGGATATTCAGGACAGCCTGCGCGAGATGGGGCAGGGGCGGACGGTGATTACCATCGCGCACCGCCTTTCGACCATCGCGGATGCGGATCAGATCGTGGTGCTGGAGGCGGGCGAGATCGTCGAGCGCGGCACGCATGAGGACTTGCTGACACGTGGCGGGCGCTATGCCGCGATGTGGGCGCGGCAATCGTCGGAAGAGGAAGAGACGCTGGCGGCCGAGTGAGCCGCCAGCGAAGCGATGTGCATCACGTGATGCGGTTCAACGCGATCTGATCTGGCGTCAGCGTGGTGGTGCCCTGCACATAGGCCGTCAGCACGCCGTTGACATAGACTGCGGTGCGGTTGTTGGCCGTATCGGGGGTGGTGGTGACGGTCGGCGGCGTGGTGCCGGACCAATCGATCACGAGGCGATCATCGGCCCCGAAATCGGTGACGGTTGTCACGCCATCAGGTGTGCCGGGAGTATCGAGGACGAAGGAATCGGACCCGGTGCCGCCAGTCAGGGTATCGTTGCCCGAACCGCCGACCAGCGTGTCATTCTCATCCCCGCCGGAGAGGCTGTCATTGCCGGCGCCGCCGTCGAGCCGGTCATCGCCGCCATCGCCTGCGATCGTGTCATTGCCTTCGCCCCCGGTCAGCCGGTCGCTGCCGCCGCCACCTGCGAGGGAATCGTTGCCCAGTTCGCCGGAGAGCACGTCATCATCATTGCCGCCGAAGAGGCTGTCATTGCCGCTGCCGCCGGTCATGCTGTCATCGCCGTCGAAGCCGGTCAGCAGATCGTTGCCATCATCGCCGAGCACGGTATCGGCCCCGTCGCCGCCGATGACGGTGTCGTTGCCGCTTCCGGCGACGATGGAGTCATTCCCGGCATCGCCGTTCATGCTGTCATTACCGCTGCCGCCGACCATGGTGTCATAGCCTGCGCCGCCGAAGACGGTGTCATTGTCGGCGCCGCTGTCCAGGCTGTCATTGCCTGCGCCGCCATAGACGGCGTCATCACCGGCATCTGCGGTCAGTTGGTCATTGCCCGCGCCGCCATGCAGGCTGTCGGCCCCGGTGCCGCCATAGAGGCTGTCATCATTCAGGCCGCCATGCAGGAAATCGGCCCCGCTGTCGCCGATGAGGGTGTCGTTGCCCTCGCCGCCGAAGCCGAAGTCATCACCGCTGCCCATCGACAGGCTGTCATTGCCGGTTGCGCCCTGTGCCCAATCGTCATCGGCGCTGCCGGTGATCCTGTCATTGCCGGCACCGCCGTAGAAGACGACGTCGGTCGCGCCGGGAGCGGCGACCATCGTGTCATCATCGTCTGAGCCGGTCTGGGTATCGGCATAATCGGTGGTATCGAAGAGCGACCGCATGTCCGGATCGCCAGTCTGGCTTTTTGCGCCGCCGGTATCGAGCGTTGGGGTGTAGCCAGCATCAGGATTGATGGGGGGGGTGACGACAGGGTCAATGTCATCGTCATCTGCAGCGGAAATGACGTCATAGCCCACAAGCCCCAGCAGGAGGAGTGGCCACATCAGAAACTCGATACCCATTTCACACGATCCGATACTGGTTACAGAACTACCCCTTACCGCATGGCAGGCCGATGTGGAGAAAATTTGACGGAATACGGGTGAGACTGGGGCGAGAAGGACTGCGCGGGAAAGGGGGCGGAACAGGCGCGGGGCTTGGCAAGGGTTCCCGCTTGCGTGTAAGACGGTGGAAAAGGACTGGAGAGGCCCGTGAGCAATCCTGACAGCTTTATCGATGAGGTGACCGAGGAGGTCCGCCGCGACCGGCTGTTTGCGCTGTTCCGCAAATATGGCTGGATCGGGGTTGTCGTGGTGCTGGGCATCGTTGGCGGCGCGGGCTGGACCGAATGGCAGCGCACGCAGGCCGAGGCGAAGGCCGAAGCCTTTGGCGATGCGGTGCTGGATGCGCTGGATCTGGGCGCGCCCGAGGACCGTGTGGCGGCGCTGGGAGCGATCCCCACGGATGGGGCCCAGAGTTCCGTTCTGCAATTGCTGCTGGCATCAGACCCGGTCGGCGACCGGGAGGCGACGCTGACCGCGCTTGAGGCGCTGGCCAATGACGCGACGCAACCGGCGAGCTATCGCGATCTGGCGGTGTTGCGGCGGGTGGTCGTGGCCGGGGCAGACCTGCCGCTGGCGGAACGGCGCGCGGCGCTGGACCCGATCGCGGCGCCGGGGCGGCCCTACCGGACCATGGCGCTGGAGCAGATGGCCTATCTGCTGGTGGAAGAAAACCGGACGGATGAGGCGATCACGGCGCTGACCGCGCTGCTGACCGATCAGGAAGCCCCCGGTGGCGTGCGGTCGCGGGCGCAGGAAACGATTATCGCTTTGGGTGGCGAGGTGGCACCGGCTGCGCCCGCCCCGGCACTGGCACCAGAAGCGGACGCTGATGATGCGGGCTGAAGCAGCAGGGCCGGTTGGCCGGGACGCAAAGCGGACGCATGGCGACATTCGGGGCGACATTCGGGGCAACATGGGGGCCGGAACGGTGAAGCGCAGGTTTTGGGTGACGATCTCGGGGCTCGCCATGGCGACGGCCCTGGCCGGATGCGAACGCGAACTGATCCTGTCGGGCGAACGCTTTTCGGTGCGTGAACCGCTTGAAGCGTCGATCCCTGTCGAGGGGCAGCCCGCGCCGGTGGCTGCGCCGATCCGGCCGGAAAACCAGTCTGTGCCCATCTCGCTGCCATCGGCGGTGGCCAATGCCGATTGGTCGCAGCGCGGTGGCGCGGCGAACCACGCCCAGCCGCATGGCGCATTGTCAGCCGCGCCGCAACGGGTGTGGACGGTGAATGCAGGCAAGGGCAACAGCCGCAAGAACCGCGTAAGCGCGGCCCCTGTGGTGGCGGATGGCCGGGTCTATACGATGGATGCGGCGGCGGTTGTGCAGGCCACGGGGACGAATGGCGCGGTGCTGTGGCAATCCGATCTGACCGCCGAGTTTGACCGGGGCGGTGGTGTGTCGGGGGGCGGGCTGGCTGCAGGGCCGGGGCGCGTCTATGCGGCGACGGCCTATGGCGAGCTGGTCGCTCTGGATGCGGCAAGTGGCGCGGTGGTGTGGCGGCAGCGGCTGGATTCTGCGGTGACGGGTGCGCCGACGGTTTCGGGCGGCACGGTGTTCGTGTCGGGTCGCGACGGATCAGGCTGGGCGATTGCCGCCGATACGGGGCGCGTGCGCTGGACCGTGCCGGGGGCTGTCGGGTCCACGGGGATGATCGGGGCGGCTGGACCTTCGGTTGGTGACAACGTGGTGCTGTTCCCGTTCACCAACGGGTCGGTGACGGCGGCGCTGAAAGTATCGGGCGTGCAGGTCTGGCAGGCCCCGGTGACGGGGCAGCGCGTGGGCCGTGCCTTTGCGGGTGTGACGGATATCACGGGCGACGCGGTGGTGATGGGCGATGTGACCTATGTGGGCACCGCATCGGGCCGGACGGCGGCGCTGGATACATCCTCGGGCGAGCGGATCTGGACGGCTGTGGAAGGCGCGCTGAACCCACCACTGGTGGTGGGGGGATCGGTGTTCGTCGTGAATGACGAGAACCGTCTGGTGCGGCTGGATGCGGCGACGGGTGCGCCGATCTGGGCGGTGGACATGCCCTATTTCACCAAGGACAAGCCGAAGCGGCGCAAGGCCATTGTTCCGCATTTCGGCCCTGTGCTGGCAGGCGGACGGCTGGCGGTGGTGTCGGGTGACGGGCAGCTGCGGCTGTTCAATCCGGCGGATGGCGCGCTTGTCGGCGGTGCAGAGATCCCCGGTGGTGCCTCGGCCCCGCCGGCGCTGGCGGGTGGCACGCTGTATGTTGTCAGCGGGAATGGACAACTTCACGCTTTCCGTTGACGGGTTCCCCGTGTAAGGGGTTCCTCTTTCGGAATTCCGGAGTGGAAGATGAGCTTCACCCTTGCGATCGTGGGTCGCCCCAATGTGGGGAAATCCACGCTGTTCAACCGTCTGGTCGGGCGGAAGCTGGCGCTGGTCGATGACCAACCCGGCGTGACGCGCGACCTGCGCGAGGGGGATGCGCGTCTTTTTGACCTGCGGTTCACCGTGATCGACACGGCCGGTCTGGAAGAAGTGACCGATGACAGCCTTCAGGGACGGATGCGGCGTCTGACCGAACGCGCGGTGGAACTGGCCGATGTGTGCCTGATTCTGATCGACGGGCGGATGGGCGTGATGCCCACGGATGAGGTGTTTGCCGATATCCTGCGGAAAAAGAACGCGCGGGTGATCCTGGGGGTGAACAAGGCCGAGGGCGCAGCGGGGGATTCCGGCGCGCTTGAGGCGTGGTCGCTTGGCCTGGGTGAGCCGATCCGTCTTTCGGCGGAGCATGGCGAGGGGATGGACGATCTGTATCGTATCCTGCTGCCTTTCCGTGAGGAATTTGCCGAACGCGAGGCGATGAACACGCCCGATGTCGAGGTCGATGTTTCTGAGGAGTTGAGCGAGGAGGAGGCCGAAGCCACCGCCTATCGCCCGACTGCCAAGAAGCCGTTGCAGATTGCGGTGATCGGGCGGCCCAATGCAGGGAAATCGACGTTGATCAACAAGATCATCGGCGAGGACCGGTTGCTGACGGGGCCGGAGGCGGGGATCACGCGGGATGCGATTTCGGTCCGGTCGGACTGGCTGGGGACGCCGATCCGGATTTTCGACACGGCGGGGATGCGCAAGAAGGCGCGGGTGACCGAGAAGCTGGAAAAGCTGTCGGTGGCGGACGGGCTGCGCGCGGTGCGCTTTGCCGAGGTGGTCGTCGTGCTGCTGGATGTGGAGATCCCGTTCGAGGTGCAGGATCTGCGGATCGCGGATTATGCCGAGTCTGAGGGCCGGGGCGTGGTGATCGCGGTCAACAAATGGGATCTGGAAGACGAGAAGCAGGAAAAGCTGGCCGAGCTGAAGGAGATGTTCGAACGTCTTCTGCCGCAGTTGCGTGGGGCGCCGCTGATTACGGTGTCGGCCAAGACCGGGCGCGGGCTGGACCGGCTGCACGATGCGATCCGGCGGACGCATGACATCTGGAACAAGCGGATCACGACGGCGCGGCTGAACACTTGGCTGGGCGCGATGACCGAGGCGCACCCGCCGCCGGCACCGGGCGGGCACCGCATCAAGCTGCGGTACATGACGCAGGTGAAGGCGCGGCCGCCGGGGTTTGTGATCATGTGTTCGCGGCCTGATGAGATGCCGGAAAGCTATAAGCGCTATTTGGTGAACGGGTTGCGCGACCATTTCGAGATGCCGGGCGTGCCGATCCGGATCATGTTCCGGTCGCAAAGCGACAAGAACCCGTTCAAGGACCGCAAGTTCCACACACCCTCCCGCCTGCGCAAGCATAAGGAAGGGCGGAAGGACTGAGCTCCGCTGGAACCAGGCGACCAAAGACCCTTCCCGCAAAGGCGGGGTGGGTGCCCTTCGGTAACCCTTGGTTCTGGTGGCTTTCGTCGGATTTGGGTATTTTTGCCAAGATGAAGTGGCAGGGTTGGCTCTAACCCAGCCGCGTCGCGCGGAGCGTGAGCGCCATGAGCGCGATGCCGATGCCGGCGAGGATGGCGACGGTGGGGTTCAACCCGGCATTGGCGACCGTGATGCCGATGAGCGCCCAGATCACGGTGAGGCCGTAGACGGGCATGTGGGGTTTCTGCCGTTGCGTCCAGGTGGCGAGGGCCAGCGTGATGGCGATCATCACAGCGGCGGTGGCGGTATCCGAAAGCCAGCCATAACCGGCGATCACGACGCCCGTGGAGACGGAGGCGGCGGCGGAAAGCCAGCCTGCCAGAATGGCGATGGGGGCTGACAGGAGCCAACGGTCGGTTTCGGTATCGGCGCGCAGGAAGGCTGTGAGCGCGCTGGCGGCCATGATCCAGATGACGACGGTTGCCCAGATCGGGGCGACCGGCGCGATGGAGAGCCAGGCGGAGCCGAGGGCGATGGCGACAATCAGGGCCGGGCGCGTGCGATCCCAGACCGGATTGGTGCTCCGCTTCCACAGGCTGGTGACGGCATGGATGGCCAGCCAGAGGTAGATCACGCTCCAGATCGAAAAGGCGTAACCGGCGGGCTGGATCGAGGGGCGGGCGATCTGCACAGGGAAGAGGGCCGGATCATAGCCCGTGAAGGGAGGCGTGATGAACGGGGCCGCGCCGAAGGCTGCGGTCACGATCAGGAGGAGGAGGGCGCGGAGTTTCATATGTCTTCTACCTTCCGGCCCCGGAATTGGACCTGTTGTCGGGTTCAGGCGAGCGTCCCATCTGCGGCGATGCGGGTTTTGCCGCCGAGATAGGGGTGCAGGGCGGCGGGCAGATCGACAGAGCCGTCGGCCTGTTGCCCGTTTTCCAGCACCGCGATCAGGCAGCGGCCCACGGCAAGGCCGGAGCCGTTGAGGGTGTGGACAAACTCTGGCTTGCCGCCGCCAGTGGGGCGGAAGCGGGCGTTCATGCGGCGGGCCTGAAAATCGCCGCAGACGGAGACGGAGGAAATTTCGCGATAGCGGTTCTGACCGGGAAGCCAAACCTCAAGATCATGGGTTTTTTGCGCGCCAAAGCCCATGTCGCCGGTGCAAAGGACGATGGTGCGATAGGGCAGGCCCAGCTTTTCAAGGATGGCTTCGGCGCAGCGCGTCATGCGGTCATGTTCAGCGAGGCTGGTGTCGGGGGTGGTGATCGACACCATTTCCACCTTTTCGAACTGATGCTGGCGGAGCATCCCGGTGGTGTCCTTGCCTGCCGAACCTGCCTCGGACCGGAAGCACTGGGTGTGGGCGGTCATGCGGATGGGAAGATGGGCTTCGTCAAGAACGTCGCCTGCGACGGTGTTGGTGAGCGTGACCTCAGATGTGGGGACAAGCCACCAGCCATTGGTGGTTTGGTAGCTGTCTTCGGCGAATTTGGGCAGTTGGTTGGTGCCATACATCGCCTCTTCCTTCACCAGAACCGGGGTCCAGGTTTCGGTCAGGCCATGGTCGGTGATGTGGGTATCGAGCATCATCTGCGCCAGCGCGCGGTGGACGCGGATGACCGCGCCGCGCAGCACGACGAAACGCGCGCCGGAAAGTTTGGCGGCGGTTTCAAAGTCCATGCCGGGTTTGACGCCGGGAATATCGAAATGTTCCAGCGGTTTGAAATCGAAGGCGCGGGGGGTGCCCCAGCGGCGCAGTTCGACGTTGTCGTCTTCGTCCTTGCCCTCTGGCACCGCGGCGAGGGGTAGGTTGGGGATGCGCATCAGCATGTCGCGCAGGGCGGCATCCTGGGCGTCGGCCTCGGCCGTGAGGCGGGCGATTTCGGCCTTTTTATCCGAGACAAGCGCACGCAGACGTTCAAATTCGGCATCGTCACCGCGGGCTTTGGCGGCCCCCACATCCTTGGAGGCGCGGTTTTGTTCGGCGGTGGCGGTTTCAGCGGCGACGATGCGGGCGCGGCGGTCGGCATCGAGGGCGAGGATTTCGGGCGAGGCGGGGGGCAGGCCACGACGGCGCAGGCCTTCGTCGAAGGCGGCGGGATTCTCGCGGATGGCGCGAATGTCATGCATGGCAAACCTCGTGGTCTGTGAATCGGTGCTTGCTGCCTTATGCGTCATTGTGCGGCCCGGTGTAACCGGGGCCTTGCGAAAGGGGCGGCAGCTTGCGGCATGGCGAACACAGGCCGAGATCGGGTGGCTGGGCCGCAGGTTGTGCCGAATGCGGCAAAAGGGCAGTTAATAATCACTAATTTTCAGTGGCATGGGCGGGTCTTCTCGACTAGCTTCAGCCGCGCCCGGATCAGCGCTGTTTGATCACTTGCCCTTTGAAAAAGAAGATCATGGTCGCCATTGCCTATCGGCCCGAAATTGACGGTCTGCGCGCGGTCGCGGTGCTGTCTGTCGTATTGTACCATTTCGGGATTTCGGGACTCGACGGCGGGTTTGTCGGGGTGGACGTCTTTTTCGTCATTTCGGGATATCTGATCGGCGGCATCCTGTGGGCCGAGATGACACAGACGGGCCGGGTATCGCTGGTGCGGTTCTATATCCGGCGGTTCCGGCGGCTTGCGCCGGCCTTTTTCGCGATGGCGGCGGCTGTGTCGGTGGTGGGTTGGTTCGTGCTTTTGCCGGTGGAATACCGGGAGTTCGCGAAATCGCTGATCGCAGCAACGGTTTATCTGGCGAATGTGCAGTTCTGGCGGGATGCGGGATATTTTGACTTTGGAGCAGAGGAAAAGGTTCTTTTGCACACCTGGTCACTTTCGGTGGAAGAACAGTTCTATGTTGTCTTGCCGATTGCGATCCTGCTGCTGCGCCATCATCCGCGCGCGCTGCATCTGGTGTTGTGGCTGGGCTTTGCCGGATCGCTCGCGGCGAGCCTGTTGCTGACACCCCGGATGCCGGAGGCGGCGTTCTATCTGTTCCATTTCCGGGCCTGGGAAATGCTGGCGGGTGTGCTGCTGGCGATTGCACATTTGCAGGGGCGGCGGTTGCCGGATGCGGTGCAGGCGGGCGTGTCGGTGCTGGGTATGGGACTGGTGCTGGGATCGGTGGTGCTGGTGCAGGCGGGGCCGGGGTTTCCGGGCTGGCAGGCGGTGTTTCCGGTGCTGGGTACGGTGCTGATCCTGGCGGGAACGGGGCAGGTCAATCTGGTGAACCGGCTGCTGGCGATGCGCGGGCCGGTGTTCGTGGGGTTGATCTCCTATTCCCTTTATCTGTGGCACTGGCCGGTGTTCAGCCTGTCGACGACGTGGCGGGGCGGCTATGCCGGACCTGCGGAGGTGGCGTTCTGGATTGCGCTGTCCTTGGGGCTGGCGATGGTGAGCTGGCGGTTTGTGGAACGGCCGTTTCGTCGGGGGCCATCCTGGGGCGCGCGAGGGGAACAGGCAGGCGACGTGGCACCGTGGCGGTCGGTGTTTGGCGGGATGGCGCTGGCGTCGGCGGTCACGCTGGGCTTTGCGGCCTTTGTCTATGCGCGCGATGGGCTGGAGCAGCGGTTTGACGCAGCAACGCGTGCCCACATCGCCGCGACGCAGGATTTCAATCAGGACATAAGCCGCTGTTCGGTGGAGGCGGAGGGGCCGCTTACCGGCATCAGGCTGTGCCGGATCGGGCCCGAGGATGCTGGCCCGCCGGAGGTTTTGGTCTGGGGTGACAGCCATGTGCGTTCGATAATGGACGTGGTTTCGGAGACTGCGATAGAGGCGGGTGTGCCCGGCATCATCCTTTGGACGGCGGGATGCCCGCCGCTGTTCGGGGTGGTCAAGGACGAGACCGCCTCGACCGCCGCAGCGAACCGCGCCTGCCCGGAGATCAACGGCCAGCTGGAAGCAGCCTTGCCCGAGCTTTCGAGTGTGAAACGGGTTCTGGTCATCGCGCGGTGGAGCTATTACGCGGAGGGGCAGGGGTTCGGGCTGGACGTGCACAACAAGATCCGTCTGAATCCGGCACCGGGAAGCGGGCTGGAGGCTGCGCCCGACCTGATGGCAGCGGCGCTGGCGCGGACGGTAGACGCGCTTTCGGTGCTGGGGCCGGTGACGGTGCTGCGGCAGATGCCAGAGATTCCGGTCTATACATCGCTGCTGGCGGCGCGGGCCATGGCGCATGGCCGGGCTGAGACGGTGCCTGCCATGCTGAGCGTGCCGCGCGCCGAGGCCGAAGCGCGGGCGGCGCGGGCCGACGGGATGCTGCGCGCGCTGGAGGCGGAGGGGAAGATTGCGCTGATCGATGGCTGGGACAGGCTTTGCGACGCGGCGAATTGCAGTGTGATGCAAGGGGGCGGGCCGGTCTATTTCGACACCAACCATCTGACGAATGGCGGGGCGCTGCTGATACGTGATCTGCTGCTGCCGGCATTGACGGGGCGGGGCGCATGACGGGGATGACCACAGCGCCCCTGGATGCGGCGACGGGGCGGGTTTGGGACGCCATCGTCATCGGCACTGGCATGGGCGGGGGCAGCGCAGGGCGGGCGCTGGCCGAGGCCGGGCTGTCGGTGCTGTTTGTCGAGAAGGGGCCTGCGGGGTATCGGGCAGAGCAGAATCCGCTTTTGTCTGAAAGCCCCGACCCGGTGGCGCGGCAGATGCGGGGATGTTGGCCTGCGCCGATGGCGGCCCGGATCGACGGCATGGAAAGCGAGTTCTTTGCGCCGATTGGCAGCGGAGTGGGCGGATCATCGGTTTTCTACGCCGCGACGCTGGAACGGCCAGAGCCGCATGATCTGGATGATATGCCGGGGCGTCCGCATCCGGCGGGCGGCTGGCCGGTGCGCCATGCGGAGATGGCACCGTGGCTGTCGCGGGCGGAAAAGATGTTCCATGTGAGCGGCGAGCCGGATCCGCGCAGCGGGGCAGGGGCGGACAGCTTGCGCGCGCCGCCGCCCCTGGATGCGGGCGAAGTGGCGATGATGGCGCGGATGCGGAAGGCGGGGTTGAACCCCTATCAGTTGCATTCGGCCTTGAGGAATGTGGACGGGTGCATGAGTTGCCTTGGCCACAAATGCCCGCGTCCGTGCAAGATGGATGGCCGGTCGGCGGGGGTGGAACCCGCGCTGGCCACGGGGCGGGCGGCGCTGCTGGACAATTGCGTGGTCACGCGGATTTGCGGGGATGGCGGGGCGGTGACGCATCTTGAGGCGCGCCATCGCGGGCAGGCGATCACGCTGAAGGCGCGGACCTATGTGCTGGCCGGTGGGGCGCTGGCCTCGCCCCGGTTGCTGCTGGCCTCGGCCAGTGAGGCATGGCCGCAGGGCTGTGCCAATGGCAGCGGGCAGGTGGGGCGCAACCTGATGTTCCATCTGAACGAGATGCTGGCGATCTGGCCCGAGCGGGGCGCGCCGGCCTTTGACGGGCCGACCAAGGCGATCGGATTTCGTGACCTGTATCACGTGAACGGCGAGCGTTTTGGCATGGTGCAGGCCATGGGCGTGACGGCGAGCAGCGGGGTGATCGTGCATTTCCTGCGGCAGATGCTGGCGCGGTCGCGGTTTGGCCGGGTGAAAGGTCTGCAAAGCCTGGTGCGGTTGCCTGCGGAGATTGCGGCGCGGATGCTGGGCGAGGCGCAGATCTTCGTGGGTCTGCTGGAAGACCTGCCTTATGCGGAAAATCGGGTGACATGGGCGCCGGGCGATGGGGATACCCTTCGGCTGGATTATGCGTTCCACCCTGAGGTGCTGGCGCGGCGCAAGATGTTTCGCCGCGTGATCGGGCGGTCGCTGAAGGGGCAGCGGCATCTGTTCCTGACGCGGTGGCCGGAATTGAATTTCGGGCATCCGACGGGAACGCTGCGCTTTGGCCATGATCCGGCGACCAGTGTGCTGGACAGCGATTGCCGCGCGCATGGGATCGCCAATCTTTATGTCGCCGACGGGTCATTCATGCCCACGTCGATGGGGGTGAACCCCAGCCTGACCATCGCAGCGAATGCGCTGCGGGTGGCGGCAGGCCTTGCACAGGCGATGAAGGAGGGGCGGCATGAGTGATGCACAGGTATCCGAGCGGCTGCGGCAGGGTGTGGCGGTGGTCACCGGCGCGAACCGGGGGCTGGGGGAGGCGCTTGCGCTGGAACTGGCGGGGCTGGGGGTGACGGTCGCCGCAATCGGGCGAGATGAGGCAGGTTTGCGCGCCGTGGCGGCAAAAGCGACCAGTGGGCGCGTGCATCCGGTGGTGCTGGATCTGAAGGACGCGGCTGCCGTGCCAGAGGCCTTTGCCGGGATCGCGCGGGATCTGGGACCGGTGACGCTGTTGATCAACAATGCGGCCATCTATCCGCGGCGGGACTTTCTGGAGGAAGGCACGGCTGATTTCATGGCGACGGTCGCCATCAATCTGGGCGGGGTGGCGGCCTGCACCCATGCGGCGCTGATGGGCATGGTGGAGACGGGGTTTGGGCGCATCCTAAACGTGTCGACCTTTGCCGATATTCAGCCGGTGCCCGCGAGCGCGGGCTATGCCGTTTCAAAAGGGGCGGGCCGTATTCTGACCCGGGCGCTGGTGGCCGATATCGGCGACCGGTTTCCCGGCATTGTGATCAGTGAATGGATGCCCGGGATTCTGGCCACGCGGATGGGTGTGCCGGGGGGGCTGCCCGCGCGAGAGGCTGCAATCTGGGGCGCGCGGCTGGCGCTGTGGCATGACCGCAGCCTAAACGGCCGCAGCTTTGTGCTGGACCGTGAATTGCTTGAGACGCGCAGTCTGAAACGGCGGCTGCTGGACAAGCTGGCCCGGCGCAGCCCGGTGCCGCGGCGGCTTTGAACAGGGGGCGCGCAGGGTGGCAAGGGTTGCTGGTTGAACGCAGCGCACCATCCCCCCATATCGGGGCTGGAGCGCAGGTCAGACCGGTTCTTGGCTGCCTTGCCTTCCCATGCACCCGACTATAGGGTGCGCGCAAATTCGGCCGGGAGCCATTGCCCGGTGATGACAAACAGTGAGGATGCCCATGTTCGCTACTCCCGCCTATGCACAGGCCGCCGGTGCCGGTGCCGGTTCTGCCTTTGCTTCGTTCATTCCGCTGATCCTGATCTTTGCGATCATGTATTTCCTGCTGATCCGTCCGCAGCAGAAAAAGCTGAAGGAACACAAGGCCATGATCGAGGCGCTGCGCCGCGGGGATCAGGTGGTGACGCAGGGCGGTATCGTCGGCAAGGTGACGAAGGTGCAGGAAGACGGCATGGTCGAGGTGGAAATCGCCGAGAACGTGAAGGTCAAGGTGATCAAGGGCACCATTGCGCAGGTCATGAACAAGACCGAACCGGCCGCGGCCTGAGCCTGGCTGGACGCAGAACATGCTGACATTTCCCCTGTGGAAGCAGATCCTGACCTGGCTTGCTGTGGCGGCCGGTCTGCTGCTGGCGGTGCCCAACCTGTATTATGCGCAGGTGGAGGCGCATAATGATGCGGCCAAGGCGGTGGAGGCGGCAGGCTTTGCCACCACCGAACAACAGGCGGCGCTGGACCAATGGCCGGACTATCTTCCGTCTGGGGTGGTGAACCTGGGTCTGGACCTGCGGGGGGGCGCGCATCTGCTTGCTGAAGTGCAGGTGGTGGATGTCTATAAGGCGCGGATGGATGGCTGGTGGCCGGAAGTGCGCGATGCGCTGCGTGACGTGCGCGATCAGGTGGGCAGCGTGCGGCGGCAGCCGGGGCAGGTGCCCTATGAGCTGCGCGTGCAGATCGAGACCGAGGCCGGGATGGCCGCTGCGGTGCAGGCCGTTCGGGCGCTGGCGTCGAATGTTGTCACGCTGACCGGGGTCGGCCAGACGGATATCGACGTGACGGCTGAGGGCAATGTGCTGATCGTGCAGTTGTCCGAGCCGGAGCGCGAGGCGCTTGACCTGCGCACGATCCAGCAATCGCTGGAGATCATCCGCACGCGGGTGGATACGGCCGGGACGCGGGAGCCCACGATTCAGCGGCAAGGTGCGGACCGCATCCTGATTCAGGTGCCGGGCATCGGATCGGCCACGGAATTGAAGGCGCTGATCGGGACGACGGCAAAACTGACCTTCAACCCGGTGGTGCGGCGCGGCACGGCCGAGGATCAGACGCCGGGGCCGGGCAACATCAGCCTGCCGTCGATGGATGAAGAGGGTGTATGGTATACGGTTGAGGAAGTCCCCGTCGTTTCGGGCGAGGACCTGACCAATGCCAAGGGCGATTTTGACCAGAACGGGCGTCCTGCGGTGGCGTTCCAGTTCGACGTGCGCGGCGCGCGGGCCTTTGGCGATTACACGGCGCAAAATATCGGCGCGCCCTTTGCCATCGTTCTGGATGGCGAGGTGATTTCCGCCCCCGTGATTCAGAGCCATATTCCGGGCGGGTCAGGGATCATCACCGGCAACTTCACGGTCGAAGAGGCGAACCGCCTTGCGGTGCTGCTGTCTGCCGGGGCGCTGCCTGCGAGCATGACATTCCTCGAAGAGCGGACCATCGGGCCGGAGCTTGGGCAGGATTCGATTGATGCAGGCCGGGTGGCGACGCTGGTGGCGGCGGGGTCGGTCAGTCTGTTGATGATCGCATCTTATGGTTTGTTCGGGGTGTTTGCGGTGGTGGCGCTGGCCATCAACATGGGGCTGATCTTTGGCGTGATGTCGATGATCGGGGCCACGCTGACGCTGCCGGGGATTGCCGGTCTGGTGCTGACCATCGGGATGGCGGTGGATGCCAACGTTCTGATCTATGAACGTATCCGCGATGAATTGCGGGCAGGCGCGAAGAACGCGGCGCGGGCGATCGAGCTTGGCTTTGAGCGGGCGCTGTCGGCCATCGTGGACGCGAACGTGACGACGCTGATCACGGCAGGGGTGCTGTTTTTCCTTGGTGCCGGACCGGTGCGCGGTTTTGCGGTTACGCTGGCCATCGGGATCATCACATCCGTGTTCACGGCGATCAATGTGACGCGGTTGATCGTGACCTACTGGTACAACCGGCGCAAGCCGAAGACGCTTGTCGTATAAGGGGACCGGATCATGGCATGGCGTTTCAAGCTTGCACCCGACAAGACGAATTTCGACTTTTTCCGCTGGCAATGGGTGACCTTTGGCGGGTCGCTGATGCTGTCTGTGCTGGCCATTGTCGCCTGGGCGGTGATGGGGCTGAACTACGGGATCGACTTCAAGGGCGGCACGACAATCCGCACGGAATCCACCATCGCGGTGGATGTGGGCGCGTATCGGGATGCGTTGCAGGGGTTGCCGCTGGGTGATGTGTCGATCACCGAGGTGTTCGATCCGAATTTCACCGATGACCAGCATGTGACGATGATCCGCATCGCGGCCGAGGATGAAAGCCAGGCGGTGACGCCCGAGCAGATCATTCAGTTGGAAGAGGTGCTGCGCGCGGCGATTGATCCGGCGATGACCTTTCCCAGCGTGGAAAGCGTCGGGCCCAAGGTTTCGGGCGAGTTGGTCTTTACCTCTGTCCTGTCGCTGATCGTAACGAGCGTGGCGATCATGATCTATATGTGGCTGCGGTTTGAATGGCAGTTCGGGGTGGGGGCGGTGCTGGCACTGCTGCATGATGTGCTGATCACCATTGGCATATTCGCGCTGTTCCAGATCAAGTTCGACCTGACCATCGTGGCGGCCCTGCTGACCATTCTGGGCTATTCGATCAATGACACGGTGGTGGTGTTCGACCGGCTGCGCGAGAATTTGCAGAAGTACAAGCAGATGCCGTTGCGCGATGTGATGAACCTGTCGGTGAACGAGACGCTGGCGCGGACCTTGATGACAGCCTTGACCACGTTGATTGCCGTCGGAGCCATGCTGATTTTCGGCGGGGATGTGCTGCGTGGCTTCTCGCTGGCTATTTTCCTTGGGGTTCTGTTCGGCACCTATTCTTCGGTCTATGTGGCAAAGAACATCGTGCTTTTCATCGGGCTGGACCGGAGCGAAAAGCCGAAGAACCGGGGCACGCCGGATGATTTTGCGAACGTGGATGCCTGAGCCGCTCTTGGGCGGGGGCAGGCGTGAGGGGGGCGGATGCGCCTGACCGAGATCAGTTATGGCACGGCCCAGCCCATTGAGGGTTATGGGCCGGGGTTTTTCCGGGTCGGCGGCCATGTGCTGCGCGGGGCCTGCCTGATCACACCCTGGGATGCGGGGTTGTGGGGCGGGTTTGCGGATACCGAAACGCCGCTGTCGCTGGCGGGGCGGATCGATGTGCTGTTCGTGGGCATGGGGGGCGATATCGCCCATGCGCCGAAGGATTTCGTCGCCACTCTGGACGCGGCGGGGATCGGGGTCGAGGTGATGTCCTCCCCCGCCGCCTGCCGGACATATAATGTGCTGTTGAGCGAGGGCCGCCGGATCGCGGCGGCGCTGCTGCCGGTGGCTGGGCCGTGACGGTGACGCCGGCACAAATTTCTTGGGAGAAATTTGCAAATTCCTTTGAAGGAATTTGGTCATGGACCTGACGGTTGCCGATCTGGCGGTGGCGCGGGGCGGCATCGCGGTGCTGGAAGGGGTGACCTTCCGGCTGGCGGCGGGGCGGGCTTTGGTGCTGCGCGGGCCGAACGGGATTGGCAAGACAACGCTTTTACGGACGCTGGCCGGGTTGCAGCCGCCCTTGGCGGGGGAGATGTCGGTGCCACCCGAGAGCTTGGCCTATGCCGCCCATGCGGATGGGTTGAAGGCCGTGCTGACGGTGGAAGAGAACCTGCGGTTCTGGGCTGCGGTCAACGGCACCGATGGGGCCGAGGCGGCGATGGTGGCAATGAACCTGAGCGGTTTGCGCGACCGGCGGGCGGCCAACCTGTCTGCCGGGCAGAAGCGGCGGCTGGGGCTGGCGCGGATATTGGTGACGGGGCGGCCGATCTGGGTGCTGGATGAACCCACGGTGTCGCTGGATGCGGCATCTGTCGCGCTGTTTGCGGGCGTGGTGCGGGCGCATCTGGCGGCGGGGGGATCGGCGCTGATGGCCACGCATATCGATCTGGGGCTGGCAGAAGCGGAGGTGCTGGACCTGACGCCGTTCAAGGCGCAGCGGCCTGCGGCCGGGGGCCGGGTGGGCGCGTTCGACGAGGCCTTCGGATGAGGGGCGTGTGGCGCGGGTGGAGGGTGCGGACTGGGGGCTGTCTGCCCCCAGACCCCCGAGGATATTTTTCCAGAGAAGAGAGGGGCATGGCTGTGCTTCTGGCTGTGGCGGGCGCGATCAACGGGGGGGTGGCATGGGGGCGCTGCTGATCCGGGATCTGCGGCTGGCGATGCGGGCGGGTGGCGGCTTTGGGCTGGGGCTGGCGTTTTTCCTGCTGGTGGCGGTGCTGGTGCCTTTGGGCGTGGGGCCGGAGGGTGATGTGCTGGGCCGGATTGCGCCCGGCATCCTGTGGGTTGGGGCGCTGCTGGCCTGCCTGCTGAGCCTGGACCGTATCTTTGCGCTGGATTTCGAGGATGGGTCGCTGGACCTGCTGGCGACGGCGCCGATCCCGCTGGAGGGGGTGGTGGCAGTGAAGGCGTTGGCGCATTGGGTGGTGACGGGATTGCCGCTGACGATTGTGGCGCCCGTGCTGGGGGTGCTGTTGAACCTGCCTGTGGCTGGTTATGGGTGGCTGGTGCTGTCGCTGCTGTTGGGGACGCCGGCGCTGTCGGTCATCGGGGCTTTTGGGGCGTCGCTGGTGGTGGGGGTGAAGCGGGGCGGTTTGCTCTTGAGCCTGCTGGTGTTGCCGCTTTATGTGCCGACGCTGATCTTCGGGGCGGAGGTGGTCAAGCGCGGGGCGGCGGGGCAGGCGGTATCGGTTCCGGTGCTGCTGCTGGCCGGGATCACGCTGGCGGCGGCGGCGCTCTTGCCTTTTGCGGCGGCTGCGGCAATCCGCATCAATCTGCGCTGAGCGCACGCGTGATAGTGAATTGAGGCTTTGAGCCGGAGGACGTAAGGAGCCTGCATGTCGATCTGGGAATATGCCAATCCGAAGAAGTTCATGCAGACCTCGGCCTGGGTCTTGCCCTGGGTGACCGGGCTGGCGCTGGCCTGTCTGGTGGCAGGGCTGATCTGGGGGTTCTTCTTCACGCCGGATGATTTCCGGCAAGGGTCTACCGTCAAGATCATCTATCTGCATGTGCCAAGCGCGATGATGGCGATCAATGCCTGGGTGATGATGTTGGTGACCAGCCTGATCTGGCTGATCCGGCGGCATCATGTAAGCGCCTTGGCGGCCAAGGCGGCAGCGCCTGTGGGGTTGACCTTTACGGTGATCGCGCTGCTGACGGGGGCCTTCTGGGGGCAGCCGATGTGGGGAACCTGGTGGGCCTGGGACCCGCGGCTGACATCCTTTCTGATCCTGACGCTGTTCTATCTGGGTTATATCGCGCTGTGGCAGGCGATCGAGGACCCGGATACGGCGGCGGACCTGACGGCGGTGCTGTGTCTGGTGGGGTCGGTCTTTGCGCTGCTGTCGCGCTATGCGGTGCTGTTCTGGAATCAGGGGCTGCATCAGGGGGCGTCGCTGTCTTTGGACAAGGAGGAGAATGTGGCGGATGTGTTCTGGTTCCCGCTGCTGGTCTGTATTGCGGGTTTCGTGCTGCTGTTTGTGGCGCTGGTGTTGATGCGGACGCGGACGGAGATCCGGGCGCGGCGGTTGCAGGCGCTGTTGGCGCGGGAGCGGCTGGCATGATGCCGGATCTGGGGAAATATGCCTTTGCGGTGCTGGCATCCTATGGGGCGTCGCTGCTGTTGCTGGTGGCCATCGTGGGGCTGACCATGTGGCGTGGCGCGCGGGTGAAGGGGCAGTTGCGCGAGGTGGAACTGCGGCAGGAGCGTGAGGATGGCTAGATGGTTGATGGTGCTGCCGCCGGTGCTGTTCCTGGGGCTGGCGGGGATGTTCTATGTGGGGATGCAGCGGCAGAACCCCGATGACCTGCAATCGGTCTTTCTGGAGCGGCAGGCACCTGCGGTGCCGGTGGCACCTTTGCCGGGATTTCCCCTGTTGACGGATGCCGATCTGCGGACGGGAGAAGTTACGGTAGTGAACTTCTGGGCGAGCTGGTGCCCGCCCTGCCGGGCGGAGCATCCGGTTTTGTTGGAGATGGCGGAGAGGGGCATCCGGGTTGCGGGCATCAACATGCGCGACAAGGCGGAAGATGCGACTGCTTATCTTGAGGCGGACGGCAATCCTTTCTTCGCGCTTGGTTTCGATCCGAGTGGGCGGGACCGGGTGGAATGGGGTGTGACCGCACCGCCGGAGACGTTCATCATCCGGGGCGACGGGACGGTGGCGTTCCGTTTCATCGGGCCGCTGGTGGGCACGGATTACGAGGCGCGTTTCGTGCCGGCGCTGGAAGCGGCGCTGGCGGAGAATGCGGGAAGCTGAACCGGAAGCTCTGGGTTGAAACTGAAAAGGGGGGGCTGAGCGGGCCCCCCCTTTTCGATGTCCGCCCAAGGGTAAGCGTTCATCTTTTTCTGGTCGGTACGCCCGCTCAGAAACCAGTGAGCACAATGAACAGAAGCGCGAAGAGAAAGAGACCTTCGCCAAAAGGCAGGTAAGTGCCGGAAAGGACCGATCGGCTTGCAGCACGGGGAGGAGTGAAGTCGATCATTTGGCGTTCCCGGCGTGTGAACCATTCATACGCGACAGGATCATCATAGGCCCATGGTGCCGCGAAAGCAGCCCGGTTTGGTGGAAACAATGGGTTTCCACACCGGCACGGCACAAAGGGAACCGGCGCGGTGAGGCATGGCCCGGACCGCGCGAATAAGGCATCTTTTTACCGGGGATTGCGGCAGCTTTTGGGCCAAAACGCGGACGCCCCGCGGCATTTCGGCCGCGGGGCGTTCTGTACTGCAAGTGTCGTGCCGGGATCAGGCAGAGGCGAGATTGCGCAGCACGTAGTGCAGCACGCCGCCATGTTCGACATATTCGATCTCGATCTCTGTATCGATACGGCACTTGATCTGAATCGTCTTGGTGGTGCCGTCGGCATAGGTGATGTGGCACGGCACGAGGGAGAGCGGCTTGAGATCGCCTTCCAGACCTTCGATGCTGACGTGTTCGTCGCCTGTCAGGCCCAGCGACTTGCGCGTCATGCCTTCGGTGAATTCGAACGGAATGACACCCATGCCAACGAGGTTGGAGCGGTGGATGCGTTCGAAGGATTCGGCGATCACGGCCTTGACGCCCAGCAGGGCGGTGCCCTTGGCGGCCCAGTCGCGGCTGGAGCCTGCGCCGTATTCGATGCCGCCGAAGATCACGAGGGGCGTGCCCTGGTCCTGATAGGCCATGGACGCATCGAAGATCGAGGTTTGTGCGCCATCCGGGCCCTTGGTGTAGCCGCCTTCGACGCCATCGAGCATTTCGTTCTTGATGCGGATATTGGCGAAGGTGCCGCGCATCATCACTTCATGGTTGCCGCGACGTGCACCGTAGGAGTTGAACTCGGACACCGGGACCTGACGTTCGACAAGGTATTTCCCAGCAGGCGTGGTCGCTTTGAACGAGCCTGCGGGGGAGATGTGGTCGGTCGTGATCATGTCGCCCAAAAGGGCCAGAACGCGGGCGCCGGTGATGTTCTTGATGGTGCCGGGCGTTTTGGCCATGCCTTTGAAGTAAGGCGGGTTCTGGATGTAGGTCGAGGTGGGCGGCCAGTCATAGGTTTCCGCCTCGGTCACCTTGACCGCTTGCCACTTTTCATCGCCCTTGAAGACATCGGCATACTTCTTCTGGAAGGCCGCGCGGGTGACGGTGGCATGAACCAGATCGGCGATTTCCTTGTTGGTGGGCCAGACATCGCGCAGATAGACCGGGCCGTTGGTGCCCATGCCCAAGGGTTCCTTGGTCAGGTCGATGTTCATGTCACCTGCCAGCGCATAGGCCACCACGAGCGGGGGCGAGGCGAGGTAGTTGGCGCGGACGTCGGGCGAGATGCGGCCTTCAAAGTTGCGGTTGCCCGACAGGACGGCCGTGGCGACGAGGTCCCCTTCGTTGATGGCCGCCGAGATTTCGGGTTGCAGCGGGCCGGAGTTGCCGATGCAAGTGGTGCAGCCATAGCCCACGAGGTTAAAGCCGATGGCGTCGAGGTCTTCTTGCAGGCCTGCCGCGTTCAGGTATTCGGACACGACCTGCGATCCGGGGGCGAGCGAGGTTTTTACCCAAGGTTTCCGGTTCAGGCCAAGGGCGCGCGCCTTGCGGGCGACGAGACCGGCGCCGATCATCACATAGGGGTTTGAGGTGTTGGTGCAGGAGGTGATCGAGGCGATCACAACCGAGCCGTCACGCAGTTTGTAATCGGTGCCCGCAACAGCGGCCGAGGAGAAGCCGTCGAAATTGCCGGGCAGATCGGCCGGGGCGGGGTTGCCGCCTTCGCCCACGAGTTCGGCCTTTTGCGCATCCGACACGGCGGGCAGTTTGCGGGTGGTGCGGATGTAATCGCCAAAGGCCTGTTTGGCGGTATCCAGCGGCAGGAAATCCTGCGGGCGCTTCGGGCCGGAAATGGCGGGAACGATGCTGCCCATATCGAGATGCAGGGTGGAGGTGTAGACCGGATCGTAATCCGGGCCGCGCCACATGCCGTTGGCTTTGGCATAAGCCTCGACCAGCGCGATGCGCGCCTCATCCCGGCCCGTCATGTGCAGGTAACGCAGGGTTTCATCATCGATCGGGAAGAAGCCGCAGGTGGCGCCGTATTCGGGGGCCATGTTCGCGATGGTGGCGCGGTCGGCCAGCGGCAGGCGATCCAGACCGTCGCCGTAGAATTCGACGAACTTGTTCACCACGCCATGCTTGCGCAGCATCTGCACGACCTTCAGCACCAGATCGGTGGCGGTGGTGCCTTCCATCATCTGACCGGTCAGCTTGAAGCCCACGACTTCGGGGATCAGCATGGAAACGGGCTGACCCAGCATCGCGGCCTCGGCCTCGATCCCGCCGACGCCCCAGCCGAGGACGGCGAGGCCGTTGACCATGGTGGTGTGGCTGTCGGTGCCGACGAGGGTGTCGGGGTAGGCGACTTCGTTGCCGTGCTGGTCCTTGTCCGTCCAGACGGTCTGCGCCAGGTACTCAAGGTTGACCTGATGGCAGATGCCGGTGCCGGGCGGCACGACGCGGAAGTTGTTGAAGGCGTTCTGGCCCCATTTCAGGAACACATAGCGTTCCATGTTGCGTTCATATTCGCGGTCGACGTTGGCCTGAAACGCGCGCGGGGTGCCGAATTCATCGATCATCACCGAATGGTCGATCACCAGATCGACCGGGGCGAGCGGGTTGATCTGCTGGGCATTGCCGCCGAGGCCAAGGATGCCGTCGCGCATCGCGGCAAGGTCCACCACGGCGGGAACGCCGGTGAAATCCTGCATCAGGACGCGGGCGGGGCGGTAGGCGATTTCGCGCGGGTTCTGGCCGCCCATCTTTGCCCAGTCACCGAAAGCGCGGATGTCATCGAGCGAGACGGTTTTGCCATCTTCGAACCGCAGCATGTTTTCCAGCACCACCTTGAGCGCGGCGGGCAGGCGGGCGAAATCGCCCAAGCCTGCGGCCTGCGCGGCCGGGATGGAGTAATAGGCGACGGTCTTGCCGCCTGCGGTGAGGGTCTGGCGGGTCTTTGCGCTATCATGTCCGACGGTGACGGTCATGCTTGCCTCCTGGCTGTGGCTGGCGTTCACGGACTGCCCGGGGGGCAGGGCGGGTTCAACATTCCGGATGCCCGAAAGAATCCTGTCGGGCAAGGGTGTCTTTGGCGTTGTATGCCATTGTATGCCGAAAATCCAGCCCCGCCACGCGCGCAATATACAGAGATTTTGCTGCATTCGCACGACAGGGGGTGCGTGTTACAGGTCACGCAGGGAAGTGAAAAATGGCGGTGGGCCAATCGCAAAACCTTGATTGGCGGCAGGGACGGGCTTTTTGTTACACGGGGATACGGCGGGGACAGGCCGGCAGAGCGGATCGAAAGATCGGGAAGGACCAGATGCGACATATCGTCAGCGCCACCTGCGGGGTGGCCCTGTGGCTTGGTTTGGGCCTTGCTGCGCCCGTGATGGCGCAATCTACCGAGGGCGTGGTGGTGGAGCTGTACACGAGCCAGGGCTGTGCGTCCTGCCCGCCTGCGGATGAATTTCTGGCTGAACTGGCCACGCATAAGGAAGTGATCCCGCTCGCGCTGCATGTGGATTACTGGGATTACATCGGCTGGGAAGACAGCTTTGCGCAGGCTGCGTTCACCGAGCGGCAGAAGATGTATGCCCGCGCGGTGAAGAGCCGGTTGATCTATACGCCGCAGATGATCATCGGGGGCGTGGACCGGGTCGAGGGGAATACGCCCGACGCGGTGGTGAACCTGATCGGCAAGCATCTGGCGGTAGAGCGCACGGTGCAGGTGACGATCGAGCGGCGGGGCGAGCGGGTGGTCATCCGCGCCGTGGCCGAGCCGCCCTTGAGCGGGGGCGCGGTGGTGCAGCTGGTGCGCTATATGCCGGCGGCCGAGGTGGCCATCGAGCGGGGCGAGAATGCGGGCCGGTTGGTGACCTATCGCAACATCGTGACGGAATGGACAAAGGTTGCCGATTGGCCGGGGCTGGCACCGCTGGAGATCGAGGCGGCGGCACCGGGCGATGCGCCGGTGGTGGTGATCGTGCAAGAGCCCGGCCCGGCGGCGGTACTGGCGGCGGCGCGGCTGGAATAGCGTCAGGCGCGTTTGGCGCGCGTTTCGCGGTGCCAGATATAGGTGCCGGAAGCCACGATGATGAAAGCGCCCAGAAAGGCGAGCGCGTCGGGCCATTCGTCGTAGAACAGGACGCCCCAGAGTGTGGCCAGCAGGATGCCGCCATAGCCGAAGGGGGCGATGGCCCCTGCCTCGGCCACGGAGAAGGCGCGGATCAGGCAGATCTGCGCGGCGGTGCCAAGGCAGCCCACGATGGCGAATAGCCACAGATCGGATGCTGCGATGGGTTGCCAGACGGCGGGCATCATCGCGCTGGTGACTAGGGTGCCCAGAAGCGCGCCGTAGAACATGGCTGTCCAGGGGCTTTCGGTCATGCCGACCTTGCGGGTGAGGAGCGCCGAGGCGGCGTAGCAGACAGCGCAGGCCAAGGGGAGCAGGGCGGCGGGGGTGAACACATCCGCACCGGGGCGGATGATGATGAGCGCGCCGATCATGGCGGCGACAACGCCCGCGATGCGGCGGGGGCCGAGTTTTTCGCCAAGGAACAGCGCGGCACCCAGTGTGATCAGGACGGGGTTGATATCGGCAAGCGCCGTCGCCTCGGCCAGACCGATATGGGTGAGAGAAGCGAAGAAGAAGCCGGTTGCGCCCAGTTGAGTGAGGGACCGCAGGGCGTGCAGGCGCGGGTGTTTGGTGCGCAGGGCCGGGGCAAGGCGGATGTTCAGGATCAGCACCACAAGGAACAACTGCCCCGCAAAGCGCGCCCAAACGACCTGCGGTGTCGGGTAGCGCTGCACCAGACCCTTGGCCAGCGCATCCATCACGGTGAACATCAAAAGTGAGAGCAGCATCAGGAGGATGCCCTGACGGGTGGAGGCTTCGGTCGGCTGCTGCATGGGGTGTTCCTTGGCTCGGCCGGACCCTAGGCGGGGTGACGGGCGGGGGCAAGGTGGTGGGGGCGGTAATCTGGCGGCGCGGCGTGCCGCCGCACGGCATCTGTCTCGCCTGCGCGCCTTCGCGCTTGGCTCGGGTTTGATGGGGCGTGCCGCCCCCTCTGTCGGCGCGTGCCGCGCCGCCATTCACCCCCTGCGGGTATTTACGACCAAGATGAAGGGGGAAAGGGCGGGCTTTTGGGATCGCCGGGCCGTTGGTTTGGGCGGCATTGTTGGACCCGGTGGCGCGTGGGTGCGTTCACTCCTCCTCCTGTTTGAGGGTGAGTTCGCCCGACGCCTCTAGCCCGCGGATGGCAGAGACGATGGCGGTGAAGGCGGCATCGGCATCCTTTGGCGTGACCTTGCCGCGCGCGGCCATGTCATCGCGCAACTGCTGCACCATGCGGGGGGAGAGGGCGGCGAAGACGGCATCGACCACCGGAGCGAGGGCCGGGTCGGCCTGGGCGGCGGTGAAGGCGGTCGTGATCGTGGGCGCATCGACGGCACGCAACAGACGGGGCAGATCGCGCGGGGCGATACGGTCGGGGATATGGGCGAAGGTAAAGATCGCGCGGCGGACCTGTTCGGCAAAGGCGGCGTCAGCCTCGTCCAGCCCGGCGAGCACATCATCGCGTGTGGCGGAGGGCGAGACGTTGAGGATGGCGCCGATCCGATCGACCGGGCCTGCGGCAAAGGCGCGGGGCGGGCGGGCATCAAGCTGTGCCACGAGCGCAAGGCCGATGCGGCGCAGGGTTTCGGGGGCGGTGGCGGCGGTGCGCGACATGGCCAGCGCCACGCGGCGGGCGCGATCCCCCGGCATCTTGGCCAGAATGTCGGCTGCGCGGGCCACGGGCAGTTTGGAGAGCGCAACGGCGGCTGTTTCCGCCGCCTCATCCGCGATGAGGGGAAGCAGGTCTTCGGGGGGAAGGGCGGCGATCCTGTCCCAGGGATCGCTGCGGGCGGTGCTGGCGGCCATGCGGCGCAGGCGGCTGGCGGCATTGGGTGAGATATGGCCATCCACAAGCGACAGGGCGCCATCGATCCCATCGGGGAAGACAAGGCCGGTGGCATCCAGCGCGGTGAGGAAATCGTCCACCACGGCAGCGAGGGTGGCCCTGTCCACCAGCCCCATACGGGCCATCAGTTCGGCGAGGCGGGTCTGGTGTTGTTCGGGCAGGTTCGACAGGGGAAGCGGTTCCCCTTCGGCAAGCATGAGGCGCACGATGATCGCGGCCTTTTCGCCGGGCGTGGTGCTGCGTGGCACAAGTCCCGCTGCGGCGGCGGGCACTGGGGTGATGCGCGCAAGCGCGACAGGGCCTTCGTCCTGCATCTTGATCCTTCCCGAAGGTTGCTTCGGGAAGGTTAGGCGGGCCGGGTTAACCGGCCCTTACCCGGGTTCGGATCACGAGGTGGTTTGCGGCACGCAAACACCGGTTGCCGCGTCATAGACGGTGCCTTCGACGCAGGTCGAAGCGGTGATGTTCATCTTGTCGGAATTGCAGCCACCGCCTGCGAGGGCGAAGGTCGGGGCAAGCGAGAGGGTCAGCGCAATGAATGTGGTCTTGATTTTCATGGGTCGTCCTTTTGTTGGCATGTGACTGTCAGCAGGGCGACCGGCGGTCGGAAAATCCGCATCCGGTACGTAGAAATGAGGCTAGCATGGAATCGTGCGTTTCAAGGGCGGAAAATTCCGCCCCTGCGCCATGCCCGCCTCACGCTTTCGTGAGATCAGCCGAAAACGCGGCGGAAGATCGTGTCGACATGTTTGGTGTGATAGCCCAAGTCGAATTTTTCGGCGATTTCTGCCGGTGACAGGGCGGCTGTCACCTCAGCGTCGGCCAGCAGTTCGGTCTGGAAATCGGCGCCCTGTTCCCAGACCTTCATCGCGTTGCGCTGAACGAGGCGGTAGCTGTCTTCGCGGCTGACACCGGCCTGGGTCAGGGCCAGAAGCACGCGCTGCGACATGACCAGACCTTTGAACTTGTTCATGTTCTTGAGCATGTTCTCGGGGTAGATCACCAGCTTTTCGACAACACCTGCCAGGCGATGCAGGGCGAAATCGAGCGTGATGGTGGTGTCGGGGCCGATGGCGCGTTCCACCGAGGAATGGCTGATGTCGCGTTCATGCCAGAGCGCCACGTTCTCGAGCGCGGGGATCACCGACATGCGCACGAGGCGGGCAAGGCCGGTGAGGTTTTCGGTGAGCACCGGGTTTCTTTTATGCGGCATGGCGCTGCTGCCTTTTTGGCCGGGGGAGAAGAATTCCTCGGCCTCCAGCACTTCGGTGCGCTGCATGTGGCGAATCTCGATCGCGATGTTTTCGATGCTGGAGGCGATGACGCCCAGCGTGGCAAAGAACATGGCGTGGCGGTCGCGCGGGATGACCTGGGTGGAGATGGGTTCGGGAGTGAGGCCCAGTTGGGCGCAGACATGCTCTTCGACGAAGGGGTCGATATTGGCGAAGGTGCCGACGGCGCCGGAGATGGCACCGGTGGCAATTTCGGCCCGGGCGTTGATCAGGCGGGCGCGGTTGCGCGCCATCTCGGCGTAAAAGCGCGCGAAGGTGAGGCCCATGGTCGTGGGTTCTGCATGGATGCCGTGGCTGCGGCCGATGCGGACGGTGTCCTTATGCTCGAACGCGCGGGTTTTCAGCGCGGCGAGGACGCGGTCAAGGCCCGCGAGGAGCAGATCGGCGGCGCGGGTGAGTTGGATGTTCAGCGTGGTGTCGAGCACATCTGACGAGGTCATCCCCTGATGGACGAAACGCGCGGTGTCATTGCCGATGATTTCGGCAAGGTGGGTGAGAAAGGCGATGACGTCATGTTTGGTAACGGCCTCGATCTCATCAATTCGGGCGACGTCGAAGGTGACATCCTTGGCTTTCCACACGGCTTCGGCATTGGCCTTGGGGATGACGCCCAGGATGGCCTGTGCATCGCAGGCATGGGCCTCGATCTCGAACCAGATGCGGAAGCGGGTTTGGGGTTCCCAAAGGGCGACCATGTCGGGGCGGGAATAGCGGGGGATCATGGCGGGCCTCGTGTCAGGGAAGGGACGCGGTGGGCTTACGCCGGGACGCGCTGCGAGGCAAGGCGCAGGGACGGGACGGGTGGCACGAATTTTCTGCGAAAATTCGGAAGGAAGGGGGCTGTCTGCCCCCTCTTGGCGCGTGCCGCGCCAATTCACCCCCGAGGATATTTCAACAGAGAAGAAAGAATGAGGGTCTTTCGGGTTCTTCTCTGTCCAAATATCCGCGGGGGTGAATTGGCCGCAGGCCAAGAGGGGGCGGACAGCCCCCTGATTTTTCGCATGAAAAATCGTATTCTATGCGAGGCCCATCAGTGCGGAGTCAAAGGGGTAGCGGGTCAGGTTTTCGCAGCCGGTTTCGGTGATGAGCACCTGATCTTCGAGCTTGATCGAGAAATCGCCGCCTTCGGGGCTGACCAGAGCCTCGACGCAGATCGTCATGCCGGGTTCCAGCACGGCGTCGAAGGCGCCTTCCATCCAGCCATCGGGATAGGTGACATAGGGCCATTCATCGCAAAGCCCGACGCCGTGCATCTTGCAGGAGTATTTCTGCTGCCAGTACTGGCCGTCCAGCTGATGCCCGCCGAAAGTGAGGTCGCGGATCGAGACGCCGGGTTTCAGGCGGGACTGGTGATCGCGGATATGGTCGAGCGCATGGGCATAGGCGGCGATCATCGCATTGGTCGGGCGCTGGTCGCCCACCCACCAGGTGCGGGAGATGTCGATGCAAAAGCCGTAGGCGCCGATCAGGTCGGTGTCGAAAGCCACGATTTCGTTGTTCTGCACGATGCGGGGACCGCATTCCTGAAACCAGGGATTGGTGCGGGGGCCGGAGGCGAGCAGGCGGGTTTCGATCCATTCCCCGCCGCGGCGGATGTTTTCCGCGTGCAGGACGGACCAGATGTCATCTTCGGATACGTTGCCTTTGGGGACGTTTTCGCGGGTAAACGCCTCCATCGCTGCAACCGCGGTTTCGCAGGCATGGGCCGCGCAACGCATGGCAAGCATGTCATCAGGGCCCTTGATGGCGCGGGTGCGTTCGGTGACCTCTTCGCCTTCCATCACCTGAAAGCCGATGGATTCCAGCGCGCGCAGGCCGTGGACCATGATCTTGTCCACTGCAAGGCGGCGGTTGGTGCCGACATGGGCGCGCATCAGATCATCGACTTGCTGAGCGAAGGCGCGGGCGGCTGCGGCGCCCCGATCACCGGTGGAGTTGTAGAAGAAGGTGGCGCCGGAGCGGAGTTCCTTGACCAGCGGGTTGAAGGTCACAAGGAAGGGCGAGTTCTTGTATTCCCACATGACCATATGGCCGTCGGCCATCAGAAGGCAGGCGCGGAAGGGGTTGTGGGTGTTCCACAGCTGCATGTTTGTTGTATCGGTGGCGTAGCGGATGTTGAGCGGATCGAACATCAGAAGGCCGCCGTAATCGCGGGCTTGCAGCGCCTTGACCAGACGATCCCAACGATATTCGCGCATTCGGGCGAGGTTGGGAGGCGTGAGGCCCGCCGCCTGCCATTCGGCGAAGGCAAGCTGGGTGGGGCCGATTTCGACGCGGTCATTGTCGTTCGGGGTGCCGTCGCCCAGCGTGGTGCCCCGGCTTGGATCGATCTTGCGGCGGTCGGCGTAGTGCTGGTTCATGGTGGCCCCCCTGCTGGCATGCGGATGGTCGGGCAGGCAGGGGCAAGGGGGTTGCCGCTCTGCGACGCGGGGGAGTCGGATTTGGATGGGGTTGCTGGTCGCAGGGCGGGAATGTAGGCAAGAGGGATGAGAGAGCCGGTTTTTCAGGACAGCTTGCCCCATCAGCCATGGGCGGACCCGCGGACATGGCGGCTGCCCGGGATGCTGCCCTGCGGGGCGGAGGATTGGATCCGCGCGGACGAGGCCTTTGCCGGGCAGATGGCCGAGCGGGATTGGCTGATCGCCACGCGGCAGCCTTTGGTGCATGCGCTTTTGCCCGAAGGACGGGCGGCAGCGGCAGAGCTTTATGCGGCGGTGCTGGAGTTGGTGTCACGGCGTGACGGTTACGCGGTGGCGCCGGATCGGGTGCGGCGGCCGGATGGTGTGGAGGTGCGGCTGGATCCGGCATTTCCCCTGATCACGCTGGGGCGGTTGGTGCAGGAAGATCTGTGCCTGATGGAAAAGCAGGGGGAGGAATCCGTTCTGACCGGGGCGATCCTGTGCTTTCCGGCAAGCTGGACGCTGGGCCAGAAGATCGGGCGTCCGATGACGGGCATCCATCGGCCTGTGCGGCATTATGATGAGGATCTGGCGCGGCGGGTGCAGCGGCTGTTTGATCTGGTGCGGGTGGGGCAACCGCTGGAGCGGTACAATGCGCTGGTCTATGACGACCCGGCGCTGCACAACCCGCGTCAAGAATTTGACACCCGGCCCTATGCGGTGGAGCGTCTTTACATGCGATCCGAGCGGCAATGCATCCTGCGCCTGCCCGAAACAGGGGCGGTGGTGTTTTCCATCCACACGCATCTGGTGCCCATGGCGCGGTTTTCCGAGGCAGAGCGGGCGGCGATGGTGGCGGCCGGTTTGTAGGCCGCCTTACAGCAGCGACAGCATCGGGTTCAGCCCCGCAAAGTGGCCAAGCGCGAGCAGCGTGCAAGTCAGGGCCATGACGCGACCGGAGGCGTTGATATCGCCACCGCGCAGGAGCGAGCAGGTGAGCATCGCGGCCCCCATGGGGAGATAGACCACCATCAGCGTGACATCGAGCGTGGAGGCGGCAAGGCGCATCCGGACGTTCTGGCCTTTGGTTTCCGGCTCTTCGGGATAAAGGGCGCTGCGGACCTGATCGAGGTCGCCGGACGGGCGGCGCGGCAGATCGGGTTGGCTGTTGGCCGGGGCGGCGGGGGCCATGGCGGCATTGGAGAGGCGCGTCATGGCGGCGCGGGCGCGTTCGGCCTTGGCGGCCTTGATGGCCATGGCCTTTTCGACAAAGGACACAGGCATTCCGCCATCGGTTTCCGGGAAGGCGCGGATTGCCTCGGCCGATGGGGAGCGGCGGGCGAGCGGGCGCGTGGCCGCCGGGGCGGAGAAATCAGGCAAGCGGTCGAAGAGGTTGTCGACCAGATCGGCGGTGACGGGACCGGCAACCTGATGCCAGAGCGTTTCGCGCGGCGCGAAGCGGGCGCGCAGGCGATCAGCGATCAGGTGGCACAGGTCTTCGTAGCGGCGGCGATCGGCGGGATCTTCGCGGTTGCCCGCGATCACATCAGCGCCGGGGCCGACCGAAATCATCAAGCTGCTGGGCAGGCCGAGGGCCGGTTCGCCCGTGTAAGAGAGGGTGAAGCGCACGCCGTGCAAATCGACAAAAACGAGGTCTTCGCAATCCCAAGTGATGCGCCGGTCGCCGGCGCCGGACCGGCCGAGCGCATCGTCAAGTTCGCGCACCAGGACGGGTAGGTTCAATGCTGGGTCGCGGTCAAAGACAAACTGGGCGATCGTACTGTCGTCGAATGCCATCTGAATGCCCTCCTGCCTTTTTTATCGTTGCCCAGAGGTTGAAGGATAATTGTGCCTAATTTCAGGTGGGTTTGCGGTCGATGGATGAATTTGGCGGTTTTTCTGCCCGATTGTTGCCTGATTTGGGGGTGTTTGCGCGGAAACCCGCCTAATCTGCGGTGGTTGTCGACGGATCGTGAACAGGTCAGAGGTGTGATGATCTTGCCTGCGGTTGTGTTCTGCCCGGGTTGGCCGGGCAGGGCTGTTACATCAGATTGGGCGGGATAGTCTGGGCAAGGGCGAAGATAAGGCCGGTGATGGCCATGGCGCGGGAGGACAGGCGCAGGCCGTTGCCCGTTGCCATATCGCGCAGAAAGCGGGCCTGATCGGCCAGCACGGCGCGCAGCGGGGCAATGATCCGTGTCAGCAAGAGTGCCAGCGTGACCACGGCCGCCATCACACGAACGGGAAGCGATTGCTGCGGGGGCGATGCGAGTGCTGCGGCCACTTCTTCCGGGTCGGGGGTGTAGAGCGCGTGGCGGACCTGATGCAGATGGTTCTGTAGCGGATCGTGGATTTCGGATTGTGCAAGGCGCGGCTTTGGCATGCGCCGGGTGACCGACAGGTGCCGCACGGCGCGGCGCGGGGCCTGCCCATCGCTGCCATCCGAGGCGGTGGTTTCGGTCAGGGTGATCGTTGGCATGTCCGGGGCGGTTTCGGTGCCATCTTCCGTGGCCATCACCGCTTCGTTGGCATCATCGCCCCAGAGGTTGCGCGCTTCGGGGGCAAGGCCGGCCTCATGCGCGGCAAGGCGGGCACGGGCGCGGGCGCGGCTGCGCTGAAGCCGGGGGTCGATGCCGGGGCCGACAAGGCTGTCATCATCGAAGACATTGGCAAAAAGGTTGGGGGAGGGCAGGATGGCGCGGCTGTGTTCGACCGCGTCGCGCGCAAAGGTAAAGCGCATCGGGCGGCGCGGGGTTACGGCGCGGATGTCGGGGCTGTCGGCAAAGGGGGCTGCCTCTGCCAGCGTTATATCGGACCCATCTTCCGGGGCGAAGAAATCGGCATCGTCTTCATCGAATGACAAGAAATCTGCGTGAATGTCTTCACAGGTTTCGATGCCGGTTGTCGGATCATCTGTCGTGTTGATTGCAGAAAAATCGGTGTCGGTTTTCCGGCTTGGCACGACATTTGCACTTGTAACGGCAAGGTCGGCCAAGGCCGCCACGCCATGGGTGCCAGGATCGGGCATCAGGGCCATGCACAGATCGGCGCCGGTTTCGGCGCCGAACCGGAGGTCTGACAAGGGTGCGCGGCTGGTCCGGCGCGCCCCGCGAGAGGATTGGAATTCGGGTACAAGGAAGAAGGAAGCGTCACTATCCAGCATGGCGGCAACTCCTTAGGTTTTGTTAACCGAACCATCGAATCGTGACCAGAATTTGCGCTTTCTGTGGCGGGGTTTGGGGTATTCCCTGCAAATCCTGGTAATCGCGGCTGCGCGTCATGCCGGGTTTGCCCGATGGTGGCCCGAAACCTGTGGCAGGAATGCGAAAAGGGCCGCCCTGGGGCGGCCCTTTTGCCTTTATTCACTGATCCTTGGATCAGCAGGAATAGTACATCAGGTATTCCACCGGATGCGGGGTGTGTTCGAAGGCGTAGACCTCTTCCCATTTCAGGGCGATGTAGCCTTCGAGCTGGTCTTTGGTGAACACGTCGCCTGCGAGCAGGAAGTCGTGATCCTTTTCAAGCTCTTCCAGCGCCTCGCGCAGCGAACCGCAGACGGTGGGGATCGCGGCCAGTTCTTCCGGAGGCAGATCGTAGAGATCCTTGTCCGAAGCCGGGCCCGGGTCGATCTTGTTCTTGATGCCGTCAAGACCGGCCATCAGCAGCGCTGCGAAGGCCAGATAGGGGTTCGCCGACGGATCGGGGAAGCGGGCTTCGACGCGCTTGGCTTTGGGCGATTCGGTCCACGGAATACGGACGCAGCCCGACCGGTTGCGGGCGGAGTACGCGCGCAGAACCGGGGCCTCGAAGCCGGGGATCAGGCGCTTGTAGCTGTTGGTGGACGGGTTGGTGATCGCGTTCAGCGCCTTGGCGTGCTTCAGGATGCCGCCGATGAAATACAGCGCTTCCTGCGACAGGTCGGCATACTTGTCGCCTGCGAAGAGCGGCTTGCCGTCCTTCCAGATCGACATGTTGACGTGCATCCCCGAGCCGTTGTCGCCCTTCATGGGTTTGGGCATGAAGGTCACGGTCTTGCCATAGGCGGCCGCGACGTTGTGGATCACGTATTTGTATTTCTGGATGTTGTCGGCCTGTTGGACCAGCCCGCCGAAGATCATGCCCAGTTCGTGCTGGCAGGTCGCCACTTCGTGGTGGTGCTTGTCGACCTTGATGCCCATGCGCTTCATGGTGGAGAGCATCTCGCCGCGCAGGTCTTGCGCTTCGTCGATCGGGTTCACCGGGAAGTAGCCGCCCTTGTAATTGGCGCGGTGGGCGAGGTTGCCACCTTCCATCACGGTGTCGGTGTTCCAGGCGGCGGCTTCGGCGTCGATCTGGTACGACACCTTGTTCGGTGCGACCGAGTAGCGGACGTCGTCGAAGATGAAAAATTCGGCTTCTGGGCCGAAATAGGCCACGTCGCCAACGCCCGAGGATTTCAGGTATGCCTCGGCCTTGAAGGCGGTGCCGCGCGGGTCGCGGCTATAGGCCTCGCCCGTGTCGGGTTCGACGACGTTGCAATGCACGCACATCGTCTTTTCGGCATAGAACGGGTCGATATAGACCGAAGAAGCATCGGGGATGAGCTTCATGTCGGACTGGTCGATCGACTTCCAGCCAGCGATGGAGGAGCCATCGAACATGAAGCCTTCTTCGAAGAAGTCTTCATCCACGAGGTCCGCCACCAGGGTGACGTGCTGAAGCTTGCCCTTTGGGTCGGTGAAGCGGATGTCGACATATTCGACTTCCTCGTCCTTCATCAGCTTCAGAGCATTCTTAACTGCGCTCATCATGATGCCTTTCGGTTGGGTGTTGCAGAGGCCGCCGCGCAAGAATGCGCGGGCGGGTATTCGGAAAGGTCAGACCGCGTCGTCGCCGGTTTCGCCGGTGCGGATGCGGATGGCCTGTTCGATGGGGGTGACGAAGATCTTGCCGTCGCCGATCTTGTCGGTGCGGGCGGCAGAGACGATCGCCGCGATGGCGCTGTCGACCATGTCATCGGTGAGGACGACCTCGATCTTCACCTTGGGCAGGAAGTCGACGACATATTCGGCGCCACGATAGAGTTCGGTATGGCCCTTCTGGCGCCCAAAGCCTTTGACTTCGGTGACCGAGAGGCCCTGAATGCCGGCTTCCTGAAGGGCTTCCTTCACCTCGTCCAGCTTGAACGGTTTGATGATCGCCTCGATCTTCTTCATGGGCCGACTCTCCCCCCAGGTGGCTTGTCTTTGGAGGTCTGATCATTTCTGATTGGGGGCCACAATCGGTGAGCGGACGGGCGGGGCGGTCTGCGGCGGGTTTCCGCGAGCGTTGATTAAAAATTGTGCAAAACGCCTGCGTGATGGGCGGTTTGCGAAAGGATTGGGCGAGAACATGACCGAATTGCTAACCGCTGCCCAAATGCGCGCCATCGAAGCCGCCGCGATTGCAAGCGGCGCGGTGACCGGGCTGGAGCTGATGGAGCGCGCCGGGCGGGGCGTGGTGGAGGCGGTCTTTGAGGAATGGCCGGAGTTGCGGGCGACCTCGCACCGGGCGGTGGTGTTGTGTGGACCCGGCAACAATGGTGGCGACGGGTTCGTTGTGGCGCGGCTGTTGAAGGAGTGGGGGTGGGAGGTGGATGTGTTCCTCTACGGCGACCCCGAGAAGATGCCACCGGACGCGCGGGTGAATTATGAGCGGTGGGTGGGGATGGGGGAGGTGGGGGAGCTTACCTTGCGGAGCGTCGCCTCCGCCCTGTTCGAGGCGGTCAGAGCGGAGCAGGGTAACCAACAAAAGCCAGTCTTTGTTGATGCGCTTTTCGGGACTGGGCTTACACGACCATTGGAGCAAAACGTCTGGCGGGTCGCAGGTCTGCTCGCGAACGCTGCTGAGTTTTGTCATGCACATGTCGTTGCAGTGGATATCGTCAGCGGCCTGTGCGCTGATAGCGGTCTAAAGCTAAAGTCCCATTTAGGGGACTCGGAAGACGGTCTCGGCGCAGGTCTGACAGTCACTTTTCATCGCGCGAAACAAGGGCACTTTCTGGCAACGGGTCCAGAATATTGCGGCAAGTTGGCGGTGGCTGATATCGGGCTGGTGAGTCAACTGGGGGTGCACGCGCTCGAGGCCCCTGATGCGGGTAGGCTAAGAAAATTTGGCGCAGCGCATAAGTTCGGGCATGGAGCTTTGCTTGTTCTCACAGGTCCTTCCGGTCGCGGCGGGGCAGCGCGGCTTTCGGCGCGGGGGGCGCTCAGGATCGGGGCGGGGGTGGTGACGGTGGGGTGTCCTTCGGAGGCCTTGGCCGAGAATGCGGCTCGGCTGGACGCGATGATGCTGCGGGTGGTGGAGGATGGGGCGGCCTTGGAAGCCGTGCTGGAGGATGGGCGGATCGGGGTGGTTTGCCTTGGGCCGGGGCTGGGCACGGGGACGCGGGAGGCCGAGTTGGTGGCGGCGGCTTTGGGCGTGGTGCGCGAGGAGCGGCCCTTGTCTCTGGTGCTGGATGCCGATGCGCTGACGATCCTGTCGCGGGAGGCGGGGTTGTTCGGGGCGCTGCATGACGCCTGTGTGCTGACGCCGCATGGCGGAGAGTTCGCGCGGCTGTTTCCGGATATCGCGGAGAAATTTGCGGCACCTGCGGTGACGGGGCCTGCCTATTCCAAGGTGGATGCGACGCGCGAGGCGGCAGCTCGGGCGGGATGCGTGGTGCTGTTCAAGGGGGCGGATACGGTGATTGCGGCCCCTAATGGGCGCTGTGCGATCAATTCGGCCCATTATGAGCGGGCGGCGCCGTGGCTCGCGACGGCGGGATCGGGGGATGTGCTGGCGGGGTTTATCGCGGGGCTGATGGCGCGGGGGTTTTCGGCTTTTGACGCGGCCTGCACGGGGGCGTGGCTGCATGTGGAATGTGCCCGGGAGTTCGGGCCGGGGCTGATTGCCGAGGATCTGCCGGAGATGCTGCCTGCAGTGTTCCGGCGGTTGCGGGTGTGAGGGGGCGATTTTTGACGCAAAAATCGCTGCGGAATTTGACGCAAATTCCGGTTTGCGGGCAGGATGCCCGCAGCGTTTCCTGTGTCAGGAAACGGCGCGAAATCTGCGTCAGATTTCGCCCTGATTTTCCTCTCGCATCCCCCGTGGGGCTTTGCTAGAAGGGCGCGGATTTTCAAGGCGCGCGCGGGCCTGCCCCTTGGCGGGGCAGACGTGTGCGTTTTGGTCAATTTGCGGGTGTGGCGAAACTGGTAGACGCACCAGATTTAGGTTCTGGCGCCGCAAGGCGTGGGGGTTCAAGTCCCTCCACCCGCACCAGGGATGTGATGAGAAGGACGAAACAATGCAGGTCACCGAGACCCTGAACGACGGTCTGAAGCGCGGCTACACCATCACGGTGACCGCTGCCGAACTGGAAGCAAAGGTTCAGGAAAAGCTGGTCGAGGCGCAGCCCGAGATCGAGATGAAGGGTTTCCGCAAGGGCAAGGTGCCGCTGGCGATCCTGCGCAAGCAGTTCGGTCAGCGCCTGCTGGGCGATGCGATGCAGGACGCCATCGACGGCGCGATGAAGGATCACTTTGACAAGACCGGTGACCGCCCCGCGCTGCAGCCCGAGGTGAAGATGGTCGAGGGCGAGACCTGGGCCGAGGGTCAGGATGTCGTCGTCGAGATGTCCTATGAGACGCTGCCGCCGATCCCGGATGTGGATGCAAGCAAGATCACGCTGGAAAAGCTGGTCGTGAAGGCAGCAGATGCGGATGTGGATGAGGCGCTGAAGAACCTTGCCGCGACCGCGCAGAATTTCGAAGACCGCAAGAAGGGTGCCAAGGCCAAGGATGGCGATCAGGTCGTGATCGACTTCAAGGGCTCGGTCGATGGTGAGCTGTTCGATGGCGGCTCGGCCGATGACTATGCGCTGGTGCTGGGATCGAAGTCTTTCATCCCCGGCTTTGAAGAGCAGCTGGTCGGCGCCAAGGTGGGCGACGAAGTGGCGGTCAATGTGAGCTTCCCCGAGGAATACGGTGCCAAGCACCTTGCCGGGAAAGCCGCCGTGTTCGCCTGCACCATCAAGGCGGTGAAGGAAGCCAAGCCCGCCGAAGTGGATGATGAACTGGCCAAGAAGTACGGGGCCGAGGATTTGGCCGCGCTGAAGGGCCAGATCGCCGAGCGTCTGGAATCCGAATACAAGGGTGCCTCGCGCGCCGTGTTGAAGCGGGCGCTGCTGGATCAGCTGGATTCGATGGTTAAGTTCGATCTGCCGGCGCGTCTGGTGGAAGCCGAGGCTTCGCAGATCGCGCATCAGCTGTGGCATGAAGAGCATCCTGAAGAGCATGGCCATAACCACGGCTCCATCGACCCGACGGATGAGCACAAGGCGCTGGCCGAGCGCCGGGTGCGTCTGGGGCTGGTGCTGGCCGAAGTGGGCCGCAAGGCCGAAGTGACCGTGACGGACGCCGAGATGACGCAGGCTGTGCTGGCACAGGCACGGAACTATCCGGGCCAGGAGCGCGCCTATTTCGAGTTCGTGCAGAAGAACCAGCAAGTGCAGCAGCAGCTGCGCGCGCCGATCTTTGAAGACAAGGTTGTGGATCACATCATGGCCGGGGCCAAGGTGACCGAGAAGGACGTCAGCAAGGACGAGCTTCAGAAGGCCATCGAAGCGCTGGACGAGATGTAATCGCTTCGCCCGTTCGCGGGTGGAAATAGCGGGGCCGAGGGCGATGCCTTCGGCCCCTTTTTCATGCGCGCTTTTGCCGGGCTTCGCGCCAGAGGATGTAAAGCCCTGCGCCGGTGATGATGGCGATGCCGATCCAATCGGTCAGCACGGGCCAATCGCGCCAGAAGATCCAGCCATAGATCACCGACCAGAGCAGGCCGGTATATTCAAACGGCGTGACGACCGAGGATTCGGCCACGCGATAGGCTTGGGTCAGCAGGGTAAGTCCGATGGCGGCGATGACGCCGCAGGCCATCATCAGCATCAGGTCAAAGGCCGTTGGCATGGCCCAGCCGCGCAGCAGGAAGGCGAGTGAGGGGTGGGCGTCGCTTTCCCATGCGCCGGAGCCAAGGACCGCCGACATGGCGATGGCAGCCACAAGAAAGACCGCATTGCCCCAGAAGGCCAGTGCCGGGGCGGTTTCGCTGCTGCCAAGGCGGCGGGCGGAGATCATGGAGATGGCATAGGTGAGGCCCGCAATCACCGGCAGGAGGGCGGCCCAGTCGAACAGGTCGCCGCCGGGGCGGACCATGATCAACACGCCCGCAAAGCCCGCGAAAAGCGCAACCCAGCGGCGGGGGCCGACGGTTTCGCCGAGGATCACGACCGACAGGATGGTGATGAACAGCGGGGCCGAGAAATACAGTGCGACGGTGGTGGCCATCGGTAGGGCGGCGAGGGCGAGGTAATAGGAGGTATAGGCAAGAAACATCACCACGCCGCGCAGGATCATGGCGCGGGTGCCGGGGGTGATGAGCGTGCCAAGGCCGCCGTCGCGATGGACGAGCAGCAAAAGCAGGGGAAGCGCCGTGAGGGAGCGCAGGACCATAGCCTGATGCAAGGGATAGGCGCCGGACAGGAGTTTGAGGATCAGGTCTTGGATGGAAAAGACGGCGATGCCGGCCACCAGAAGGGCGATGCCCCTTGCGCTGTCGCGGGGCAGGGCTGTGATGGGGGCGGGCATGGGGCGCTCCGGGTTGCGGCTGGGCGGAGGCTAGGGCGGCGGCGGGGGCGATGCAGCCGCGTGTACGACATCGGCGTGTCGCCTATAGCGCTGCGAGGAGGGCAGCGCTTTCGGGCAGGCGTTTGAGGCTTGCGTCGATGCGGGCTTCCCAGCGGGGCCCGCGCGAGCGGGCATCGGCATAGGCCTCGCGCAGGTCATCGGGGCGGTCCTCTGCAAGGGTGCGGATCAGGAGGGCGGCTTGGGCGCGGTCCTTGCGGGATTTGATCTGATCGGGGCCGCCGCGGCGGCGATCGGCGACGATGAGCTTGTGGATGGCAAAGCGTTCGGGACGGGGGATTTGGATCAGCAGGCCCGAACGATAGAGGGCGGCGGCCTTGATCGGTTCGGCGATCAGATAGTTGAGGTAGTGCAACGACTGGGCCGAGACGCCGAGCGCGGGCAGATCGCGGATGTCTTCTTCCGGGCGGAAGGAAGGGGTGAGGAATTCGATGAGCGTTTCTGCGTTCGACTGACGCCAGCGCCAGACGGCCCGGCTGTCGAGAGTTGGAACAGGGTCAAAGTCGAGATCGCGGAAGAGGTTTGGCAGTGGTTCATCGACATGGTCGTTCAAAGCAAGGCTGAGGCGCTCGAACTGGGCGATGTCCAGATCATCGGTCTGCGCTGCCTGATCAAGTGGAAAAGCGATGCCGAGCTCGCCTTCATAATGGCGGAAGGCATGAGTGCCGACGATCGTTCCGCCAAGCCGGAAGACACCGGTACGTGCCATTGCCGAAAGCAGGGAGCCTGTCGTGCGATCCACCGAAAGGAAACCCTCGGCGCGCAAAAGGCGGACGAGGCGCGTGCGCAGGGCGGCACGGTCAGCACGGGTTGCGGCAAGATCTGTCGAGCGTGCAATGAGGTCTGCCGTTTCAGGCGTGTCCTCGCCGATGTAGCGTTTGCGAACTGTCGTGCCGATACGGATGGTTTCGTACCAGTATCCGCGATTGCCGCGCATTTCGAGGAATGGCGTGCCTGAATGCTGCGAGATGTCATCCTCGCGCAGCGCACGGAGGAGGTCGATGTAGGCTGCGATTGCGGTGTGGCTGTGTGGGCGCATGGCGTGTACTACGAAAGTGATTTTTGTAGTACATAGCGGCGTGTACTACAAAAGTAAATCATGTAGTCCACGGAGTTCGGGGTGTTGGCCCAAAGGAAAAGCCGCGCCGGTTGCCCGGCGCGGCCTGTGATCACTGTCCCAGAGGGTGCGCTTATGCGTCTTCGGTCGCTGCGCCACCCAGATCGTCGAACAGTTCGGCGATCTCGAAATCGGCGGCAGCTTCGGCCTCGGCGGCGAGTTCCTGGATGGATTTGCCGGCGGCTTGCAGTTCGGCTTCTTCCGGCGAACGCGCGACGTTCAGCGTGATGCGGACCGACACTTCGGGGTGCAGCACGACGGAGACCGAGTGCAGACCCAGATCCTTGATCGGGCGATCCAGAACGACCTGGGCGCGGTTCACGGTGAACCCTGCCTCGGTCGCGGCTTCGGCGGCGTCACGGGTGGTGACGGAGCCATAGAGCGCGCCGGCGTCGGATGCGGAGCGAATCACCACGAAGGTCTGACCGTCGAGCTTGGCGCCCACGGCTTCGGCCTCTTTCTTCGTTTCAAGGTTTTGCAGCTCAAGCTGCGCTTTCTTGACTTCGAAGGATTTGATGTTCGCCTCGTTGGCGCGGAGCGCCTTGCCCTGCGGCAGGAGGAAGTTGCGGGCGTAGCCGTCCTTGACGTTGACGACTTCACCCATCTGGCCGAGCTTGGCCACGCGCTGAAGGAGGATGACTTGCATATCTGTCTTCCTTATTTCACGGCGTAGGGGAGCAGAGCGAGGAAGCGGGCGCGCTTGATGGCTTGCGCCAGTTCACGCTGCTTCTTGGCCGAGACTGCGGTGATGCGCGACGGGACGATCTTGCCGCGTTCGGAAACGTAACGCTGGAGCAGACGGACGTCCTTGTAGTCGATCGCGGGAGCATTGTCGCCCGAGAAGGGGCAGACCTTGCGGCGGCGGAAAAACGGTTTGTTTGCCATGGTTTATGGTCCTTTCCTGTCCGGGATCAACGACGGAAGCCGCCGCGGTCACCACCGCGGTCGCCACCACGATCAGCGCCACGGTCGCCACCCCGATCGGGACGGTCGCCAAAGCTGCGCTCGCGGCGTTCGCCACCGCCGAAGCCGCCTTCGGGACGGTCGCCCCGTTCACGCTCGTCACGCTTTTGCATCTGCACGGACGGGCCTTCGCCATGGGTATCGACCTTGATGGTCAACACGCGCATCACGTCATCATGCAGGCGCATCAGGCGTTCCATTTCCTGAACGGCGGCCGAGGGCGCATCCGATTTCAGAAAGGCGTAGTGGCCCTTGCGGTTCTTGTTGATCTTGTAGGCCATCGTCTTGACGCCCCAGTATTCGGATTCAACGACTTTGCCGCCGTTGTCTGCGAGGACCGTGGAGAAATGTTCGATGAGGCCTTCGGCTTGCGTGTTGGAAAGATCCTGACGCGCGATGAAGACATGCTCGTAAAGAGCCATGTTCACTCCAGTTCTTGTCATGGTGCATTTCATAGGGCGGGCGTTCGGCCTTTCCGCGGCCCGTCCACGAGAGGCTGCACCGGTTCACGTGAGTGCGGAAAGGATGGGGCCTTATACAGAAAGGCCGCAGGAGTGCAAGGCTTTGCGCCTCTGCGCAGAAGGGTGATGTGTGACGCAGAAATCGCTGAAAATTTTGACGGAGAATTTGCAGGGGCGCTGGTGGTAGGCGCGATGATCGCGGGATCGAAGGTCTATCGCGCCGAGGCGGGCAGGCCGAAGATGCGGTCGAAGGCCCAAGTGAAGGCCCAAGTGTAGATCAGGAAGGCTGCGATCAGCACGGCCTCATAGGCGAGCGCCTGAACGAGGGTGACGGAGAACCACCACGCAGTCAGCGGCAGGAGGGCCAGGACAAGGCCCGCCTCAAACAGCAGCGCATGGGCGATGCGGCGTTTGAGGCTGCGGCCTCGGGTCGTTTGGCGGGATTCCCACGCCTCGAACATCGCGTTGAAGGCGAGGTTCCAGAGCATGGCGACGGTGGAGGCAAGGACCGAGAAGACGAGCGAACTGCCCGCCGTCGTTTCGGCCATCAGGAGCAGAAGGGCAGCGGAAAGCAGGATGCCGCCCGCTTCGAAGCTGATGGCATAGAGGATGCGGCGCAGGGTGGGTGATTGGTGCAGAGCCATGCCGGGGAAATGGCATGGTGGCGGCGGGCTGACAAGGTGACGGGTTGTCGTGGGGTTTGGACGGGGTGGCGGGGCTTGTCAGGGGGTTAGACGCGATAGGCCAGACGCAACCCGCCCCAATGGCGGCCCTGCACGAAGATCGGGGCCGAGACATCCTTCATCAGGGCGAAGGTTCCGCCGCCCATGTCGCGGCGATAGGATTGCAGCAGGAAAGGCCGCGTGTTGCGCCCGGCGGAGAGGCCGACGCGATCGGCAAAGATGCGGCGGTTGCGGCAGTTGGCGGCGTTCCAGACCGGATCGCCGGGCCGCTGCGGGTGCGAAAACGCGCGGTTATGGGTGGGCAGATAGCCATTCACATCCACCGCCGCGCAAAAGACTACGGCGGGCGACAGGGCGAGCAGCGGTTCCTGAATGGGTGGAAGTAGCCGGTCAGTCATTGCGGTGAATGTGGCCAGCATTTGCGGGGGATTGGTGTCGGGGATCTGGCGATAGTCGCGGTCGAACAGATCACGCAGGGGGAGGCGTCCTGCCTCAACCTCGGCGGTGAAGGCCGCCGAGATGGCGGCGGCGGCCCGCTGTACGGCCTGAATGAAAGGCGTGTCGACGGTTTCGACGCCGAGGCGGGCCGTGGAGGAGGCCAGCCTTTCGCTGGCGGCGACAAGATCGGCAAGGCCGGATCTGGCCGAGCCGAGATGGCCTGCGGCCTTTGAGACCCCCATGCCGATGCCCTGCACGCCCTTTTCGGCGGCGGTGACAAGGTCGGCTGCGGTGTTCGTGGTTTCGGTGATCTGATCCTGCCGGTCGGCAATGGCGAGAACGGCGCCGTCGATTTCGGCCATGACCTGCGAGACGCGGCCCGCCTCGCCCCGGACCAAGGCGGCGTTTTCGGCGGCGGCGCTGCCGGTTTCGGCGATGGCGGTGATTTCGCGGGTCAGATCGCCAAGGTTGGCCGCAATTTCACGCGTGGCGTCCTGCGTGCGGCTGGAGAGGTGTTTCACCTCTTGCGCGACGACCATGAAGCCGCGCCCCGCATCGCCGGCGCGTGTCGCCTCGATCGAGGCATTGAGGGCAAGGAGGTTGGTGGTGCGGGCAATGGCATCAATATCGCTGACGGCGCGGGCGACCCGGGACAGGGCTTGGGTCAGGGCGTTGATGCGGTCACCGAAGAGGGCAACCTGATTGGCCAGCGTGGTGATGTCCGACAGGGCGGTGTCGATCCGAGTCAGGCCGGTGGCGACCGTCTGGCGCGCGGCGACCGTGGCCGAAAGCGCCGAACGGGCCGCTTCGCGGATGGCGCCGTTGCCGCGTGCCAGCGAAGCGGACAGGCCGCGCAGGGCGTGCAGTGTTTCGACCTGCCGGTGCATCAGCGCATCCACATCCTCTACCGCGCCGGAGATATCGGCCAGCGAGACGGAAAGCGCGCCAACCTCTGTCGCGATGTCGCGGATGGTGGCGACCTCAGCCTGGGCCGTGGGGGCGGCAGGTGGGGCCGCCGGGCGCGTGTCGAGTAGGCTGCTGTGGGTCATGGTGAACTGGCTCTGGGCAGGAGGGGCTGTGCAGAGCCTAGCAGCGGGGGGTTTACAGAAGGTTGCGGCCTGCGGCGGGTTCTGGGCAATGCCCAGCGGCGGTTTGGGGCTGCGTGGCGGAAAGATTGCACCGCCGGGGCGGTTTGGGTAAGGCGGGGTGGGGGCCGCAACAGGGCCCGAGGACAAGAGAGGGGCAGGTCATGAGCCGAGCATTCGTGTTTCCGGGACAAGGGGCGCAGACCATCGGGATGGGGCGGGCGCTGGCCGAGGCCTATCCAGCCGCGCGGGCGGTGTTCGATGAGGTGGATGCGGCGCTGGGGGAAAAGCTGTCGGCGCTGATCTGGGAGGGCGATATCGCGGAACTGACGCTGACGCAGAATGCGCAGCCCGCGCTGATGGCCACGTCGATTGCCGCGCTGCGGGCGCTGGAGGCGGAGGGGATCACCATCGCCAAGGACGTGGCCTTTGTGGCGGGGCATTCGCTGGGCGAATACTCGGCGTTGTGTGCGGCGGGGGCGCTGGGTCTGTCGGATACGGCGCGGCTGTTGCGCATCCGGGGCAAGGCCATGCAGGAGGCGACGCCGGTTGGCCTTGGGGCGATGGCGGCGTTGCTGGGGCTGGATTTCGAGACGGCGAGCGCCGTGGCCGCAGAGGCGGCGCAGGGCGAGGTGTGCCAGGCCGCGAATGACAATGACCCCGCGCAGGTGGTTGTGTCGGGCCACAAGGGCGCGGTGGAGCGGGCATTGGAGATTGCAAAGGCCAAGGGGGCCAAGCGTGCGATCCTTCTGCCGGTGAGCGCGCCGTTTCATTGCGCGTTGATGCAGCCCGCCGCTCATGTGATGGCCGAAGCGCTGGCCGCCGTGGTGGTGGAAAAGCCGGTCGTGCCGGTGGTGGTGAACGTGCGCGCCGAAGCGGTAACCGAGCCGGACCGCATCCGCGATCTGCTGGTGGCGCAGGTGACGGGCGCGGTGCGCTGGCGGGAATCGGTGCTGTGGATGGCGGGCGCGGGCGTGACCGAATTCTGGGAAATCGGGGCAGGCAAGGCGTTGTCGGGCATGATCAAGCGGATCGTGCCGGGCGATGTGGTGACGCGCGCCGTTGGGACACCCGAGGATGTGATCGCGGCCAAGGGCTGATCAGGTGATGCGCGACGGGGCGTTGCGCAGGTGAAATGGGGCCTATGCGGCCCCACGTCGCCGCAAGCGGCGCCTTCCCCGCAGGATATTTGAACAGAGAAGAATGGGCATGGCCGAGGAGCAGATCGAGGTGCCGGGCTGGGGGCGGTTGCCCTGTTGCCGGTTCGGATCGACGGTCGAGATCGAGGAACGGCTGGCCGCGCTGGTGATTGCGGGGCGCAAACGGGCGACCGTCTGGGACGGGCGCGACGAAAACCCGACAGTGCCGGGGATGCGGTGGGCGGTCATGGTGGGGGCGCGGCCCGTTGCGGTGATGGAAACCGTGGCCGTGGGCCGGAGGCGGTTTGACGCGATCGACGCGGCCTTTGCCGCGCTGGAAGGCGAGGGCGATGGGAGCCTGCGCTTTTGGCAGATCGCGCATGAGGAATACTTTGGCCGGGCGGGCCCGTTTGACCCGCAGATGTGGCTGTGGTGGGAGGAGTTCCGGCTGATCGCCGTGATCGACGCCGACCTTGCCGCCGCCGCGCCGGGGCATGTGGCGATGGAGGAGGCCGAAGCGCGCGAGAGGTTGGCGGCGCGCGGCTAGACGCGGCGGCTGTGCAGGTCTGTCACCCCTGCGGCCGCTGTTGGCGGTGCGAGCAGGCCCGTGATGCGGCTGCGCAGGAGGGCGGGGTCGAAGTCGGGCTCTACCTCGATGAAGGGGATCCCCGCGCGGCGGATCGCTTCGCGTTTCACCGCATCGCGCAGGAAGGCGGTGCCCTGATGATGGCCGCTGCCCTGATATTCGACCGCCACCGCAAGCCGACCGGCGCAGTCGATGATCGCGAAATCAAGCCGTTTGGAATTGATCGAGGCGAAGGCGGCGGTTCGGTCATCTTCGCTGGCGGTGCCGGTTTTGGGGCGGATCAACTCGCCAAGGCTGGTTTGCGCCATCACGCGGTGGCCTGACTGTGCGTCGCGGGCGGTGGATTCGAGCAGCGGCAGAAGGCGGGCTTCTTGCCGGTTCAAAAGGGGCGTGCATTCAAATTCGACCCGCGCGATGGCATGAAGCTGCTGGGCCGGATCGTGCAGATCGGGGGCAGGCGGAAGGGTCGGCTGCGGCACCAAACGGGGGCGCGGAACGGCGGCACCGCTCCATGTGCTGTAGTTCTTGGCGCGCCGCGCGCGGCGTCGCTTGCGGGGCCAGAGGCGCAGATACAGCAAGGCGCCGAACGCGAGTGCGACCAATGTCGCAAGGAGAATGGCCTTCAATTCTTCAGCAAACATGGCTTTTGCCCTTTGGCATAAGCCCCCAATTCTCAATTTGAGGGAAATGGATGCATCGCGCAATGGCTGGTGTGGAATTATTGATGCTGCTAGGGAAACCATCAGTTTCTGAAGCAAGGGAGCGAACGGATGTTCGATCTGACGGGTAAGGCGGCGCTGATCACCGGGGCGTCTGGCGGCATTGGTGCCGAGATTGCGCGCGCGCTGCACGCGGCGGGGGCCACGGTCGGCCTTTCCGGCACGCGGGTGGAGCCGCTGGAGGCGCTGGCGGCGGAACTGGGCGGGCGGGCGCATGTCCTGCCTTGCAACCTGTCGGTGCCAGAAGAGGTGGAAGGGCTGGTCAAGCGCGCCACCGAGGCGATGGGATCGGTCGACATCCTGGTGAACAATGCGGGCATCACGCGCGACGGGCTGGTGATGCGGATGAGCGACGACGATTGGGCGAGCGTGATGGACGTGAACCTGACTGCGACATTCCGGCTGTGCCGCGCGGCCATCCGCGGGATGATGAAAGCGCGCTGGGGGCGGATCGTGAATATCGGATCGGTTGTCGGGACCACCGGGAATGGCGGTCAGGTGAACTATTCCGCTGCCAAAGCCGGGCTGCTGGGCCTGTCGAAATCGCTGGCGTCCGAAGTGGCAAGCCGGGGGATCACGGTGAATGTCGTGTCGCCCGGGTTCATCGCCACGGCGATGACCGACAAGCTGAACGAGGATCAGAAGGCGCGCATCTTGACGGCGGTGCCGGCGGGGCGGATGGGCGAACCCGCCGAGATCGCTGCGGCTGTGGTCTATCTTTCTGCGCCGGAAGCGGCTTATGTGACAGGGGCCACCTTGCATGTGAATGGCGGGATGGACATGGTCTGAAGCTGAGCTGCGACCTTTGGTCATGGAAAGCGTTTGCCTTGCGGGAACGCCCTTGCTATAGGCGCGGCGATCGGGCCGGGATGAAACCCGGTCATTCCGCAAAAGGACGCGGAGAAGATGCCTTTCGGGGCAGGGACAACGAACGGGACGCGATCCCGCAACGGAAAGAGGAATGACATGAGCGACATCGCTGCACGCGTGAAGAAGATCGTCGTCGAGCATCTGGGCGTCGAAGAAGACAAGGTGACCGAGAATGCCTCGTTCATCGACGATCTGGGCGCGGATTCGCTCGACACGGTCGAACTGGTCATGGCCTTCGAGGAAGAGTTCGGGATCGAGATCCCCGATGACGCCGCCGAAACGATCCAGACCTTTGGCGACGCGGTGAAGTTCATCTCGGAAGCCGCCTGACCCTTTTCGGTTCAAGGCTGTTGTGACACGGGCGCCCCATCGCGGGCGCCCGTTTCCATTTCCGGGGCCGCGATGGCGTGTCGCGAAAGGGCGTGCAGAATCAACCGTGTGCGGGCGAGACTGCACGCGTGGCATGGCAATGGGAGAGCGGGATGGCAACCTTGGGGGCGATGTTCGGGGCAGGGCAGGTAGAAACATTCATGGGCCTTCCCACCTGCCGCGATCTGGCAATGGTAGACGCGCAGATCGTGCTGCTGGGGGCGGCGGGATGTACGCCCTATCCCTCTGTCGGGTTCTATTGCGCCGGGGGGCCTGCAGCGATCCGGGCGGCGGGGGCGGCCTATGCGGCGAACCTTGGCCACATGAACTTCGATCTGGGCGGACCGATCCTGCCCCCGGGCGTGGTGGCGGTGGATGCCGGCGATATCGCGGTGTCAGAGGGGGACGCCCCCGGCAACCGGGCACGGCTGCGGGCGGCGGTGGGGCAGGTGCTGGCGGCGGGGGCGGTGCCGGTGCTGATCGGGGGGGATGATTCCCTGCCCATCCCGATGTTACAGGCCTTGGCAGATGCGGGGCGGCGGGTGACGATCTTGCAGATCGACGCGCATATCGACTGGCGTGATGAGGTGCAGGGCGAACGCTGGGGCCTGTCCTCCACCATGCGGCGGGCGAGCGAGATGGGGCATGTGGAGCGGATTGTTCAAGTGGGCCAACGCGGTATCGGTTCGGCACGGATGGCGGATGTGGCGGATGCGCAGGCCTGGGGGGTGGAGCTTGTCCCGGCGGGTGAGGTGGCGCGCGCGGGCGTCTGGCGCGCGGTGGACCTGATCCCCGAAGGGGCGGAGGTGGTGATCTGTCTGGATGTCGATGCGCTGGACCCCGCGATCATGCCGGCGGCGATTGGCCGGACGGCGGGGGGATTGAGCTATTGGCAGGTGATGGAACTGATCGGTGCGGTGGCCGAGAAGGGGCGGATCGTGGCCTTCGACATGGTGGAATTCATGCCCGAGCGCGACATCGATGGGCTGGGCGCGATGGTGGCGGCGCAGGTTTTGGCGGGCGCGGTGGGGGTGATCGCCCGACAGGCGCAAGGGGTTGCGGACGCAGGATAAATTTCCGCTCGGCGCGGGTTTTGACCGTGCAGCACGCGGTGCAGCGCCCGGTGCAGACGGCTGTGCATACGCGCGGCGGGGTCATCAGGCGTTAAGGTTAACGCAGGGTGAAGGGGTGGCGGAAGGTGCGCGGCCTGGGCTGGTGTGTCATTGCCGTCGTAGATGCGTTGGGGCGGCTTGTGCAGGTGGGCCATCCGATGAGCGCGCGTTTGGGGTAACGCGGGTTGGAGGGCGCATGGCTTGGGCTCGGGGCGACAGTACCCTCGGCAGCGCGACTGGTTGGGTTGTGCAGGTGGGGCATTCGTCAATCAGGCGTTAAGGTTAACGCGCGATGAAGGCCATCGGAGATGCTCACGGCTTGGATTGAGGGCGACTGTACCCTCGGCTGCGCGACTGGGCGGGTTGTGCGGCTGGGGCATTCGTCAATCAGGCATTAAGGGTAACGCGCAATGAAGGCCCTGCGGAATGTTCGCGGCTTGGGTTGGGGGCGACTGTAACCTCCACTGTCCGTCTGGGCGGGTTGTGCAGGTGAGACATTCGTCAATCAGGCGTTAAGGTTAACGCGCGGTGAAGACCCTGGGGAATGCTCGCGGCTTGGGTTGGGGGCAACTGTACCCTCGACTGTCCGTCTGGGCGGATTGTGCAGGCGAGACATTCCTCAAGCAGGCGTTAAGGTTAACGCGCGGTGAAGGCCCTGCGGGATGCTCGTGGCTTGGGTTGGGGGCGACTGTACCCTCGACTGTCCGTCTGGGCGGGTTGTGCAGGCGAGACATTCGTCAATCAGGCGTTAAGGTTAACGCGCGGTGAAGGCCCTGCGGGATGCTCGCGGCTTGGGTTGGGGGCGACTGTACCCTCGACTGTCCGTCTGGGCGGGTTGTGCAGGCGAGACATTCGTCAATCAGGCGTTAAGGTTAACGCGCGGTGAAGGCCCTGCGGGATGCTCGCGGCTTGGGTTGGGGGCGACTGTACCCTCGACTGTCCGTCTGGGCGGGTTGTGCAGGCGAGACATTCGTCAATCAGGCGTTAAGGTTAACGCGCGGTGAATGCCTTGGGGAATGCTCGTGGCTTGGATTGATGGCGAAGGCACCCTCGACTGTCCGTCTGGGCGGGTTGTGCAGACGAGACATTCCTCAATCAGGTATGAGGGTTCACGCCGCGTGGAGGCGCGGCGACGGGTGTATGGCTTGGGTTGAGGACGTCGGTACCCTTGGCGGCACATCTGGTCGGGTTGTGTAGGCGGACAACTCGTCTATCGGGCGTTAAGCTTAACCTGGGACGAAGGCGCGAAGGACGGCACGCGGTTTGGGTTGGCTGCGACGATGCCTTCAGCGGCACATCTGGACGGGCTGTGTAGGCGGGCAACTCGTTGATCGGGCGTTAAGGTATACCTGGGACGAAGGCGCGAAGGACGGCGCGCGGTTTGGATTGGCTGCGACGCTGCCTTCGGGGGCGCATCAGGGCGTGTTGTGCAGGCGGGCAACTCATTGATCGGGCGTTAGGGTTAACGAAGTGGTGTTGGCAGGCGATGCGGGATGCGCGTCCTTTGAACGGGGCGAGACAAACCTATGTGGGGTTCCGCCCGCCCCTTGAAGGTGCCCAGATCAGCATGCTCAGGAAGCATGTCATTGGTTGCTTACGCGTTAGGGTTAACGCGCGGGGAAGGCGGTGAAGGATCAGGTGTCCGCCTTCCGTGTTGATGCTTTTCAGTTGCGACGGGGGCTCTGCTTTATCGCGGCCTGCCAAACCGGGAAGCCAAAGGGGGAATGCGGCGGCCTTAGCCCTTTCTCTGCCCATTCTTCTCTGTCGCAAATATCCTCGGGGGTGAATTGCCCCGCGCGTTGCGCGGGGCAAGAGGGGGCAGACAGCCCCCTTTCTCTTTGGACAGCGCACCCTGGCGAGGCGGGGCGCAATCCGCCGCAATTACCCTGTCGAACGGGGCGCCGGTTGCGTGGGGCAATGGGCGCGTGTATCACCGCGCGAACGGTTTCAACTGGGCGGGAGAGCGCAATGCGTCGGGTCGTTGTCACGGGTCTGGGGATGGTCACGCCGCTGGCTTGCGGAGTGGAGGAAACCTGGAGCCGGTTGCTGGCAGGGCAATCCGGTGCCGGGCCGATCACGCGCTTTGATGCGTCCAATGTCGTGACGCAATATGCCTGCGAAATCCCGATGGGCGATGGCAGCGACGGGAGTTTCAACCCGGATGACTGGATGGAACCCAAGGACCGCCGCAAGGTGGATGATTTCATCCTCTATGGCATGGCGGCGGCGGTGCAAGCCGTCCGCGATGCCGGGTGGGAGCCCGAGGATGAGGAAAGCCGGCTGCGGACGGGCGTGATGATCGGCTCTGGCATCGGCGGGCTGACGTCGATTGCCGAAACGGCGGTGCTGATCAAGGAAAAGGGCCCCAAGCGGGTATCGCCCTTCTTCATTCCCGGCGCGCTGATCAACCTGATTTCGGGGCAGGTTTCCATTCGCTTCGGCTTTAAGGGGCCGAACCATGCGGTGGTGACGGCCTGTTCGACCGGCGCGCATGCCATCGGCGATGCGGCGCGGCTGATCCAGTGGGGCGATGCCGATGTGATGATCGCCGGCGGCGCAGAAAGCCCGATTTCGGAAATCGGGATTGCCGGGTTCAACGCCTGCAAGGCGCTGTCGACCAAACGCGCCGATGACCCGACCAAGGCCAGCCGCCCCTATGACGCCGATCGCGACGGGTTTGTGATGGGCGAGGGCGCGGGTGTGGTGGTGCTGGAAGAATATGAGCATGCCAAGGCGCGCGGGGCCAAGATCTATGCCGAGGTGCTGGGCTATGGCCTGTCGGGCGACGCCTATCATATCACCGCGCCGTCCGAAGATGGCGATGGCGGCTATCGCAGCATGGCGGCGGCCTTGAAGCGGGCAGGGCTCACGCCTGCGGATGTGGATTACATCAATGCCCATGGCACCAGCACCATGGCCGACACGATCGAACTGGGCGCGGTAGAGCGGCTGATGGGTGATGCGGCGGCCAAGGCCACCATGTCATCGACCAAATCCTCGATCGGGCATCTTCTGGGCGCGGCAGGGGCGGTAGAGGCGATCTTCTGCGTGTTGGCGATCCGGGATCAGGTGGCACCGCCGACGATCAACCTTGATACGCCCGCTGTGGCGCCGAAGCTCGACCTTGCCCCCAACAAGGCGGTCAAGCGCAAGATCGACGTGGCGCTGTCCAATTCCTTTGGCTTTGGTGGCACCAATGCCAGCCTTGTGCTGGGCCGCGTGACCGATGGGGTGGCGGGCTGATGTGGCGGGCGATTGCGTCCAATGCGCTGACGCTGTTCGTTGTGGCGCTTGTGGCGGCGGCGGGGCTGCTGGCCTGGGGCCGGGAGGAATATGCCGGGCCGGGGCCATTGGAGCAGTCGATCTGTTTCCGGGTGGAACGGGGGGCATCGCTCTCCGCCGTAAGCCGCGCTTTGGAGGAACAGGGTGCGGTCAGTGATGCGCGCATCTTTCGTATCGGGGCGGATTATTCGGGCAAGGCGGATGGGCTGAAATTCGGGTCCTATCTGGTGACGCCGGGGCAATCGATGGCGCAGATTCTGGACAGTCTGACCGCAGGGGGGCAATCCACCTGTGGCCGCGAGGTGAATTTCCGGATCTCGGTCGCAAGTGCCGAGGTGGTGCTGCGTGAGCTGGACCCGGCGACGAACCGCTATGTCGAAGTGGTGGCCTTTGATCCTGCCGTGACGGCGGCACCGGCGGAGTATCTGGATGTGGCCGAGGCGGATGATATCCGCTGGCGCATCACGCTGGCCGAAGGGGTGACCAGTTGGCAGGTTGTGGATGCGCTGAAGCGGGCGGAGTTCATGACGGGCGAGATTGCCGAAGTGCCGCCCGAGGGGACGTTGGCCCCCGACAGCTATGAGGTGGCGCGGGGTGCGGACCGGGCCGCGTTGCTGGCCGAGATGACCGCGCGGCAGACGGCCACGCTGGCCGAGCTGTGGGCGGCGCGGGTGGAGGGCCTGCCTTATGAGACGCCGGAAGAGGCGTTGATCATGGCGTCGATCGTGGAAAAGGAGACCGGGATCGCCGAGGAGCGCAAGCAGGTGGCGAGCGTCTTTGTGAACCGGATGCGGCAGGGGATGCGGTTGCAGACGGATCCTACGGTCATCTACGGCGTGACGCGGGGTGAAGGCGTGTTGGGGCGCGGGTTGCGGCAGAGCGAATTGCGGCGCGAAACGCCGTGGAACACCTATGTCATCGACGGGCTGCCGCCCACGCCGATTGCCAATCCGGGGCGGTTGTCGATTGAGGCGGCGCTGAACCCGGATACCACGGATTACCTGTATTTCGTGGCCGATGGCACCGGGGGACATGCCTTTGGCCGCACGCTGGAAGAGCATAACGAAAACGTCGCGCGCTGGCGGGCCATCGAGGCGGAGCGGGGCGAGGACGCGGCGACCGGCGTGCAGGACTGATGAAGAAACGGTTAAAGCGGCGTTCGGTAAGCCGTTGATCCAGAACGGAAAAACGCTTGACTTTGGCGGGCGGTCCGGTCTATAGATTGTTGCATGATGAGACAGGTGGGCAAGCGGCACGGGGGAACCCGGGGCCGCTTTTCCTTTTCCGCCGGAGGGCCGGCAGAGGGCGAAGTGGCAGATGCAACATGCAAGCGGGGGCGGCGCGCCCCTGACCGAGCCACAGCTTCTGACCCATGCGTTACGGGTCTTTGACGCGGCGGCGGCAGATGTGGCGGCGGCGTTGGTGGCCTTGCGCGACAGCGGGGCGGATGGATCGGGGCGCACGCTGCAGGCGGTGCGCGATCTGCAGGCGGCGCTGGCCGTCTTGATGGATGAGAGGGTGAAAATTGACAGGCTTCGCAACCAAGTTGCCGGCGTCGTCGGAGGGCGGACGCTCGACCTTGACGCTGCGCGCGATGAGATCGGGCGCCGTCTGGCTCGCCTCCGCGACTCCGGAAGTGGTGACTGATTTCCTGCACGGGCTGAGCGATGAGGCCTTTCTGGCGCTGCCGTGGTTGTTCGAGTTCTGGGCGCTGCCGCATCAGATCGCGCCGGATGGGGCGTGGCGGACATGGGTGATCATGGGCGGGCGCGGCGCGGGCAAGACGCGGGCCGGGGCGGAATGGGTGCGCGGGATGGTCGAGGGGGCGGGGCCCTTGGATGCCGGGCGGGCGCGGCGGGTGGCGCTGGTGGGCGAGACGGTGGATCAGGTGCGCGAGGTGATGGTGTTCGGGGAGAGCGGAATCCTTGCCTGTGCGCCGCCGGATCGCCGCCCGGTCTGGGAGGGTGGGCGCAAGCGGCTGGTCTGGCCCAACGGGGCGGTGGCGCAGGTGGTGTCAGCCCATGATCCCGAAAGCCTGCGCGGGCCGCAATTCGATGCGGCCTGGGTGGATGAATATGGCTGCCCGGCGGTGGACAAGGGGACCAATCAGCCGAACCTGTTTTATGATGCGGCATCCTCGGAGGGGGCTTTGCCCCGTGCCTCGGCGGGGATGCGGGATGACCTGATCCAGATGCAGTATTTCCGGGCGATGGCCGCGCATTGGGGGCAGGCGGAGGCCAACCCGGTATCGCCGGTCTATGGCGGGCCGATGGTGGATATGGGCAATGCCTATGCCTGGGCTTGGGACGCGCGGCCTTATCCGGCCTTTCCGCTCCGGGAGGAGGTTTGGGCCGATGGGCCGAACCATGCGCGGGGGCATTGGTTGAACGGGCGGGCGACGGCGCAGCCGGTGGAGGCTGTGCTGGCGGAAATCGTGGGGCGCGCAGGGTTGGATTTGCCGGATCTGGACGGGGTGCAGGGCGTGGTGCGCGGCTTTGCGCTGGACAGTCTGACGACCGGGCGGGCGGCGATTCAGCCTTTGATGTTGGCCTGCGGGTTTGATGCGACGGAGCGCGAGGGGCGGCTGGCCTTTCGCCGCCGCGACGCGCGGGTTGTGGCGGAGGTTTCGGTCGACCGACTTGCCATGGATGGTGATGACGCGGCGCTGACCGTGCAGCGCGCAGCCGAGGCCGAGGCGGCAGGGCGGTTGCGCGTGGCCTATCTGGATGCCGAGGGGGAGTATCGGCGGCTGGTGGCGGATGTGCTGCGTGCCGACCATGAAGGGGCGGCTGCGCTGGATCAGGAGGTGCCGCTGGCGCTGTTGCCGGAAGAGGCGCGGCGGATGGCGGAGCGGTGGCTGTCGGAGGCGCGGGTTGGGCGCGATGTGGCGCGGTTTGCGCTGCCGCCTTCGGCGATGGGCATTGCGGTGGGGGATGTGGTGCGGCTGGCGGGGCGGCGTTGGCGCATTGACCGGATGGAACAGGCGGGGGCGCTGTCTGTTGAGGCGTCGCGGGTGGAGCCGGGGGTGTATCTGCCAGGACCGGACCGGGGTGAACGCGGGGGGATCGCGGCCTTTCTGCCTGCGGTGCCGGTTTATCCGCTGTTCCTCGACCTGCCGCTGATCACGGGGCAGGAAGTTCCCCATGCGCCGCATCTGGCCGTGACGGCGCGCCCCTGGCCGGGGCGGGTGGCGCTGTGGGGGGCGGATGGGGCGGATGGCTTTGCGCTGAATGGCGTCACGATGCAGGCGGCGATCATCGGCGAGACGGAGAACGCCATGGCGGCAGCGCGGCCGGGGCTGTGGGATCGCGGGGCTGCGTTGCGGGTGCGGTTCGCGAGCGGCACCGTGGCGGCGGCGGCGGAAGGGGCAGTGCTGAACGGGGCCAATCTGGCGGCCATCGGGGATGGCAGTGCGGATGGCTGGGAGTTGTTCCAGTTTGCAGGGGCCACCCTTGTGGGCGCGGATACGTGGGAGTTGTCGCAGCGGTTGCGCGGGCAATGCGGGACGGAGGCGGCGATGCCGACCTTCTGGCCTGCGGGAAGCCAGGTGGTTCTGATGACGGCGGCAGTGGCTCAGATTGACCTGTCACCCGGTGCGCGGGGGCTGGAGAGGACATGGCGTATTGGTGCGGCGGATCGCGGGTTTGACGATCCCGATGTGGTGGAGCGCCGGTTGGCCTTTGATGGGATCGGACTGCGCCCCTATGCGGTGGCGCATCTGCGGGCTGACCGGGCAGCGGCGGGGACACGGCTGCATTGGGTGCGGCGCACGCGGATCGACGGGGATAGCTGGGTGTCGACCGAGGTGCCGCTGGGCGAGGAGCGGGAGGCCTATCTTCTGCGCGTGCGTCGGGGGCCAGAGGTGCTGCGCGAGGTGGAGGTGGCTGTGCCCGACTGGACCTATACGGCGGCGCTGCGCGCGGCGGATGGGCCTGCGCCGGTGACAGTGGAGGTGGCGCAACTTTCGGCCCGGTTCGGGGCGGGGCCGTTCCGCGCGGTGACGTTGGCCTGATGCGGCGGGTTCTGCTGGGGGATCTGCTGGCGCTGGCGGCCTATCTGGCAAGCGATCCGGGGGCGGATGCGGCCGCGCGGGTGGCCGAGGCCCATGCCGCACATCGGTACTTGCGCCGCTTTGGGCGTCTGCATCCGCTTTGGGGCAATGGCAGCCTGATGTCGCGGTTGGGGCCGGATGCGGGGCGGCTGGGGGTGGCGTACGGCCCGGCTTCAGTGCTGGCGCTTGGGGCGGCTTGTGAGGCTGTCTTCTTCTGGAAGGTAAGACGATGGTTGGTCTGTCCTCCTCCGCGGCTATATGGTAGAAGAAAGGTTCTGGATGGAGGGCGCAGTATGGCCGAGATCAAACCGAAAGTGACAGCTGTTGATCCGGTCTGGGACCGTGTCTGCACCGAGGCGCAGGAGGCGATCCGGGCCGAGCCGCTTTTGGGCGGGCTGATCCATTCCAGCCTGCTGCACCATTCCAGCATGGAACGCGCGCTGGCCTATCGGTTTTCGCTGAAGCTGGCGAGCGGTGAGATGAGCGAGCAGATCCTGCGGGAAATCGCGGATCAGGCCTATGACAGCGACCCGGAGCTGGGGGCGGCGGCGCGGGCCGATCTGATGGCGGTCTATGACCGCGATCCGGCCTGCCATCGGTTCATCCAGCCGATTCTGTTCTTCAAGGGCTATCAGGCGGTGCAAGCCTATCGCATCGGTCATTGGCTGTGGGGACAGGGGCGCAAGGATCTTGCCTATTTCGTGCAGATGCGGGTGTCCGAGGTGTTTGGCGTGGATATTCACCCGGCGGCCAAGGTGGGCAAGGGGCTGATGATTGACCATGCCCATTCCATCGTGATCGGCGAGACGGCGGTGGTGGGGGACAATGTTTCCATGCTGCATTCCGTAACGCTGGGCGGGACGGGAAAAGAAGATGGCGACCGGCATCCCAAGATCGGCAATGGCGTGCTGATCGGAGCAGGGGCGAAGGTTCTGGGGAACATCACCATCGGCAACTGCTCGCGGATCGCGGCCGGGTCTGTGGTGCTGCATGACATTCCGCCGATGAAGACGGTGGCAGGCGTGCCGGCCAAAATCGTGGGCGAGGCGGGATGTTCACAACCGGCCGTTTCGATGGACCACAAGTTGACGGGTTGCGTCGACTGCGACTGAGCTAGGTTGTTAAAAAGCCCCCGGAAGCGTTTGCTTTCGGGGGCTTTTTTGTTTGTGTCGTTCGGTCAGGCCAGCATCGCCATCGGGTTTTCCAGATTGTCCACGATGGCCTGCATCAGCTGTGCGCCGAGCGCGCCGTCGATGACGCGGTGATCGACAGACAGGGTCATGGACATGACCGTGGCCACGCCAATGCTGCCATCCTTCATCACCACCGGCTTCTTGATGCCCGCGCCCACGGCAAGGATCGCTCCGTGCGGCGGGTTGATAACGGCATCGAAATTTTCGATCCCCATCATCCCGAGGTTGGAGATGGCAAAGCTGCCGCCCTGATATTCATGCGGGGCGAGCTTCTTGGTTTTCGCGCGAGTGGCCAGATCCTTCATCTCAGCCGACAGCGTAGAAAGCGACTTTTGGTCGGCATCCTTGAGGACCGGGGTGAAGAGGCCGCCTTCGATGGCGACGGCGACGGCCACATCGGACGGTTTCAGCTTCAGGATGCGATCACCTGCCCAGACGGCGTTGGCATCCGGCACGGCCTGAAGCGCCAAGGCAGCGGCCTTGATGATGAAGTCGTTGACCGAAAGCTTCACCCCGCGCGCTTCCAGCTGTTTGTTCAGCTGTTCGCGGAAAGCCATAAGGTTATCCAGCCGCACGTCGCGCCGCAGGTAGAAATGCGGGATGGTCTGTTTGGCTTCGGTCAGGCGGGCCGCGATGGTGCGGCGCATGCCGTCGAGGGCGACTTCGGTGAAGGCGCGGCCCTGATACATTTTCAGGACTGTTTCGGTCGACGGGCCGGTGGGCATGGTGCCGCCGGTGGCCGGGGCTGCCGGAGCCGAGGCCGCAGGAGCGGCCGCCGCGGCAACCGGGGCTGCGGCGACGGGTTTCGCTCCTTCGACATCGGCCTTGACGATACGGCCGTGCGGGCCGGAACCCTGCACCTGCGTCAGGTCAATGCCCTTGTCCGCTGCGATGCGCCGGGCGAGGGGTGAGGCGAAGACGCGCGCGCCTGCGGCTTTGGGTGTGGCAGCGGGTGCTGCGGCAACCGGGGCTGGCGTGGCCGCAACCGGGGCCGGGGCGGCGGGGGCGGCGGCTTTGGCCGGGGCCGGGGCAGCATCGGCGGATTCGCCATCTTCCACCAGCACGGCGATGGGGGTGTTGACCTTTACCCCTGCGGTGCCTTCGGCGATCAGGATCTTGCCCATCACGCCTTCATCGACGGCCTCGAACTCCATCGTGGCCTTGTCGGTTTCAATCTCGGCGATGATCTGGCCGGATTTGACGGCGTCGCCCTCTTTCACCAGCCATTTCGCCAACGTGCCTTCTTCCATCGTGGGGGAGAGGGCGGGCATCAGGATTTGAACAGCCATTTTCCCCTCCTTACCGGTAGCAGACGGATTTGACGGCGGCGATCACCTCGGCGGTGGTCGTGAGCGCATGTTTTTCAAGGTTGGCCGCGTAGGGCATCGGCACATCCTTGCCCGTGCAGTTGATCACCGGGGCATCCAGATGATCAAAGGCGCGCTGCATGATCGTAGCCCCGATATGGTTGCCGATGGAGCCAACGGGGAAGCCTTCCTCGACCGTCACGCAGCGGTTGGTCTTCATCACCGAAGCCAGCACCGTGTCATAATCGATGGGGCGCAGGGTGCGGAGGTTGATTACCTCGGCGCTGATGCCCTCTTTCGCCAGTTCTTCGGCGGCTTGCAGCGAATAGGTCAGCCCGATGCCGAAAGAGACGATGGTGACATCCGTGCCCGACCGCAGGATCGAGGCCTTGCCGAAGGGGATTGTGAAATCGCCCTCGGCCGGAACTTCGAAAGACCGACCGTAAAGGATTTCGTTTTCCAGGAAGATCACCGGGTTCGGATCGCGGATCGCGGATTTCAGCAGGCCTTTCGCATCGGCTGCCGAATAGGGCATGCAGACGCGGATGCCGGGGATGGCGGAATACCATGCCGCGTAATCCTGGCTGTGCTGTGCGCCCACGCGCGCGGCTGCGCCGTTGGGGCCACGGAAAACCATCGGGCTGCCCATCTGGCCACCCGACATGTAAAGCGTCTTGGCTGCCGAGTTGATGATGTGGTCAATCGCCTGCATGGCGAAGTTGAAGGTCATGAATTCGACGATGGGTTTCAGCCCGCCCCAGCTTGCGCCGACGGCGATGCCGGCAAAGCCATGTTCGGTGATGGGCGTATCCACCACGCGCTTTGCGCCGAACTCATCCAGCAACCCTTGCGATATCTTATAGGCACCCTGATATTCGCCAACCTCTTCCCCCATGAGGAATACGGTCGGATCGGCGCGCATTTCTTCGGCCATCGCCTCGCGCAGGGCTTCCCGCACGGTCATGGTCTTGGTGGGCACGCCTTCGGGCAGGTCGGAATGGGGCCAACCAGCGGCGGCCACGGGGGCGGGGGCTGCCACTTGCGCGGCTACGGGGGCCGCGGCGGCGGCTGCCACGGGGGCGGCCTTGGCGGCAGCCGGGGCAGGGGCGGCATCGGCGGATTCGCCTTCTTCCACCAGCACGGCGATGGGGGTGTTCACTTTCACCGCCGCCGTGCCTTCAGCCACCAGAAGTTTGCCGATGATGCCTTCATCAACAGCCTCGAACTCCATCGTCGCCTTGTCGGTTTCGATCTCGGCGATGATCTGGCCGGATTTGACCGTGTCGCCCTCTTTCACCAGCCATTTGGCCAGCGTGCCTTCCTCCATCGTCGGAGAAAGCGCGGGCATCAGAACTTGCGTTGCCATCTGTCTTTCCCCCCTTACGCGTAGATATCCGTCCAGAGCTCGTCCAGCGGCGGCTCCGGGCTTTCCTTGGCGAATTCGGCACTTTCGTTGACCGTCGCCTTGATCTCTTTGTCGATGGCCTTGAGATCGTCATCCGATGCAAGGCCGCCCTGCAACAGCAGGTCGCGGACATGTTCGATGGCGTCTTTTTCGCTGCGCATCTTTTCCACTTCCTCGCGGGTGCGATACTTCGCCGGGTCAGACATGGAATGGCCGCGATAGCGGTAGGTCATCATTTCCAGAATGTAGGGGCCGTTGCCGGCGCGGCAGTGCGCCACGGCCTTTTCGCCCGCGGCCTTGACCGCCAACACATCCATGCCGTCTACCTGTTCGCCGGGGATGCCATAGGCGATGCCGCGCCCGAAGAAGGTGGTCGACTTGGTCGAGCGTTTCACGCTCATGCCCATGGCGTACTGGTTGTTCTCGATAACAAAGATCACCGGCAGGTTCCACAGCTCGGCCATGTTGTAGGTCTCATAGACCTGCCCCTGGTTCGCGGCGCCGTCTCCGAAATAGGTGAAGGTGACGTTGTCATTGCCCAGATATTTGTCGGCGAAGGCAAGACCCGCACCCAGCGGCACCTGCGCGCCGACGATGCCATGGCCGCCGTAGAAATGCTTTTCCTTGGAGAACATGTGCATGGAGCCACCCTTGCCCTTTGAATAGCCCCCGATGCGCCCGGTCAGTTCGGCCATCACACCCTTGGGGTCCATCCCGCAGGCCAGCATGTGACCATGGTCGCGATAGCTGGTGATGCGCTTGTCGCCTTCCTTGGCCGCTGCTTCCAGACCGACGACCACCGCTTCCTGCCCGATATACAGGTGGCAGAACCCGCCGATCAGGCCCATGCCATAAAGCTGGCCCGCCTTTTCCTCGAACCGCCGGATCAGCAGCATCTCGCGGTAGTATTTCAGCAGGTCTTCCTTCGACACGTTCGGTCGGTCGGCTGCTTTCTTCGTGGCCATCGGCGGTATCCTCCCCTCGGCTGTCCATAAAGTAGTTCAACGTTAAACGACCTATACTTCATCGGGGTTTATTGGGTCAAAGCAAAAAACCGGCCCGCATCACGGGCCGGCGCATGGCTGCCATGCAGCAGAGGAAAGGCTCGCAGGCAGGCGCCAAGCAGCGTTCTGCCGCTGTGCGGTTCGGTGTTTGGAAAGGGAAGGCCCGGGGGAGGCCAGGGACGAGGCGCTAGTGAATCACGATCTCATCGGCGCGGACATAGCCCAGCACTTCGCGGGCCTGTTCGTCCAGCAGGTCGATATCCAGAAACTCATCCGAAAGGCGCATCGTGCGATTCTGCATCTCGGCAAGCTCGAGGGCCAGCCTATCGCGTTCGATCTTCAACCCTTCGGCTTCGGCCGCGATCTCTACCTGGCGGAAGACGCCGTAATCGCCCTGCACGGCGGCAAAGGTGAAATAACTGCCCAGCGTGAAGGCCAGAAGGAAATAGGCCATGGCCCCAAGGGACGGGCGGGTGGAGGTCTGGTTCATCTGCTCTCGCCATCTTTCGCCCCTCTGACGGGAGCGCGTTGTTCAGACTGAATCACAATCCCGGTCGCAGTCCAAGGGGCAGGGGGCATCTTGCCCGGAACCGGCGGGCATATGGGGCATCCGTGCCACAGACCCGCAGGCAGACCCGCAGGCGCCGGAACAAACCGCAGCGTTACCCCGCGATGGATGCGGCCCAGATCCCCTCGACCGCCTTGCCCAGCATTGCGTTGAACTCTGCGTCGGATTGCTGCGCGCTCAGCCCTTCGGTCAGCGCGCGGCTGAAACTGGCGATGACGCCCCGGTTGCGGGCAAGGATAGCATTGGCCGCATCCCGCGCATGACCGCCGGATAGGGCCACCACCCGCAGCACACGCGGATGGTCGACCAGCGGCAGATAGAAATTGTCCACCGTCGGCAGGCTCAGCTTCAGCATGACCTGTTGGGTATCGGGCAGCGCGTCCAGTTCCGCGAGAATGGCATCGCGCAGCAACGCCTCGGCCTCGGCCTTGTCGGGGATCGAGATGGTCACTTCCGGTTCAAGGATCGGCATCAGGCCTGCCGCGATCACCTGTTGGCCAAGCGCGAATTGCTGCGCCACTGCCGCCTTGATGCCCTTGGTATTTGCGGCATTGATGACAGAGCGTTCCTTGGTGCCGAACACACCGGCGGCAACAGCCCGTGCCAGCAGCGACTCCAGCCCCGCAATCGGTTTCATCAACTGAACGCCGTCGGCCTCGGCCTCCAGCCCTTTGTCGATCTTCAGAAAGGGAACGACGCCGCGCTTTTCCCACAGGAATTGGGCGGTCGGGATGCCCTCGACAGTGCGATCCATCGTCTGTTCGAACAGGATGGCCCCGATCACCTTTTCGCCGGTAAAGGCGGGCGAGGTGATGATGCGGGCGCGCATCGCATGCATCAGGTCGAACATTCCCGCCTCATCGGACCATGCGCCCTCGGCGATGCCATATTGGCGCAGCGCTTTGGGGGTTGATCCGCCGGATTGGTCGAGGGCGGCGATGAATCCCCGGCCCTCACGCATCTTTGCGGTCATCGCGGCGGTGGTCATGTCTGCTCTCCCCGTGGAACGTGCCTGATGCGGACATATCCCACGGCAAACACGCCCGGCAATGCAGTTAGCGCCAACGTAAAAGGATTTTCGGGCACCTTTTTCAGATGCCCGGAATTTCAGGCCATCAGAGCGGCCACGCCTGGCAATTCCTTGCCTTCCATCCATTCCAGGAAGGCCCCGCCTGCGGTGGAGATAAAGGTGAAATCATCCGCCGCATCTGCTGCGTTCAGGGCAGCCACGGTATCGCCGCCGCCCGCGACCGACACCAGCGCGCCTGCCTTGGTCAGCCGTGCCGCCGCCTGTGCAGCGGCGTTGGTTGCGGCATCAAAGGGCTTGATCTCAAAGGCGCCAAGGGGGCCGTTCCAGATCAGGGTTTTCGACGCCTCGAACACCTTCACCAGTGCGGCGACTGTGGCCGGGCCGGCATCCAGAATCATCGCATCCGCCGGGCATTGCGCCACGGGCAGGGTTTCATTGGCCGCGCCCGCCTTGAATTCGCGCGCCACGACGATATCGACGGGCAGGTGGATGGTGCAGCCCGCCGCCTGTGCCTTGGCTAAAATCTCGCGCGCGGTATCGGCCATGTCGCGTTCGGCCAATGATTTGCCCACTTCCACGCCCTGTGCGACAAGGAAGGTGTTGGCCATACCGCCGCCGATCACCAGATGATCGACCTTGGTCACCAGATTTCCCAACAGGTCCAGCTTGGTGGAAACCTTTGCCCCGCCGACCACGGCCACGACGGGGCGCACGGGGTTGCCCAAGGCCGCCTCAAGCGCGCGCAGCTCGGCCTCCATCAACCGGCCTGCCGCTGCGGGCAACAGATGTGCCAGAGCGGCGGTCGAGGCATGGGCGCGGTGCGCGGCGGAAAAGGCATCGTTGACGAAGACATCGCCCAGCGCCGCCATGCCCTGCGCCAGGGCAGGGTCATTCTTTTCCTCACCCGGATGGAATCGGGTGTTTTCCAGCAGCACCACATCCCCCGCTGCCGCCGCAGCGATGGCCGCTGCGGCCACATCGCCCACGCAATCCGCCCCGAACACGACCTTGCGCCCCAGCGCCGCCTCCAACGTGGGGACAACATGCGACAGGCTCATTTCCGGGACGATCTTGCCCTTGGGTCGGTCGAAATGCGCCAGCAGCACAACCTTGCCGCCCCGGGCGATGATATCCTCGACCGTGGGGACGATCTTTTCGATGCGGGTGGCATCGGTCACCCGGCCTGCCTCCATCGGTACGTTGATATCCACCCGCACCAGCACGGTTTTGCCCGCCAGCGCCACGTCGTCCAAGGTTTTCCAGCCCAAGCTCGCCTCCATCACAGGATTTGCCCCTGTTTCCGCCCGTTCGCGCGCCCCGTCAACCATGCCTGTTGCCCATGTCGCAGCCTTTGACCCTTTCCATGGCCGCCCGGCACCATTAGGTTCCCGCGCAAAGAAACCAGAGGATTCCCCCCATGGCCGATATCAAAGATCCAGAAAACACCATCATCCTGACGCTGAAGGATGGCGAAGTGGTCATCGAACTGCTTGCGGACGTTGCGCCCAAACACGCAGAGCGGATGAAGACGCTGGCCCGTGAAAAGGCCTATGACAATGTTGCCTTCCACCGTGTGATCGACGGCTTCATGGCCCAGACGGGCGATGTGGAAAACGGCAACATGGAGAACAACTTCAACCTGCGCCGTGCCGGAACGGGCGGATCGGCCCACCCGGACCTGCCTGCGGAATTCAGCAAGCTGCCGCATGATCGCGGCACGCTGGGCGCGGCCCGGTCGCAGAACCCGAATTCGGCCAACAGCCAGTTCTTCATCAACTTTTCCGACAACCATTTCCTGAACGGGCAATACACCGTTTATGGCCGGGTGATTTCGGGGATGGAACATGTCGACAAGATCACCCGGGGTGAGCCGCCGGCCAGCCCGGACCGCATGATCACCGTTCGGGTGGCTGCCGATGTCGCGTGATCGGTTCATCGCAGGGGGGCTCTTCGCCCTTGGCCTTGCCGCGCTAGGCGGTTTCGCGCTGAGCCAATCCGCCGTGGCGCAGGACGTGACCGATGGTCCCGGCCCGAATCTGATGATCGAGGTGGCAGGGTCCACCACGGGCTCCATCGTGATCGACATGGCGGCGGACGTGGCCCCGAACCACGTGGCGCAGATCACCGCGCTGGCACAGGAAGGCGCCTATGACGGCGTGGTGTTCCACCGCGTGATCGACGGTTTCATGGCGCAGACCGGGGATGTCGAATTTGGCAAGACCGGCGGCGATCTGTCCGGCGCGGGCATGGGCGGATCAGCCAAGCCCGATCTGGCGGCCGAGTTTTCGTCGATGACCTTTGATCGTGGTGTGGTTGGCATGGCCCGGTCGATGGACCCGAACTCTGCCAACAGCCAGTTCTTCATCATGTTCGCCCCGGCCCCGCATCTGGACGGGCAATACACCGTGGTGGGCCGGGTGATTTCGGGGATGGAGGTGGTCGACGCCATCAAGAAGGGCGACCAGGCCGCCAATGGCGCGGTGGATGCGCCCGACTATATGGCGAAAGTCACCGTCGCCGAATAAGGCTTTGGACCGAACTTGTCGAAAGGGGGCCTTGCGGCCCCCTTTTGCTATTCTGCCAACCGGTCGCGCAAAACACGGCGCAGGATCTTGCCCGAGGCGGACTTTGGAACCACTTCCACCAGATGCACTACACGCGGCACCTTATAGCTGGCCAGCCGCCCGCGCAGATGGGTCAGCACCGCGCTTTCGTCAAAGGCCACACCCGGCGCGGGTACCACAAAGGCCACCGGCACCTCGCCCGCATCCTCATCGGCCACGCCGATCACGGCAGCGTCGGCCACATCCGGATGGGCCAGCAATTCCGCCTCCACCTCGGCCGGGGCGACCTGAAAGCCTTTGACCTTGATCAGCTCCTTCAGCCGGTCGCGGATGAAGAGATATCCTTCCGCATCCGCCACCCCCAGATCACCTGTCCGCAGCCAGCCATCCGCCGTCAGGCTGCGCGCAGTTGCCTCGGGGTTGCCCAGATAGCCCAGCATCACTTGCGGACCGCGCACCCAGACCTCGCCCTCATCGCCGACGGGCAGGGCGGCCCCGGTGTCCGGATCAGCAATCTTCCATTCGGTGTTCGGCGTCGCCACCCCTACGGATCCGGGGCGCAGCTTGCCCGGTGGCACGCAATGCGACATCGGGCTCAGCTCTGTCATCCCATAGCCTTGCACCGCACGGCAGCCCAACCGGCGGCCCACCGCCTCGGCTGTTTCCACGCCAAGGGGGGCAGCGGCGGAAATCAGCGTCTCGATCGACGACAGATCGAACTTGTCCACCATCGGGTGCTTCGCCAGCGCTATCGCCACCGGCGGCGCCACAAGGATGTGGCGCGGGCGGTGGGTCTGGATATGCGTCAGAAACGCCTCAAGATCGAAGCGCGGCATGGTGACGATCCGCGCGCCCGCCGCAAGGAAGGGGTTCATCAGCACGTTCAGCCCGTAGATGTGGAAGAATGGCAGAAAGGCCACCGTGCTGTCACCTTCGCGAATGTCCAGCATCGCCTGCACTTGATCGACATTCACCACCAGATTGCGGTGGCTTAGGACCACGCCCTTGGGCAGGCCCGTGGTGCCGGATGAATAGGGCAGCACGACCGGATAGCTATCCAGATCAACCGCCACCTGCGCCGCCAGCGCAGGCCCGCGCAGCGTGTCGATCCCGCGCAGGCCGTCGGCTGCGCCGATCACCAGCACCTCGGATATCTTTGTCCCCTCCGCCGCCGCCTGTGCCACCGGCACCATGGCAGGCACGGTCACCAGCAGCACCGCACCTGCATCGCGCAGCTGATGGGCCACTTCGGGCGCAGTATAGGTGGGGTTGATCGGGGTGACCGTGCCCCCGGCCAGCGCCACCGCATGAAAGACCACCGCATAATCCGGGCAGTTTGGGGCCAGCACTGCAACCACCGATCCCGGCCCGATGCCAAGGCCCTGCAACCCGCCCGCCAATTCGCGGATCGCCGCCTCCATCTGCGCGCCTGTCAGGGTGGCCCCGCTGGGCCCATCCACGGCGACCACCCGCCCTGGATCGGCCTGCAGCCCCATCAGCACGCGGTCGGTGATCGAGATGTCGCGCAGCACCACATCGGGCAGCGGGCTTTGGTGAATGGTCATGGCGTGGTCCTCCCTGACAGGGAGGCTAACACGCGGGGGGCACGAGGCAGGGTGTAAATTGGTCGGGGGGGGGGCGACTGACGCCGCCCGCCCGTCATCCCAGCGTTACCAGCGCGTGGCGCTTCTTCCCGGCGGTCAGCTTCAGCGGTTCCACCAGATCGCCCGCTCCAAGGCGCAGGGCCACATCTGTGATGATTTCATCATTCACCTTGGCCCCACCTTCAGCAATCAGCCGCTTGGCATCCTTGCCCGAAGCCGAAAGCCCGGCGCGCACGAACAGTTGCACGATCCCCACGCCATCGGCCACTTCTTCGGGGGCGAGGGTGATGGTGGGCAGGTCATCCCCGATGCCGCCTTTTTCAAACACCTCACGCGCCGTCGCCTCAGCCGCCGCAGCCGCTTCGGCCCCGTGCAGCAGGGTGGTGACCGCATTGGCAAGGATGATCTTGGCCGCGTTGATCTCAGACCCGGCCAGCGCGCCCAGCCGATCACATTCCGCGACCGGAAGCTCGGTATAAAGCTTCAGGAACCGCCCCACATCGGCATCGGTCGTGTTGCGCCAGAATTGCCAGAATTCATAGGGCGACAGCATCCCGCCATCCAGCCAGACCGCGCCACCCTGCGATTTGCCCATCTTGCGCCCGTCGCTGGTGGTCAGCAGGGGGGACGTCAGGCCGAAAATCTCGGCCTCCAGCACGCGGCGGGTCAGGTCGATTCCGTTGATGATATTGCCCCACTGATCGCTGCCGCCCATCTGCAAACGGCAGCCATAGCGGCGGTGCAGTTCAAGGAAATCATAGGCTTGCAGGATCATGTAGTTGAATTCGAGGAAGGAAAGGGATTGCTCCCGGTCCAGCCGCGACTTGACGCTTTCAAAAGACAGCATCCGGTTGACGGAAAAATGCCGCCCGATATCGCGCAGGAAATCGAGGTAGTTCAGGCTGTCCAGCCATTCCGCATTGTTCAGCATGATCGCATCGGTCGCCCCCTCGCCATAGGCGAGGTAGCGGGCGAACACTTTCTGCATGCCGCTGATATTGCTGTCGATCTGCGCAGGCGTCAGCAGCGGGCGTTCTTCGGCGCGAAAGGACGGATCGCCCACCTTGGTGGTACCGCCCCCCATCAGGGTGATCGGCTTGTGCCCGGTCTTTTGCAGCCAGCGCAGCATCATGATGTTGAGCAGGTGGCCCACATGCAGGCTGGCTGCCGTGGCGTCATAGCCGATATAGGCAGGCACGACCCCCGCGATCAAAGCCTCATCCAGCGCCTGATAATCGGTGCAGTCGGCCAGATAGCCGCGCTCGATCATCACGCGCATGAATTCAGATTTCGGATGGTAGGTCATGGGTCACCCGTGCTTTATGATGCGCGTGGGGTATAGCCGGGGCGGGGGCCAAGGGGAAGATGCGAAGCGGCGGCGCGATCTGGGCCCTGGGGGCGATGTCGGGCACGTCGCTGGACGGTGTCGATGCGGCCATGCTGCTGACGGATGGCGAACGCATTCTGGAGTTTGGCCCCACCGCCTTTCGCCCCTATACCGCCACTGAACAGGCCACTATCCGCGCCGCCCTTGGCCGCTGGCCCGGCGATGAGGGCGTGGCCGCGGCGGCCGAGGTCGTCGAATCTGCCCATGCTGAGTTGCTCTCGCGCTTTTCCGGCGTGGATTTGGTGGGTTTCCACGGCCAGACGCTGGCACATGATCCGCGCGGGCGCGGCACGCATCAGGCGGGCGATGGGGCGCTGCTGGCGCGGGTGCTGGGCCTGCCGGTGGTGTGGGATTTCCGGTCGGCGGACGTGGCACTTGGCGGGCAGGGGGCACCGTTGGTGCCGTTCTTCCACTTTGCCTGCGCGCGCCATATCGGGGCGGATCAGCCGCTGGCCATCCTCAACCTCGGCGGTGTGGGCAACATCACCTGGATCGACCCGCGCCAAAGCGCACCGGAAAGCCATGGCGCGCTTTTGGCTTTTGACACAGGCCCCGCCAATGCGCCGCTGAACGATCTGATGCAGGCCCGGACAGGTCAGCCGATGGATCCGCAGGGGGAAACGGCGCAGGCGGGCAGGGTGGATGAGGCACGGCTGGAGGCTTTCCTCGCCCATCCGTGGTTCCACAAGATGCCGCCCAAATCATTGGATCGGAACGATTTTCACAGCAGCCTTGATATGGGCAACCTGCCCCTTGCCGATGCCGCTGCTACCCTGACCGCCGCCGCTGCCGCCGCTGTGGCGCGCGGGGCGGAGCATTTCCCCGTGCGGGTGACCCGGGTGCTTGTCACCGGGGGCGGGCGGCACAATGCGCGGATGATGGCCGAACTGGCCGCGCGCCTGCGCGCCGATGTCGAACCTGTGGAGGCGGCGGGGCTGGATGGCGACATGCTGGAAGCGCAGGCCTTCGCCTTTCTTGCCGTGCGCGTGGCACGCGGCATGGCGACCTCTGGGCCGGCCACCACGGGCGTGGGCGCATTGGTGGGCGGCGGGCAGATCAGCCGGCCGGATTAGGCCTGCTTTCGCCGCAGCATTGATCCGGTATAGATCAGCAACGCCGCCCATATCATCGGGAATGCAATCGCCCGCGCCGTGCCGAACGGTTCGCCGAACACGAAGACCGCCGTCAGGAAGATCATCGTCGGCGCGATGTATTGCAGGATGCCAATGGTCGACAGCCGGAGCAGTTTCGCCCCGTTGGCATAAAGCATCAGGGGAACCGCCGTCACCACCCCGGCCAGCAGCAGCAGAACCGTAACCTTGCCATCGGTCAGAAAGACCATCTCACCCCGCGCAGCGATCCAGATCACCCAGCCGATCGCCAGCGGTGACAGGATCAGCACTTCCAGCATGAACCCTTGGTTCGGCCCCAGCGGCAGGCGCTTTTTCAGATAGGCATAGATGCCCCAGGACACAGTCAACCCCAGCGCCACAAAGGGCACGCGGCCCGCTTCATAAGTCAGCACCAGCACCGCCAGCGCGGCCAGCGCAATCGCAGCCCATTGCGGGCGGCTGAGGCGTTCCTTCAGCAGAACCGCGCCGAGGAATACCGAAAACAGCGGGTTGATGTAATATCCCAGCGCCGCCTCCAGCGCCTGACCGGATTGAATCGACCAGACATAGATCGCCCAGTTCACGGAAATCAGCGCCGCTGTAAGCGCGGCCATCCCGATCATCCGGGGGCTGCGCAGGGCGGCGCGCAGGTCCGATGTGCGCCCCAGCCAGATCAGGATTGCCCCGGCGACAGGCACCGACCAGATCACGCGATGGGCCAGCACCTCCAGCACCGGAACATCCGACAGGGCCTTCATGTATATGGGCAGAAACCCCCACAGCAGATAGGCGCTGATGGCAAGGACAAGGCCCTTGGGGCTGTCCTCATTTTTGGGCTGGGTGGGGACAGGATCGCTCATGCGACCCTGCTATCCAAGCCAACCGCAAAGCACCAATGCAGAATTGTACCCGTAGCAATAACGGAAAGCGATTTCTGACGCAGAAATCGCGGCGGAATTTGACGCAAATTCCGGGCGCATCCATCCCGGCCTTGCGCCCCCGATTTCTGCGTCAGAAATCGGCGCGAAGTTTGTGTCAAACTTCGCCTTCTCCGTCCTCACCGCCCCGCGATGGTGAATCCGGGCGCTGCCAGTTCAAAACCCGCAAACCGGAAGCCCGGCGCGACGCAGCAACTGACCAGCGCCCAGCCGTCCCGCGCCTCGGCAGCCTGCCACCATCCGGCGGGCACCACTGCCTGCGGCCGTTCCCCGGCCAGAATATCGGGGCCAAGCCGATGCACGGCCAATGGCCCGGCATCCGTCTCGGCCATCAGCAGGTCCAACGGTGATCCCGCGTGCCAAAGCCAGACCTCGCCCGCATCGACGCGGTGCCAATGCGACCGTTCCCCGGCCTTCAACAGGAAATAGATCGCCGTCCCGACAGCGCGGCCGTCCTGCGCGGGGCCTTGCCACGTCTCCCGATACCAGCCGCCTTCGGGATGGGGTTGCAGGCCCAGCTCTGCAATGATGCGGTCTGCCTGATCCATGCTTTCCTCGCGCTTGCGTCAATGCCACCATGGGCAAAAGGAGATGCCATGCAACCCCACATCCTGATCCTTGGCGCGGGCATCATGGGCGCTGCGCTGGCGCATCGGCTGACCTGCCTTGGTGCGGCCGTCACCTGCCTAGATGCGGGGCTTCCGGCAAGTGGTGCCTCAGGGCGCAGTTTCGGCTGGGTCAATGCCAGCTTCTTTCTGTCAGAGCCGCATTTCCACCTGCGCCATGCCGCGATGCGGGCACATCAGGCGCTGGCGTGGGATCTGGGTCTGGACCCGACGCCGCAATCCTGCATCTGGTATGAAGACAGCGGCGCAGGGTTCGACCGTCAGCATGCCGCGCTTTCCCGGCTGGGCTATCCGCTGCGCCTTCTTGACCGGGCCGGGATCGCCGCCTTGGAACCGCATTTGGCCGACCCGCCCGACCGCGCCCTGCTGTTCCCGACCGAACATGCCGTTGATCTTGTCTCCCTGACCGAGGCGCTTTTGGCCGCCGCCACCGCCCGCGGTGCCACCGTCATCACCGGAACGCGGGCCGAGGCGTTGGTCACCGCGCAGGGCAGGGTGATCGGTATCCGTTCTGGGCAAGACAGACTGTTCGCCGATCATGTGATCCTGGCCACCGGCACGGGCACGCCTGCGTTGTTGGAATCGCTTGGCCTGACCTTGCCGATGCTGCATCGCCCCGGCGCGGTCTTTCGCAGCCAGCCGCTGCCGCGTCTTCTGAGCCATATCCTTGCGACGCCAGAGCAGGAGGTGCGGCAGGATGCGGCGGGGCGGCTGATCGCGCCCGCCGCCGCGGCGCATCAGTCCGACAGTGCCGAGGCGACCGCAGACCCGGCCACGCTTATGGCTGCAACGCTGGCCCGTTTGCGCGGGCTGTTGCCCGGCGCTGATATCCGCGCCGACCGGATCACCTTTGCCCTCCGCCCGGTGCCCGGGGATGGCCTGCCTGCCATCGGCCCGGTCCTGCCGGGCCTGTCGATGGCGGTGATGCATTCCGGTGCAACGCTTGCGCCCCATGTGGCGAACCTGCTGGCGGCCGAGGTGATGGGCGATGGCCCGCAAGCCGCGCTGGAAGACTTTCGCCCGGCGCGGTTCTTTCCCTAGACAAAAGGCGCGCGGATCACCCGCGCGCCTTGGTTTGTCTGGCTCTGGTATGCACGTTCTGCTGCACAGGCGGCTGCACCGCCTGCTGCACGGCCAAATCAGCCTTTCAGGATCGACCGGCCTGCAAATTCGGCGGTTTCACCCAGCATCTCTTCGATGCGGATCAGCTGGTTGTATTTCGCCAGTCGGTCCGACCGCGACAGCGACCCGGTCTTGATCTGCCCGCAATTCGTGGCCACGGCCAGATCGGCGATGGTGAAATCTTCCGTCTCGCCCGACCGGTGCGACATCACGTTGGTGTAGCGCGCGCGATGGGCCATCTCCACCGCTTGCAATGTTTCGGTCAGCGTGCCGATCTGGTTCACCTTCACCAGCATGGAGTTCGCACAACCCCTTGAAATACCTTCGGCAAGTCGCTTTGAGTTGGTGACGAACAGATCGTCGCCGACCAGCTGAATCTTGGATCCCAGCGTATCGGTCAGCAGTTTCCAGCCTTCCCAGTCATCCTCGGAACAGCCGTCCTCGATGCTTATGATCGGGTAATCGGCGGCAAGGCCCGCAAGGAAGGCCACGTTCTCTTCGATTGACAGGGATTTGCCTTCACCCTTCATCTCATAGCGGCCACCCTTGAAGTATTCGGTGGCGGCGCAATCGAGCGCCAGACAGATATCCTCGCCCGGGGTGTAGCCTGCCTTTTCGATGGATTTCAGAATGAAATCAAGCGCGTCACGGGCAGAGTTCAGGTTGGGTGCGAAGCCGCCTTCATCCCCGATGCCGGTGTTATGGCCAGCGTTCTGAAGTTCCTTCTTCAGGGTGTGGAACACCTCTGACCCCATCCGCACGGCATCGCGGATATCATCCGCGCCCACTGGCATGATCATGAATTCCTGAATGTCGATCGGGTTGTCGGCATGCTCGCCGCCATTGATGATGTTCATCATGGGAACTGGCAAGACTCGCGCCGAAGTGCCGCCAACATAACGGAAAAGCGGCTGGCCGGTATGTTCTGCCGCGGCCTTGGCGACAGCCAGCGACACCCCCAGAATGGCGTTTGCACCAAGACGGGATTTGTTCGGAGTGCCGTCCATCTCGATCATTGTGCGGTCGATGCCGACCTGTTCCAGCGCGTCGAAACCGACGATTTCTTCGGCAATCTCGCCGTTTACGGCGGCAACGGCTTCCAGCACGCCCTTGCCTTTGTAGCGGTTCTTGTCGCCATCGCGCCGCTCGACCGCCTCATGCGCGCCGGTGGATGCGCCCGAGGGCACTGCCGCGCGGCCCATGGCGCCGCTTTCCAGATGGACGTCCACCTCGACGGTGGGGTTGCCGCGGCTGTCCAGAATCTCGCGGGCGTGAATGTCGATGATCGTGCTCATGGGCGTAACTGCCTCCCTGGCGTAACGATGGTGCTCTCGCGCCGTGGTTTAAACGCTGCTGCCTTGCAAGGAAAGGGCGCGTTTGCGCGCCCGTTCGCGGGCAAGCGCATAGAGCCCCGACCCGATGATCAGCACGGCCCCGATCAGCGTCAGCGCATCGGGGATTTCGTCAAAGACAAAGGCCCCGATCAGAATGGCGAATAGCAGCCGCGCGTAACGAAAGGGCGACACGACCGATACTTCGCCCGTGCGGCTGGCGGCGACCACGGCCCAATAGCCCGCTGTCCCAAAGACCAACGCGCCGAACAGCACGCCGATTTGCCCGGAATCGGGGATGACCGCGCCCCCCGGCACCATCATCGCCGCACCCAAGAGCGCCACCGACATCAGCCCCCAGCAGGACACTTGCGCAGTGGTGCAGTCCTTTGGTACCGCCCGCGTGGCCAGATCGCGCAAGGCAAGTGCCGCCACGGTGACCAGAACCCAGGTGGCCTCGGGGCGGAAACCGTCCAGCCCCGGGCGGATCACCACCAGCACCCCGGCGAATCCCACCGCGATGGCAGCCCAGCGGCGTCAGCCCACGGTTTCGCCCATGAACAGCGCCGCGCCCAGCGTCACAGCAAGCGGCATGGCTTGCAGCACTGCGGATACGGTCGATAGCGGCACAAGGGCCAGCGCGTGAATATAGGCGTAGGTTCCAGCCATCTCGCCCAGATTGCGCAGGATCACCCAAGGGTGCAGCGCGGCCCGTGTCAGCACCCGCTGCCCGCCCATCCGCGCCATAATGGCAAAGACGGGTGCGCCAAAGGCCCCAGCGACAAAGATGACCATTCCAACAGGAAGGTCTGCCGCCGCCCATTTCAGGAACATGTCCTCGACCGCGAACAGCGCCATGGCCGCAAGCATCAGGATAATGCCGCGCAGATTGGACCGGGCCTGTTCGGCGGTCTGGTCCAAGATCAGGATTTCTTGATGGGAATACCCAGCAGTTCCAGCCGGTGGCCGACAAGCTTGTATCCCAGCCGGGCGGCGATACGCTCTTGCAGTTCTTCGATATCGGGGTCGACGAATTCGATCACATCGCCCGAGTTCACGTCGATCAGATGGTCGTGGTGGTCGCGTTCGGCATCTTCATAGCGGGCGCGTCCATCGCCGAATTCCAGCTTGTCGAGGATGCCGGCCTCTTCGAACAGTTTCACAGTCCGATACACGGTGGCGATAGAGATCTTGGGGTCCACCTTGGCGGCGCGGGCATACAGCTCTTCGACATCGGGGTGATCTTCGGATTCGCCGATGACACGGGCCACGACCCGGCGCTGGTCTGTCATGCGCAGGCCCTTTGCCTCGCAACGGGCGATGATATCCGCCATCTCATGCCTCGTTCCCGTTCCCTTTACCGGGATTTACGTGATCCGGCCAAAGGGGGCCAGTGCTAAAGTTTAGCAAGTTGACTCCGCCCGTTGCTCGCCCACAGGCTGCTGGCAGGCAAGGAAAAGGGTAGGGCGCGATGAACCGGAAAGACAGGCTGGATGCCTTTGGTGGCACGGCCCTGCTGGCTGTGACGCTGCTGCTGGCGTTCAACCAGATCCTTGTGAAATGGGTGAATACGGGGTTGCAGCCGGTGTTCTTTGCGGGGCTACGGTCGGCGCTGGCGGTGGGGTTTGTGGCGCTGTGGCTGATCTGGCGGGGGCGCCCGCCGCAGTTGTCGCGGGCGGATCTGTGGCCGGGGCTGCTGATCGGCACGGTCTTTGCGGCCGAATTCCTGTGCCTGTTTCTGGCGCTGGATCTGACCGCGGTCAGCCGGGCCTCGGTCATCTTCTATTCCATGCCGGTCTGGTTTGCGCTTTTGGCGCATTTCCTGCTGCCGGGGGAAAGGTTGACTGTGGCCCGGCTGGCGGGGCTGGCGTTGGCCTTTGCGGGCACGGCCTGGGCGATCCTGTCGCGCAGTGCGGATACCGAGGGCAGTCTTGCGGGCGATCTGCTGGCGCTGGGTGGGGCGGTGGGTTGGGCAGGCACCGCGATTGTCGCCCGTGCCTCGCGCCTGCGTGCGGCCGGGCCCGAGATGCAACTGTTCTGGATGGTCCTCGTCTCTGCCCCGATCCTGCTGTTGGCGTCCCCGTTCTTCGGGCCGCTGATCCGCGACGTCACGCCACTACATATAGTGGGGTTGATCTTTCAGTCGTCTATCGTTGTGGCGGGGGGATTCATCGGCTGGCTCTGGCTGCTGTCGGTCTATCCGGCGGCGACGGTGGCCAGCTTTTCCTTTCTGACCCCGATCCTTGCCATTTTTCTGGGCTGGATGTTCCTGGGTGAGTCGGTGACTCCGGCGCTTTTATGGGCAGCGGCGTTGGTGGGCGCGGGGATCGTGTTGATCAATCGTCGCACCCCAAAGCCCGCAGAATCGGGCCATCCGCCGCACGAGGGGTGATTGCGCCATTCACAGACGCGTTGAACAGCCCGTGCCAAACCTGCACAACAGCGTGATAATCTTGGGCCGCAGGTTGTGTTGTCCCGGTCTTTTCCCCCGCGTTGCCCACAGGCGGGGGGCTGGCGGTGCCCCTGTTGCAGGAAAATCGTCAAGCGAAAAATCGCCAGTGACCCCCCAAAATTCCCGTTGATCACACCATCACTTTACGACAGTTTGACGAAGAGAGCGGGAAGGCCACAACATCTAGTGGTCAGCAACAATTAGGTTCCAACCCCACAGAAACGGGCAACCACCGTGTTGCCCTGATCCTGTGCCCATAGGGCAGGGGGAGGCGAAGCGTTGTCAACCGCATAGGTTCAACATCGGACGGGGCGCAGGCCCCGCCAGCATTTGGAGACGGGGCAGAGATGAAAATCGAACGCAAATTTACGACCGAAGTGACCGGCGCTTATGGGGCCATGGCTTTTGCCAAGACGACGTCGGAAATCCGCAACCCGGATGGCACGGTCGTATTTCGCAATGATGCCGTAGAGGTTCCCGAAGGCTGGAGCCAGGTCGCATCCGACGTTCTGGCCCAGAAGTATTTCCGCAAGGCAGGCATCCCGGCCCGTCTGAAGCGCGTGAAGGAAAAGGGCGTTCCGGAATTCCTGTGGCGCTCTGTCCCCGACGAGGCCGCTTTGTCCGAACTGCCGGAAGGTGAGCGTTTCACGGGTGAAACCTCGGCCAAGCAGGTGTTTGACCGTTTGGCCGGCGCCTGGGCCTATTGGGGCTGGAAGGGTGGCTATTTCAGCACCGAAGCCGACGCCCGCGCCTATTTTGACGAGATGCGCTTTATGCTGGCCCGCCAGATGGCCGCGCCGAACAGCCCGCAGTGGTTCAACACCGGTCTGCATTGGGCTTATGGCGTCGATGGTCCGGCGCAGGGGCATTTCTATGTAGACTACCAGACCGGGAAGCTGACGAAATCGGACAGCGCCTATGAACACCCCCAGCCCCATGCCTGCTTCATCCAGTCGGTTTCCGATGATCTGGTGAACGACGGCGGGATCATGGACCTGTGGGTGCGGGAAGCGCGCCTGTTCAAATACGGCTCCGGCACCGGCACCAACTTCTCGTCCCTGCGCGGCGAAGGCGAAAAACTGTCGGGCGGCGGCAAGTCCAGCGGCCTGATGGGGTTCCTCAAGATCGGTGACCGCGCGGCGGGCGCCATCAAATCGGGCGGTACCACGCGCCGCGCGGCCAAGATGGTGATCTGTGACATGGATCACCCCGATATCGAGCAGTTTATCAACTGGAAAGTGATCGAAGAGCAGAAGGTCGCCTCGCTGGTGGCAGGCTCCAAGGCGCATGAAGTGAAACTGAACGAGATCTTCACCGCGATCCGCCAGTGGGATGGCTCGGCCGAAGATTCGGTCGATCCGGCCAAGAACCCGGCGCTGAAGGCGGCGATCAAATCGGCTAAAAAGGCGATGATCCCCGACACCTATACCAACCGCATCCTGCAATATGCGCGTCAGGGCTTCACCTCGATCGAATTCCCGACCTATGACACCGATTGGGACTCGGAAGCCTACATCACCGTGTCGGGCCAGAATTCCAACAACTCGGTCCGCGTGACGGATGCCTTCCTGAAAGCGGTCAAGGATGATGCCGATTGGGCGCTGATCCGCCGCACCGATGGCAAGACGGCCAAGACGATCAAGGCGCGCGATCTGTGGGATCAGGTCGGTCACGCAGCATGGGCCTGCGCCGACCCCGGCATCCAGTTCCATGACACCGTCAACGCCTGGCACACCTGCCCGGAAGATGGGCCGATCCGGGGATCGAACCCCTGCTCGGAATACATGTTCCTGGATGACACGGCCTGTAACCTGGCTTCGATGAACCTGCTGACCTTCTACAAGGACGGCCAGTTCGACAGCGCAGCCTATATGCACGCCACACGCCTGTGGACGGTGACGCTGGAAGTGTCGGTGATGATGGCGCAGTTCCCGTCAAAGGAAATTGCGCAGCGGTCCTATGACTTCCGCACGCTCGGCCTTGGTTATGCCAATATCGGCGGTCTGCTGATGAACATGGGTCTGGGCTATGACTCGGTGAAGGGCCGCGCCCTGTGCGGGGCGCTGACCGCGCTGATGACCGGGATTTCCTATGCCACCTCGGCCGAGATGGCGGCTGAACTGGGGGCTTTCCCCGGCTACAAGCGCAACGCCGACCACATGCTGCGCGTGATCCGCAATCACCGCCTCGCCGCCCATGGCGCGACCACGGGATATGAGGCGGTGAACGTCAATCCGGTAGCGCTGGACAGCGCGAACTGCCCCGACCAAACCCTTGTCGCCCTTGCGAAATCCGCTTGGGATGAGGCGCTGGCGCTGGGTGAGGCGCATGGCTATCGCAACGCCCAGACCACGGTGATCGCCCCCACGGGCACCATCGGCCTGGTGATGGATTGCGACACGACCGGGATCGAGCCGGACTTCGCGCTGGTGAAGTTCAAGAAGCTGGCCGGTGGTGGCTATTTCAAGATCATCAACCAGTCGGTTCCCGCCGCGCTGGAGATGCTGGGCTATCCGTCGTCGCAGGTGGCCGAGATTGTGGCCCATGCAGTGGGTCACGGGTCGCTTGGCAACTGCCCCGGCATCAACCACACCGCGCTGATCGGGCATGGGTTCGGCCCGCGCGAGCTGGAAAAGATCGACGCAGCGCTGCCTTCGGCTTTCGACATCCGCTTCGTGTTCAACCAGTGGACGCTGGGGGAAGAGTTCTGCAAGGGCACGCTGGGCATCCCGGTAGAAAAGCTGGCCGATCCGACCTTTGATCTGCTGCGTCACCTCGGCTTCACCAAGGCCCAGATCGACGCCGCGAATGATCATGTCTGCGGAACGATGACGCTGGAGAACGCGCCTTTCCTGAAGCCCGAACACTATTCGGTCTTCGATTGCGCCAACCCCTGCGGCAAGACGGGCAAGCGGTACCTGTCGGTGGAATCGCATATCCACATGATGGCGGCGGCGCAGTCCTTCATCTCGGGCGCGATTTCCAAGACGATCAACATGCCGAACTCGGCTTCGATCGAAGAAACGCTGGCGGCCTATGAACTGTCCTGGTCGCTGGGGATCAAGGCGAACGCGCTCTATCGCGATGGATCGAAACTGTCGCAGCCGCTGGCATCCGCGCTGGTCGAGGATGACGAAGAGGCCGAGGAAATCCTCGCCTCGGGTTCGGCACAGGAAAAGGCCGCCGTGCTGGCTGAAAAGATCGTGGAGCGGATCATCTACAAGGAAGTGATCCGCACCAACCGCGAAAAGCTGCCGGAACGCCGCAAGGGCTATACCCAGAAGGCCATCGTCGGCGGTCACAAGGTCTATCTGCGGACTGGCGAATACGGCGACGGGCGTCTTGGCGAGATCTTCATCGACATGCACAAGGAAGGCGCTGGCTTCCGGGCAATGATGAACAACTTCGCCATCGCGGTGTCGGTGGGTCTGCAATACGGCGTTCCACTGGAAGAGTTTGTTGAGGCCTTCACCTTTACCCGTTTTGAACCGGCGGGCATGGTGCAGGGCAACGACTCGATCAAGAACGCGACGTCGATCCTTGACTACATCTTCCGCGAACTGGCGGTGAGCTATCTGGACCGCACCGATCTGGCCCATGTCAAACCGCAAGGCCATGCCTTTGATGACCTTGGCCGGGGCGAGGATGAGGGCAAGCGCAACTTCGGCGAAGTGAGCGAGTCGGCCGCGTCGAAATCGGTGGAACTGCTGCGCTCCATCTCTTCGACCGGCTATCTGCGCAAGCGCCTGCCGCAAGAGCTTGTGGTGTTCCAGGGCGGGATGGGGGCGACTGCTTTCGCCACCGGCACCGACCCGGTCGCCGCGCTGAACACGCTGGTGCCGGAAACAACGCTGACCATGTCTGCCACGGCAATTTCCACCGGCACGGTCAGCATGGACGCCCGGACCAAGGCCAAGATGCAGGGCTATGAAGGCGATCCCTGCGGCGAGTGCGGCAACTACACGCTGGTGCGCAACGGCACCTGCATGAAGTGCAACACCTGCGGCGGCACGAGCGGGTGCAGCTGATCTGACCGAACGTCAACCCGGAAAAGAAAACGGCCCCCGCTGCGAGGCGGGGGCCGTTTCCCATTCAGCGCTTTGGGCAGGCGCGGCTTACGCCCGCTTGATCAGCCGGATCACGAAAAGCAGGATCACCGCCCCGATGGTGGAATGGATGATGGCGGGGAACACGCCGCCGCCAAGGCCAAAGCCGATCTGCGGCAGCACGAAGCTGGCCACCACGGCCCCCAGAATGCCGATCACGATATTGCCGAGCAGGCCGTAACCTCCGCCCGCGACCAGCTTGCCCGCAAGCCAACCCGCAACAGCACCTACAAACAACATCACCAAAAGGCTTTCGATACCCATCGCCGTCCCCGTTTCAAAAATGAAAACATATCCGTAGGAAAAAGCTATCAGGCCGACCGCCCGGGGGCAACGCGGGGCAGAGGGGGCAACTGTGCGCGTCTTGGGCAGTGTTTGCTGTGGCCATCGACGCGAATCTAAATCCCGGCGAGGGGCCGAATCCAGACGCTGCGGTTTTGATGTGACAGTTCCCGCGAAAGGCGAGTTCAGACCTGTTAACTTCGCCTTGCTGCGCTAACTATCTGACCAATTGATAAAAAACGCATAAGGCAATCCCCCGAATGGCCGACGACTTGAGCATGGACCCGGCAGCTATGCCCCGTCTTCTGGATGATCTTGCCCGGTCGGAAGATGCATTCGTCGCCCTGCAAACCAGCGAACGGCAATTCCGTGCCTCGATGGAGCACTCGCCCATCGGGATGGCGCTGACCCGGATCGATGGCAGCTGGATCGATGTGAACCCGGCGCTTTGCAACTTTCTGGGCTATTCCAAGCAGGAACTGATGGAGGCGGGCTTCAAGCGGGTGACCCATGCGGATGACCGCGACGCCACGATCCGGATGGCGCGGAACATGGTCGCCACACATCAAAAAAGCGTCACGCTGGAAAAGCGGTATATCCACGCCGATGGGTCCATTCTGACCGGACTGCTCAGCCTGACGGTGGTGCGCGATCCGGATGACCGGCCGATGATGTATATCTCGCAGATCGTGGATGTGACGGCGGCCCGCAGGCTCGACCATCTGAAAAGCGAATTCATCACCACGGTGAACCACGAATTGCGCACACCGCTGACGGGGATCATGGGTGCCTTGGCGTTGTTGGAGCAGTTTTCGCGGGCCGGAATGGCCGAGCGGGACCAGCAGCTGATTGCCGTTGCGTCAAAGAACGCGGCGCGGCTGAAATCGCTGCTGGATGACATTCTGGAAATGGACTCCATGCGCGCCGGGACGGATACCCTCGCCGTGCAACAGGTGGACGCCAAGGACATCCTGCATACGGTGCTGACGGCGGTTCAGGCCAAGGCGGCGGCGGCCTCGATCCGGTTGCAGGCCGATCTTGGCACCGGCGCGCTGTCCATCGCGACGGACCCTGAAAAGCTGGGCCGTGTTCTGCGCATCCTGATTTCCAATGCGATCAAGTATTCAGACCCTGACGGTTTGGTTCAGATCGAGGCGGGGCCCGTGAACGGTAAGCTGCGGATTACGGTCACAAATCAGGGCCGCCCCATCCCCGAGGCCATGCGCCCCTTTCTGTTTCAACCCTTTGTGCAGGGGGAATCCACCGATGTCCGCCGCAAGCAAGGCAGCGGCCTTGGCCTGTCTATCGCCAAACATCTTGTGGAAACCCTTGGTGGCGTGATCGATTTCAGCAGCACTGAGGCCGCCACCCGGTTCTGGGTGGACCTCTGCCCCTGAAAGCCACCCCCGCGCCTAGAGTCTTATCGGACGGATCAACGGCACCTTGCCGAGGCGAAGGTTGGTGCGCATCCATCTCGGCACTGGACGTGGGGGCGGGGGAAAGGCAGGGTGCGCGCGTTAACAAAAGCAAACATCGGGTTTCGTTGCATGGTCGGCAGACTGGTCATTTCCCTGGATTTCGAGCTTCTCTGGGGCGTGCGTGACACCGAGGATCGCCAGAGCTATGGCCAGAACATTCTGGGTGCACGCGAGGCGATTCCTCGGATGCTGGACTTGTTCGCTGCGGGCGGCATCCGCGCAACATGGGCCACCGTGGGCTTTTTGTTCTGCGAAACGAAAGAAGAATTGCTGGCCAGCCTGCCCGACGAACGCCCGGCCTATCGCGACCCGCGCCTGTCAAACTATGCCTATCTTGATGAGGTGGGCCCGGACGAACGGCGTGATCCCTATTCCTTTGCCGCCTCGCTCGTTGACCGGATCAGCCAGACACCGGGGCAAGAGATCGGGACGCATACGCTGTCGCATTACTATTGCCTTGAAGACGGGCAAACGGCCGATGCCCTGCTCGCTGACCTGACCGCAGCTTTCACGCTGGCGCGGCGGCGGGGCGTGACGCTAAAATCCATCGTCTTTCCGCGCAATCAGTATTCCGATGAAAGCCTGGCGGTGTGCAAGGCGCTTGGCCTGACGCATTTTCGGGGCAATGCACCGGGTTGGGCCTATCGCGCCTTGCCCGGCGCGGGGCAAACGCGGCCCAGACGGGCGTTGCGATTGCTGGATGCCTATTCCGGCGCGCTTGGATCGCAAGTCTTTGATCCGGCGGTACGGAAAGGCCTTGTCGATGTGCCTGCCAGCCGGTTCCTGCGCCCCTGCGCGGGCAAGCTGGCACCCTTGCACCCGCTTCACATCACCACGATCAAGCGGGGCATGACGGCGGCGGCAAGGCAGGGCAAGGGGTATCATTTGTGGTGGCACCCGCATAACTTTGGCCGCGAGATCGAGGCCAATTTGCAGGGTCTGTCGGATATTCTTGCGCATTTTCGGGATCTTCGCAGCCGGTTCGGCATGATGTCCTGCGCTATGGAAGACATCAGATGACAGACATTGCGATTTCCATAGAAGGGCTGGGCGAGGATATCCTCGCGGCCTATGCCGCCTCTGGCATGGATCGGGGCAAGGCGGGGCGGGCCGCGATTGACTGGGCCTTTCAGGCCAATCCCCGGCCTTTTGCCGTGGCGCGCCGGAATGGCGAGGTGGTCGGTCTTTCCGCCTATATCCGGTCGCGGCTGAACCTGTCGGGGCATCCGGCCACAGCGATGCAAGCCGTGGATTCCTTTGTGCTGGAACAGGCGCGGGGGCAGGGCGTGTTCACCCGTCTGGCGCAAGCCTATGACCGGTTCGCCCGGGATGAGGGGGCTGATCTGGTTTGGGGGTTTCCCAACAGCAACGCGGCCCCGGCATGGTTCGGCAAGATGGGCTGGGCGCCCCTTGGGCAGGTGCCGTTTCTAATCAAGCCACTTCGGGCTGGATTTCTGCTGCGCAAGTTTCGCCTGCCTTTTGACTTTCCGCTTTCCTTCACGGCGGATCAGCACCTGACGCCGATCACTGGTTTTGGTGATTGGGCTGATGCGCTCTGGTCCGGCCTTGCACCCGAAACGGGTTGCGCGGTCAGCCGGGACCGCGCGTTTCTAAACCAACGCCTTTTCACCGGGCCCGCGGCTGGGGGCTATCGGGTTGTTGCGTCAGAAGTGGATCGCGGCGCCTTTGTCGCCACGACCGAGGCGACAAAGCATGGCGGGCGCATCGGCTACCTGCTCGAGGCGATGGGACAGCGCGATCTGGATGGGCTTTTGGCCTCGGAACTGGGGCGGCTGCGGGATCGGGGGACAGAGCTTGTTCTGGCCTGGTCCTACCCGTGGTCACCGAACTACCGCACCCTGCGCAAGGCGGGCTTTGTGCCGCTGCCCGAACGTCTGCGACCGATCGATATCTGGTTCGGCGCACGCCCCCTGACCGCGGTGGCGGCCCCGGCCGCCGATGCGCGGCGTTGGTATCTAAGCTATCTCGACAGCGACACCGTCTAGATCACGCAGAATGGCGGCTGTCTTGGCCGTCTCTATTTCGGCAGCGCGGGGATCGCGTGATCAGGCGATCCCCTAGGTTTGTTCCTTCCAGACTTTCCTGACTTCGAAGAAGCGCCGCTCCAGATAGGAATAGATCTGCATGCCCATGATGCCGGCGACGATAGACACGGTCAGCGCCAGCCACGGCCTGTTTTCGCCGAAAATCTTGATGATCAATTCGATGATCACCTCGTGACCAAGATAGATGAACATCGACGCCGCCGCGATATTCGCGATCAGCATCTTTGCTTGCGCGGGCACGCGGATGGACCGCACAAAGATCACCAGCACACAGCCCCCGCCTACGTAGAATGCCGCCGAGGTGAGCTGCCATTCGATCAGCACGGCGATCAGCGCGACCGTCAGCGCCAGCAGGCGCGACGGAAGGTCCTTGGCATTGGCCATCACCATGCCGATCACGAAGGCCCAGGCGTAATGCCACGGCGTGCGGTGATAGTTGTAGTCGGTGTTCCAGAAGGATTCGATGCTGCGATCAAGCGCCACGACCGAAATCAGCAAGACAAGCGCGCTGACCATCGGACGGTCGCGGAATGACGCGCGCACGCGTGGAACTGAAAACAGCAACGCGGTCAGCAAGAGCAACTGGATGTAGAACTCCGCGAAATAGAAAAGGAAACCTTCCATATTTTTCGGGTCTACAAAGTTGGAAATCAGCAGCAGCTGAAGCGGGTCAAAGGGCTGCGTGACGATCTCCAGCACGGCAATGACCAGAATGGTGGGAATGGCCACGGACCGCACCGTCCCTAGCAAGGTGCGCACGCTGCCAGTCCGGATGATTTCGGGCAGTTGAAACCGCGCAACCGAATAGCCCGCCAACATGATCAGGAAATAGGCGGCGCCCCAGTTTGAACTGTAGATGAACGCATTGCTATGCAGCCCAAGGATACACAGAATGAAAAAGGACCGCGTCAAGGTCACGGTTTCCAGCGGCAGCCATGAAGACTTCGCCGATCCGGAAACACGGTTCTGCAGGTCGGCAGTGGTCAGCGTTTCCCATTTTTCCGGCAATGCGCCGAAGCGCTTTTCGAAAGCCATCGAAAACTTGATGTAATGCAGCGAGTCGCCGCCGAGGGTTTCAAACGTGTCCGTGTCACCGATGCTTTGCCCAGGAAATTCATGTTCGAACAGGGATCGCACATCGGTGATGGCCCCAGTCTTGGCGCGCGTCTGGGCGGACTTGTCTTTTTCCGCCGTGAAACGATCGGCGAGCACGCGCCGCTGCGCCTTGCCCGTTCCGGTGCGCGGGATAGCGTCCACTGCCATCACCTGCAATGCGCCACCCGCCGCAACGCCCATGTCACGCAAGGCGCTGTCGGCCAGACGCCGCACGTGATCGGTGTCCTTGGCATCGCCTTCGATCGCGACCAGAACGCCATCGCCCCGGTCTGCATCGGGTATCCGGGCCACGCAGATCTGCGCGCCCGGTGCAAGGCGCGCGCGCAGCACGGCCTCCAACTGATCCGGAACGATCTTCACACCACCGCAGTTGATCAGGTCATCCGCGCGGCCATCGAAATAAAGATAGCCGTCAGACAGATGCCCAAGGTCGTTAGTCTGAAGCCAACCCTCGGCATTAAGTAGGGTGTGCAGGCCTTCGGCATCAATCCGCGATTGGGCAACATGGGGGCCGCGAATGCGAATGCGCCCTTCATTGTCGACGGCCACTTCGGTGTTCCCGATGGGGCGACCGACCGAGTCGAGCTGGTCATCCGAAACGTCTGATAGCGCAAGAAAGGTGCTGCGCGAGGCTTCGGTCAGACCGTAATGCTGTACAATCCGCGCCTTGGGGAACATGGCCCGGATGGCCCGCTTCTCATCGGCGGTCATTTGCTGTGACCCGATTTCCATCCAGCGCAACTGGCTGCCCGCATCGCCCATCAACTCGGGTGAAGCCAGCAGGATACGCAGGAGGGTGGGCACAGCAGACAGCGCATTGACCTGACCCGCCGCCAGCATCCGGGCCAGTTCGGCCGGATCAAAGCCGCGCGGCGGCATATAGGCCTGACCGCCCACCGCGCTGATGGCGCGATAGCGGGCGAGGCCAAAGCTGTAAGTGGCCGGAACACCAACATATTCGCGGATCTCGTCGGTCATCTGCATCGCGTCGATGATCCGCCGGGTCGCATCGGCAAGGTTCGCATGCGTCAGCACGATGCCCTTGGGCTGCCCCTCGGTGCCCGACGTATAGCTGATCTGGGCAATCTGATCGGTGTCAACAATGGGATGCCGTGCGGTGAACCAGCCTGTCCGTTCGACCGGCACAATGCAGCGGTCGACCGTGATGCCCGGCAAGTTTCCCGCCTGCGCCTCATCCGACAGCATGACCAGTGGGACATGCGCGTCGTAAAGCGCGAAGACCTGTTCAACGAAATCCAGCGAGTTGGTCCGAACCACTCCGGTCGCTGTGAGTGCCATCGTCTGCATGTTCACTTCCGTGACAGTCATCCCCAAAACGGGACGATCCCGTATTGGTAAATGCTTGTTAACGCCCCAGTTCAAGCCCTGAACTGTGGCGGGCATATGGCTAACTGCGCGCAGAATTTGACAATTCACGCCAAAACCGGGGGTTTGTTCACGCTTTTGCGTCTGCCCCGAAGGTTCGCCGGGGCAACTGAACGGGTCGGCAGTGGTTTCTTCGACAATTCCGACAAACTATCCCGGGCTGGATGCGGGGCGATGCATAGCAATAGTCAGGGTTAGGACGCGACTCGACTTGTCATTCACCTTTGTTACTGTCGAGCGCACGGGCTTAGCGCAAGATCATCCGTCCGACCCTTTCTGGACAAGGGGACACTAAGTGATCAACTCACTTCAGGCTGGGCGTTTCATTGCTGCCTTTGCGGTGGTCCTGCACCATGCCGTGATCAGCGTGACAGCACTCGTTGCTGCGCCGCCCCAATGGGTGCAGACCGTGTTGGCCTATGGGTATCTGGGCGTCGACTTTTTCTTCGTGCTTTCTGGCTTCATCATTCATTACACGATGAGCGTGGCCCCGCGCCCTGCTGGGCGCTTTGCGTTTGAACGGTTGAAACGGATTTTCTTGCCCTACTGGCCAATCGCAGTCGGGCTAGCCCTCGCATACACGCTTATGCCCACACTGAGCGACAGTTCGAGGGAATGGGGCTGGCTTTCCAGTTGGACATTGTTTCCAACGTCCTTGCCTCCTGTTCTGGCAGTTGCCTGGACCCTACAGCACGAGCTCGTCTTCTACATGATCTACGCGGCGTTGTTCTTCTTGGTGGGATCGGTGGAATTGGGACTGGCAGCCTGGGGCGTTGCCATATTTGCCTGTGCGATAGCTGGTTTGCCCGATGTCCCACTGCTCCGGCTGGCCTTGGCCCCGATCAATATCGAATTTATCGCTGGAGTGGCAGCCGCATGGCTATTCCTTTCTGGTAGGGCGGTGTCGTTAGCGATTTCACTGGGCAGTTCATTCTTGCTTATCCTTCTGTTCTGCTTGGCAGGCGGGCAGCGGGAAGGAAGCTGGCTGATTGGTTTTGCGATTGCCGCTTTTATCCCTTGGCTCTGCCGAACCGAAAGGTCAGGCGCATTTTCGGTGCCGCGGTGGATGGTCTTTGGCGGTGCGGCGTCCTATGCGATCTACCTGATCCACAATCCGCTACTGTCCCTGACGTCGCGACTTTTTGCCCTGATCAACGCGGATTGGATTACCGCATTGGCTGCATCTGTCGTGACCTGTCTGCTGGCTGGTGTGGTCTACTATGTGATCTGGGAAAGACCGATCCTGCGTTTGGTACGAAGCACCACCCAAGTACCTGCAGCATCCTGAGCCTTCGAAAAGCTGGGGCGACACTCCCTCGGGTCCGTCCGGTGTTCTGGCCAAAAGCCTCACTCCAGGCTGAATCAGGGTCGTAAATGCCTTTGTGGCAAAGGCGATTCGCGCGGATTGGAGGGCGGCGGGTGTGAAAGGTTACACCCATCTTGCGATGGGTTGCACGCAATGGGCGAGGGCGGAGTTTCGTAACGCGCCACAGCGAACCGAGGGTTGCAAAGCGACACTTGCAAAAATTCCTATGTCTTTTCTGCGGCGCTACGGGTGTAGACTACCGGGAAAGCTGCTGCCGCAATCTGATGGGGGATGGATACGATGCTTGGCAAACTAATTCAGGTGCTGCTTGTCTCTGGTCCTTTGGCGCTTTTCTCTGCCGCTGCATCTGCCGCACCGATCACTTTTTCCTACGATTTCACCGGCCCGAACGTGACAGCCGACTCGCTGTCGTTTTCGCAAAGCGGTGTCGGCCTGACAGTCAGCGGCTATCGCTACACGGCCCCCGAAACGATCAACGCGAACGTCCAGATAAACCGGGGCACGAATGGCCTCGGCGTTTGCGGCACCTTGCTTGTTGGCGCGTCCGGTGGTTGCTCCAGCCCGCTGCTCGACGGTGGTTCCGCTTCCAACGTCGACAATGAGCTTTTGAAGTTCTCATTCTCCGCCGGTGTATCGTTAGAGAGCATCAGGTTCTTCAATAATGACACCAATGATGTCTTCGACTTCTTCCTTGGAGAGCCGCTTGGGTTTCAGTTGGCCTTCCTCACGCCGACCAATGGGCAGCGGGTCTATACCTTTGCCGACCCCATTCCTGCGGGCCTAGTCTTTGGGGTCGGTGTTCGGGGGAATTCGGATCAGGTCCGGATTGAGGGTTTGACTGTTCGCTATGATGCAGCGGTTGTTCCACTTCCGGCAGGCGGCCTGCTGCTGATCGGCGCCTTCGCGACCCTGGCCGCCCTGCGCCGCCGTCGGGGCGCATCGGGGGCTATGGCCCACTGAAACAGAGCAAGTTTCGGTAACGCGTTTTGGCCGCACTTGTGCGGATGCCTTCTAAAAGCGCGTCCCGCACCTTTCCGTCTCGCCTGACCGACCGGATAAGGGCCATCCTCAGGTAAAGAGGAATGGCCTTCGGCGGCAATCTGCGAAACGGGCAAACGGTTTGCGGCGTGATCTGCGCGTGATCTGCCATCCATCCAATCGCGCGCCGCGCCTCTCGCACGCTTGGCCCCTATGACAGACAACGAAAATCCTTTCCGCGGCACGCGCCGAGAATGTCTTTCAGACAAATGAATTCGGATGTTTGGATGCCACGCTTATGACAAGTGGCTGGCTGGGGCGCTAGGATTCGAACCTAGGTATGTCGGTACCAAAAACCGATGCCTTACCACTTGGCGACGCCCCAACCGTGCGGCGGTGTTTAGCGAAGGCCGGGGGGGGGTGCAAGAGGGTGTGAGCGGAATTTCAGCATGATTGTGCCGCCCGTTCCAAGCGGTTAGGGAAAGCCATGCACAAGACGGATGTCATGGTTCTGGGGGCGGGCGCGGCAGGGATGTTCGCGGCTATCGAGGCGGGTCGCAGGGGCCGCCGCGTTCTGGTTGTGGATCACGCCAAGGCGGCGGGTGAGAAGATCCGCATTTCGGGCGGGGGGCGCTGCAACTTCACCAACACGGGGATGGGGGTGGAGCGGTTCCTTGGGAAGAACCCGCGCTTTGCCCTGTCGCCCTTGCGGCGCTATACGGCGCAGGATTTCATCGCACGGGTCAATGCGGCGGGGATCGCCTGGCACGAAAAGACCCTCGGGCAGCTCTTTTGCGACGGATCGGCCATGCAGATCGTGTCCATGCTTCTGCGCGACATGGCGGCGGCCGGGGTAGAGCTTTGGCTGGAGACCAGCCTTGGTGCGGTGCGGCAAGTGGCAGGCGGGTTTGAGGTGGAAACGGCCCGTGGCCCGGTGCGCGCGGACTCGGTCATCGTGGCGACGGGCGGCAAATCGATCCCGAAAATGGGGGCTACCGGCCATGGTTATCGCATCGCCGAATCCTTTGGCCTGCCGCTTGTGGACACGCGCCCTGCGCTTGTGCCGCTGACCTTTGCCGAACAGGAATTGGATTGGATGCGCCCGCTGGCCGGGGTGGCACTGCAGGGCCGGGTCAGCCATGGAAAAACCGGTTTTGATGAAGCGGTGCTGTTCACCCATCGCGGCCTGTCAGGGCCGGCGATCCTGCAGATTTCATCCTATTGGCGCGAAGGAGAAGCGATCAGCCTGAACCTGGCGCCGGGGCAGGATGTGGCGGCGTTCCTGAAGGCAGAAAAACAGGCGGCGGGGCGTGCTGCCTTGCGCACGGCATTGGGAAAGCTGGTGCCGGAGAAGCTTGCCCGCCTGATCGAGGCACAGGCCGGGGCAGGCGGCCCGCTGGCGGAAATGCCCCGCGCCGCGTTGGAACAGGTGGCGGGGCAGATTACCGGCTGGCAATTGCGGCCGGTCGGATCCGAAGGCTATCGCACGGCCGAGGTCACCTTGGGCGGCGTCGATACCGACGCACTGGACGCGCGGACGATGGCGGCGAAGTCGGTGCCGGGGCTGTATTTTGTAGGCGAGGTCGTGGACGTGACCGGCTGGCTGGGCGGTTACAATTTTCAATGGGCCTGGTCGTCTGGCTGGGTGGCGGGGCAGGTGGCCTGATGGTGCGACAGAATCGAGTCTGGCCGACGGGTGAGATCGTGGCCGATCCGGCGCGGGGTCTGTTCATGGGCAATCGCGGCTGTCTGCATGATGCGGAGGGGCGTCTTGCCGCGGCACGGTGGCGGCATCGCAACTGGATCACCTGTGCGCTGTCCTTCAATGGGCGCAGGCGCAGCCTGATGGCGCCTGGCAAGTATACGGAACTCTTCTTTCTGGATGAGGCCGTGGCTTGTGCTGCCGGGCATCGACCGTGTGCCGAATGCCGCCGTCCTGTCTGGCAAGCCTTTCAAACAGCCTGGGCGGGCGTTTTCGGGCCGATGAAGGCCGCCGAGATTGACCGCAGCCTTCACACCGCGCGGCTGGATGGCCGGGGGCAACGGCACCATGTGGCGCAGGCGCGCGACTTGCCTGATGGCACGATGGTGCTGATCAGTGATGCGCCGCATCTGGTGCTGGCGGCGCAGGCGCTTCGCTGGCAGCCGGATGGATATGGCGCGGCAAGCCCGCTGCCCGAGGGCCATGTAACAGTGCTGACGCCCGCGCCGTTGGTGGCAGTGATGCGCGCAGGCTGGGCGCCCGTGATGCATCCCACCGCTGCTGCGGATGGCGCGGATCACCCAGCCTGAAACGATTTTTCTGCGAAAAGTCAGAGGGGGCTCTGCGTCCCCTCGGCGATCACTCGGCTTGACCGCGTCGCTTCAGACGCGAAGGGGATTGGCCTTGGCCAGCCGGTCAAATGCCATGAGGCTGTCGATCAGCGCAGGCATCTGATCGAGCGGGATCATGTTGGGCCCGTCGGACGGGGCGGTGTCGGGCGCTTCATGCGTTTCGATGAACACGCCGGCGATGCCGATGGCCACCGCGCAGCGGGCCATGACCGGGGCGAATTCGCGCTGCCCGCCTGACGAATTGCCCTGACCGCCCGGCTGTTGCACCGAATGGGTGGCATCCATGATCACGGGCCAGCCGGTCCGTGCCATGGTGGGAAGTGACCGCATGTCCGCGACCAGCGTGTTATAGCCGAAGCTGGCCCCCCGTTCGGTCAGCAGAATCTTGTGGTTGCCCGTAGAGGCGACCTTTTCCGCGACATTGGCCATGTCCCAAGGGGCCAGAAACTGGCCTTTCTTGATGTTGACCACCGCGCCGGTTTCGCCTGCCGCGATCAGCAGATCGGTCTGGCGGCACAGGAAGGCGGGGATCTGGATCACGTCCACCACTTGCGCGGCAAGCCGTGCCTGTTCGGCATCATGGATGTCGGTCAGTACCGGCATGCCCATGGCGCGCACGGCTTCAAGCACCTTCAGCCCCGCATCAATCCCCAAGCCGCGACGCCCTTTGAGCGAGGTGCGGTTCGCCTTGTCATAGCTGGCCTTGAACACGTATTGCGCGCCGGCCTTGGCACAGGCCTCGGCCATCTTGCCCGCGATCATCTGGGCGTGATCCAGGCTTTCCAGCTGGCAAGGGCCAGCGATTACCAGAAGCGGGCTGTCATTGCTGACGGACAGCCCGCCGATTTCGACTTCTCTCATCTTGTTCCTCAGGCCGAGACCTGTTCGCGCAGGATTGCCGCGGTCATCGACAGAATGAGGTATATACCGGCGAAGATCATCATCGCCACCATCGTATTCTCGAATGCGCGGGGATAGGTCGCCTCGTCCGGGGCCACGGGGGCGACCGAGAGTGAGATATAGCGCGCTTGACGATTGGCCTCGATCCGCGCCGTTTCCATGGATTGCAGCGATTGCGACAGCATCATCTGCCGGGTATCGGCATCCGCCTGCGCGATGGCCAATTCGGATTGCACCCGGGCCAGCGATTGGCCGGAACTATCTTCTTCTACCAGCTTTGACCGTAGCAGCGCGATCTCGCTTTCCAGCGTAGCGATACGGCGTTTCAGCGGCTCCATCCGTGCTTGGTTCGGCGTGGCGTTCGACTCCATCTGCGCCAGCGACAGGCGGTCTGCGGTCAACTGCCCTTCCAACTGGCCGATCTGGCCGGTAATCAGGCTGACCTCCACTTCGGACGACAACACCTTGAAGGTTTCCTGCAAGGTGACGGCGCGCTGGCGCGCCTCCAGCAGGGCGGTTTCGGCCTCGGTATAGCTTTCGCGGGCGCCCTTCATTGCGTCTTCGCGCAGGCGCTGGGTCAATTGATCGACCTGCTCTTCGGCATAGCCGATCAGCGCATCGGCAAAGCGGACCGAAACCTCGGGATCGGGGGCGATCACCTCCATCCGGATGATGCCCTCCGTCGGGTCATAGGACACGCGGACATTGCGCTGATAGATCTTGTAGGCGGCCTCATTCGTGGCGTCGGGGGCCAGACGCTGAATCGGGTCGATGTCGGGGGCAGCAAAGACGTTGCGGAACCCGATATCCTGATCCAGGCGCAGCATGGCATCACGCGATTGCAGATAACCCTGCACCGTGATCGAGTCCTGCATATTGGCCATTGGCGTGCTGGCCAGCCCGCCAAGCGAACTGCCGGAAGCCTGTTGCGGCATGGCCTGCTGGATCACGAATTCCGTCTTTGTGGCGTAAAGCGGCGTGGCAATGCGATAGTAATAGAAGCCCGCCAGAAAGGTTGGCAGGATCACGAAGAAGAACAGCCGCGCCATCATCAGCATCGACCGGCGGCGGCGGCGGCGGGCCAGATCCTGCTGCATCTTCAGGATTTCAGCCGCGTGGTTCACCTCTTCGCCCTGCGCGGGCATCTTCACGGGCTTGATCGTCTGCGGCAGGCGCGCACCCGCGGGGACAGGCATCATGGACCCCGCCCGCTGCGGCGGCTGGCCCGCATCACCTTCTGCGTCCTCGGCGACGATCTCGACCACAGGGTTGGCGCGGAACGGGTCCAGCCCGGCCTGGCGCAACAGGCGCACGGCGTCAAAATCCGATGTGGCGGGCAGGCCGTATTTCTGGGCCATGCGGCGGGCAAGGCGCAACTGGCGGCCCGTCAGCCCTTCGCGACGAATGGCGTCCAGATCGGTGGCCGACGCCGCCTCAGACGGCGAGGAAACGGCATTCGCCGCCCCTTGCGTGGAGACTGCGGCGGTCGGAAAGGGGATCGCGCCAAAACCATCCTCGGCTTGCGCAAACAGCGCTTCATCGGCCCCCATCGAGGATGGGGCTTGGGCCGGGCGGTCAGACTCCACCTGCCGGAAATCGCCCATCGGCGTAACCGGGGTAGGCATCGGCCGCTGCATGGGCCGCGATGGCACCGGTTGGGCCGCGACCGGATCCGGCAGCGGCTCGGGACGGCGTGTATTGTACCGCTTAACCTTGAGTTTCATAATTATACAGCCGTTTCGCTTCTTCGAGGGTGTCGAACATGTGCAGCCGACCGTTCATCAGAACGGCGGCGGAGCGACAGAATTTTTCAAGTGTGGAGGCCTGATGCGACACCACGATCACGGTCGCGTCGCGCAGACGTTGGCGCAGGATCGATCCTGCCTTGCGGTTGAAGTCGGCATCCGTGGTTCCGGGCATACCTTCATCAATCAGGTAGATGTCAAACTCCAGTGCAAGGAGCAAGGCAAAGGAGAACCGCCCCCGCATCCCTGACGAGTAAGTGCCGACCGGCATGTCGAAATACTCGCCGATCCCGCAGAGCCAACGGCAGAAGCTTTCAACATAATCAGGGTCAAGCCCATAAAGGCGGGCGATGTAGCGCGAGTTTTCCGTCGCACTGTGGCGGTTAACGACCCCGCCCATGAACCCCAGCGGAAAAGAGATGCGGGACGACCGCTTGATCGTGCCTTCGTCGGGTTGTTCCAGCCCGGCCATCATGTTGATGATGGTGGTCTTGCCGGTGCCGTTCGGGGCCAGAATGCCCAGAGAATTGCCGAGTTCCACGCGGAACGTGGCCTGATCGAGGATCACCTTACGCGTCTTGCCTGTCCAGAAGGACTTCGAGACGTTGTCGAACTCGATCATTCCTGCCCTTCCCCTGCCAAAGACCGTGTCGTCTGCCTCATTGCCCGTCTTTCCGGACCGTTTCCCGAATGTCGCCCCCGTCTTGCGACGGCGGTGCTCCGGGCTGACATATGCGCCTTGCCTTGCCGCCTAGCGCCCGTTTTGGGCGACATTATGTCGGAATCGACGGGCACCTGACAATGGTTCAAGAAATCGTGGCACTGTTTCCTGAACGATGCATCAATAACGGCCAAACCCGGCCTCACCGCGCAACGATCCGTGACATAAGGATGGCAGCCGGCCAGGCCAGTAATGACAGCGCAAGGCCAAGGCGTGCCGCTTCGGTCATCGCGCCGCCGGGCAAGGCGGTATCCAACGCCAGCAAGGGCGCGGTAAAGCCCATGCCGGAAATCACCGCGACCAGCAGCAGATCGCGAATGCGGATACCCGCCGGCATCGGCAGACGGAACAGCCGCGCGGCGGCCAATGCGCCAAGGAACAGCCCAACCGGCTTGCCAATCCACAAGGCCGCCAAAACGGTACCGGTGGTCGGGGCCAGCGCAGCAAGGTCAATCCCTCCGCGCGACAGCCCAAACAGGAACAGCATCACCGACAGCGGCTTCACCAGTAGATGCGCAAGCCGGTTCAGCGGATCATGCAGATATTCTTCGGCCTCGGCGAACAGGCCAAAGGCGCGATCGGCATGGGGAATGGCCGGGATGATCGGCAACAGGCCCAAAGCCCCGGGCAGCCCTGCCGCAACCACCCCGATCCAGGACAGCAGGCCCGCCAGCAGATACGGCCACAGCGCCAGACCGCGCCGTCTTTCGCGCTCGGACTCGCCTGCCTGCGGGCTTTGCCCATAGAACCGCCAGACCGTCAGCGATGCACCCAACGGCAACAACAGCCACAGCCATTCCAGCCCGGCATAGGGATAGGCCAGCCCAAGCAGCAGAATTCCGATGATATTCGTCGCGATGGAAATCAGCAGCAGCAGATGCAGCGCCGGATGGCCCGCGCCGAACACCATCCGCCCGGCGACATAGCCCAGCACGATCTCTGATCCGATGGGCACCGGCCAACCTGCGCCCCAAGACACCCATTCCTCAGCCGCGAACAGCGCGGAATGGATCAGCCAGAAAAGGATGGCGCCAAGACTTCCGCCCAGCACGGCCCCTGCGGGAAGCAACGCCCTACGTCCGGACAGGGCGCCGCGTTGCAGGACCAGCGCCTCCCACAGCTCCTTGCCCACAAAGAACAGAAAGAAGGCCATCAACAATTCTGACGCCACGGTCATCGGTGAAATGACCAAACTGTCACCCGCGATCCAGTTCGGTTTTGCCAGATCAATCAGCCGGTATTCCATCGCATCGTAATAACTGCCCGGCGACAGGTTCACCCAAACCGTCGCTATGGCGGCACCGCCCAAAAGCGCCCAGGCAAAGCGTCGAACAAAGGGTGAGACACGATACATCGGCGCATGACCCGCAGCAGGGATGGCTATCAGCGGCCTATGCCTGGCCCCGGCCCCATGCAAGCCGCTTTGCGACAGCAGGGCGGCAGGTGTTGCCTGCGCGCCATGAACGGCCCATGGTCCTGAGCCATCCTCCCTGTTTCCGCCAAAGAAGCGCTTCATGCACACCCCCTCTGCCCAAAGCAGCCCGGCCCAACAGACAGCGGACCTTGCCGTTCGGATCGGCGCTTGCAGGATTTGTGCCGACCGCTTCGCTGCGACCGCCACCGCCCATGCCCCGCGCCCGGTGACGTGGTTCGCCCCAACCGCGCGGTTGTTGATTGCGGGTCAGGCTCCCGGCGCGCGGGTGCATGCCTCGGGCCGGCCTTTTACTGATCCGTCCGGGGATCGTCTGCGCGATTGGACCGGCCTGTCGATGACTGAATTCTATGATCTGGACCGGGTTGCCATCGTGCCCATGGCATTCTGCTTTCCCGGCTATGATGCAAAGGGGGCCGATCTGCCGCCGCCCCCAGTTTGTGCCCGGGAATGGCGGGGCAGGGTGATGGCATCCCTTCCCGCGATCCGCCTGGTGCTCGCCGTAGGCGGCGCTGCGCAGCGCTGGCATATTGGCCCCGGCGATGTCACCGCACGGGTGACGGATTGGCGCAGCCACGCCGCGCGTGGCATCTGGCCCTTGCCGCATCCGTCCTGGCGCAATACCGGGTGGCTGAAACGCAATCCGTGGTTCGCGGCAGAACTTCTGCCCGACCTGCGCGCGGCGATCCGCCATCTGATGGAGGCGCCCTGATGGAGACTGACCGATGACCCCGCTCGACACAGCCTATGCCGCGATGGAACAGGACGGTGCCGCCGATGCAGACCGCCTGCGGTTCTATGAGGTTCTGGCCGATGGCGAGTTCTTTCTTCTGTTGGAGGAAGAGGCGCAGGGGGCCGACATCAAACCCCGCATCTTTCCGCTGGACAGCGGGCCAGTCGTCCTGATCTTCGATCTGGAGGAACGGCTGGCCGAGTTTTCAGGCGGCATTGCGCCCTACGCCGCGCTGCCGGGACGGGTAATCGCACAGGTTCTGGCGGGGCAGGGGGTCGGGCTGGGGGTCAATCTGGGCGTCGCCCCATCCCAGATGATCCTGCCGCCCGAGGCGCTGGACTGGCTGTCGGGGATGCTGGATGCCGAACCCGAGGCGGTCGAAGCGCTGCCCGAAAGCTTTGACGCGCCAAAGGGACTGCCAACACGCCTGATCACGGGGCTAGAGGCGAAACTGCTGCGCGCAGGTGGGCTGGCGCTCTGCGCTCTGCTGGCGGCCGTCACCTATCGCGGCGGGCGTCGGGGGCACATGCTGGCCTTTGTCGATGCCGCACCGGAGGCCGAGGCGGCACTTGCACGCGCTGCGGGCGAGGCGCTGTCGTTCTCGGGCATTGATGCGGGCGAAATCGACGTGGCGTTCCTTCAGACCTCCGATCCGGCAACCCTCGCCATGGCCCGCGTGGCCCATCGTTTTGATTTGCCCCGTCCAGAAGCCGCAGATCCGCCCGCACCCTCGGCGCCGGGAATGAACCCCGATCGTCCGCCAAAGCTGCGCTAGGCCGTGTTGCCGGCCCATAAAGATGGGGTATAATAATACCGTTTTTGCAAAGCATTGATTTTGCTTTATTAAATCATCTAACCTCCCCTTGACCCGCGCAGCGCTTCACGCGATAAGCCCGCATCCAAGCTTCCGGGGGGTGTTCCCCCGCATCAACTCACAGGGTTCGATATGAAAACCTTTACCGCAACACCTGCGGATATCGACAAGAAGTGGATCCTGATCGATGCCGAAGGCATCGTTCTGGGCCGCCTTGCAACGATCGTCGCAAACATCCTGCGCGGCAAGAACAAGCCGACCTTCACCCCCCATATGGACATGGGTGACAACGTCATCGTCATCAACGCCGACAAAATCCAGATGACCGGCAAGAAGCGCGATGACAAGGTCTACTACTGGCACACCGGCCACCCGGGCGGCATCAAGCAGCGCACCGCGCGCCAGGTGCTTGAGGGCAACCACCCCGAGCGTGTCGTCGTCAAGGCCGTGGAGCGGATGATCACCCGCAACCGTCTTGGCCGTCAGCAGATGACCAACCTGCGCGTTTACGCCGGGGCCGAGCATCCGCATGAAGCCCAGCAGCCCACCGTTCTGGACCTCAAGGTTCTGAACCCGAAGAACACGCGGAGCGCCTGATCATGGCTGACATCAAATCCCTCGACGATCTGAAATCCGCCGTTGCCGGTTCCTCCGCGCCCGCCGCCACCGAGGCAGCCGCGCCCAAGACCCCGCAGCGTGACTCGCTCGGCCGCTCCTATGCGACGGGCAAGCGCAAGGACGCGGTCGCCCGCGTCTGGGTCAAGCCCGGTTCGGGCAAGGTTGTGGTCAATGGCAAGGAAATGGCGGTCTATTTCGCCCGTCCCGTGCTGCAGATGATCCTGAAGCAGCCGTTCCAGATCGCCAATGTCGAAGGCCAGTTCGATGTGTTCGCCACCGTTGCCGGTGGTGGCCTGTCGGGTCAGGCCGGTGCGGTGAAGCACGGCATCTCCAAGGCGCTGCAACTCTACGAACCCTCGCTGCGCCCCGCGCTGAAGGCCGCCGGTTTCCTGACCCGCGACTCGCGCGTCGTGGAACGGAAAAAGTACGGCAAGGCCAAGGCCCGCAAGTCGTTCCAGTTCTCGAAGCGCTGATCTCAGCCATACGAATTGCGAAAGGCCCGCCATCCGGCGGGCCTTTTGCTTTGTGGATAGCGCCGGGTTTGCAGGTAAAAAAATGGCCGGGCAAGCCCGGCCAGTCAGGGGATCGTGGGCAGGAAAGGGTTCAGTCCTGCCAGAATGGTTTCGTCACCTCGCGCGTCGCGCGGCCGTCATTCAGGCCGATATCGCGCAGCAGGTGGTCATCCAGTCGCGCCAGTGCGCGGCGGCCGCGGGCCCGTGTCTCCCAGGCTGCAAAAGTCAGCGCCAGAGTGACCAGCAGGCGCGACAGCGGCGGCAGGTTCGCGGGCAGGGCGCGGTGCAGAATGCGGGCAGACATGGGATGGTTCCTTTTTTGTATTGATACAATAATCTTGATCTTGTAGGTAAATGGATACAATATGGCGCAAGCAGCCGCCAGAGGAACATTGTGACCGGCACAATATGGAAACCTGATCTTTCGGCCTATCCCGGACCGAAGTACCTTGCCCTCTCGCGCGCCCTGCGCGAGGCGATCCGCTCTGCCGAATTGCCCGAAGGCGCACAGCTGCCCACCGTGCGCGATCTGGCCTGGGTTCTGGGTGTAACGCCCGGCACCGTGTCACGCGCCTATGCACTGGCCACTCAAGAGGGGCTGTTGGCCGCAACCGTCGGGCGCGGAACCTTTGTCGCCGCCCGTGCGCCGCGACTTGGCCCGACACAGCCGCTTTTGCTGGAACGTGAACCTGATCAACTGGTTGGCCGGATTGACCTGCGCGCCCCGCGCCTGCCGGATGTGGGGCAGGCGCAGGCCTTTACCGCCGCAATGCAGGCGATTGCCCCGCAAATGGGCGATGACTGGATCGACTATCCCACCCAGCGCGGCGAACTGCCTCTGCGCGAGGCGATCTGCGATTGGCTTTCAGACCGCGCGCTTGGCCCGCTTTCGCCAGAAGACATTGCCCTGACCGCCGGGGGGCAGAACGCCATCAGCCTGATCCTTCTGTGTTGCCTGCGTGGGGACCGGCCTGTCGTGCTGACCGAGGAACTGGCCTATCCCGGCTTTCGCCATGCCGCCCGCCTTGCCCGGGCCGAGGTGGTGGGGGTGGAAACCGATGAGCAAGGCCTGATCCCCGAAGCCTTGGAGGCTGCCTGCCGCCGCCACGGCGCGCAGGTGCTGTGCCTGACGACCGAGGCGCAGAATCCCACCACCGCGCGCATGACCCCCGACCGCCGCAGCCGCATTGCCGCCATCGCGCGGCATTTCGATCTGCAGATAATCGAGGATGATTGCTACACCCTGTCGGAAAGCGAATGGCCTGCCTTGCGCGCCCTTGCGCCGGAACGCGTCTGGCATGTGGGCAGCCTGTCCAAGACCGTCTCTGCCGCGCTGCGCTTTGGCTATATCGCCTGTCCCACCGGCATGGGGGAAACCGGGCGGTTGACCGCACAACATGCCTTTTTCGCTTTGCCCAAGCCGGTCAGCGACCTGTGCCTGCATCTGTTCCAGAGCGGGGCAGCACAAGATATTCGTCGGCGCGTGGGCGAGGATCTGGAACGCCGCATCCGCATCACCGTCAACCACCTTGGCCGTTTCGACCTGGCTTGGCAGCCTGGGCTGCGCTTTGCCTTTCTGCGCCTGCCGATGGGGTGGCGGGCATCGACCTTTACACGGATGGCCGAAGGGGATGGGGTGCTGATCCGGTCAGCAGATGAATATGCGCTGATCCATGGTCGCGCACCCCATGCCGTGCGCTTTGCCTTGGCTGGTCATATCACCGAAGACCGCTTCACCACTGGCATCGAAAAGCTGGCAAGCCTGCTATCACGCCCGCCTTATGATCCGCCTGCCGTCTGATCCGCCATAAGCCAATTGCGGCAGAAATGCGGCAATGCTTGGGCGGGCATTGCCACAATCCGGGGCTACAAGGGCCATTCTGTGGCGTTCGGGGCGCGCTTTCGGGCGATTGTTTCGATCTCACGTAAAGATGCGTTGACGCAATCGCCCGCGCCATGGCCCTTTCGGGGTCTCAGAGCAGCACAATAACGAATGGACCCGAAAATGGGACAACAGGCATTTTTTCATGCGCCGCATGGCGGCGCAGATTTCCTTGGTATTCGCACCTCGCGCAATGGCGGCACCGAAATCGTTTATGATGACGGCGTCGCCCGCCGTATGGTGTGGCGGGTCGAAGGGCAGGCGGCCGATGGCAAGCTGACCGATGCGCTGCGCGTGGCCGTGGGCAGCCTGCGCGTGATCCCCACGCTTTATGACGAACTCAAAAAGCGTGCGATTCAGATCGAGCGGATCCCGGGCTGAACCGCCCGCCCAGCTTCCTGCCGAAAAATGAGGCCGTTGCGATGCTTTTCATCGCTTCGGCCTTGTTGCATGGTGTGGGCCCTTGCGCGTCCGGTTGGATTGCGTCTAGGTTTTGATCAAAGACCGATAGAACGTGCCAACAGGGGGCATGATGGCAACCAGTACGGGAAAAAGCGGCGCGCGCCGCTCCGAGGCGGCAAGCGGTCTGCTTCTTGTCAGTCCGACGCTGATTTATGCGGTTCTGCTGCTTGCGGCACCGCTGGTGACAGTGCTGGTCTACTCGCTGTCGCTGCGCGAAGGCGGCTTCGGGTTCGACAATTACGCCACCGCCTGGTCCGACCGGATCAATCAGCTTTTGATCATGCGGTCGCTGACGGTGTCCTTCTCGGTCACGCTGGTGACGGTGTTGCTCGCCTATCCGGTGGCTTATTTCGTGAGCTTCTACGTAAAGCCGGAACGCAAATCGCTGTGGCTGTTTCTGATCACCATTCCTTTCTGGACCAGCTACCTGATCCGCGTGTTTCTGTGGAAGGTGATCCTTGGCTACAACGGCGTGATCAATTCGGGGCTCATGTCACTGGGCCTGATCGACGAGCCTTTGCAGGCCATCAACTACAACGTCCCCGCACTGGTGATGACTTTGGCCCATGCCTATGCGCCCTTCGCCATCCTGCCTATCTTCGTTGCGCTGGAAAAGATCGACCGCTCTTTCCTTGAGGCGGGCCGTGACCTTGGCGAAAGCCAGTTGATGACCTTCATCCGCGTGACCCTGCCGCTGTCGATGCCCGGTGTGATTGCGGCGGTGCTGATCGTGTTCATCCCGACGGTGGGCGACTATGTGACGCCTGACCTTATTGGTGGGGGCAAGCTGCCGATGATCGCCAACCGGATCGAAGGCACGCTCTTGAAACAGAACAATCGCGAGCTTGGGTCAGCCATCGCCGTTTCGGCCATGCTGGTGGTGGCCATCGTCAGCATTGTATTCCTCTTGCTCAATCGACGCTTCCTAAAAGGTGCGAAATGAAGTCGCCCGGTTTTCGCGCCTACACGATCGGGTATCTGATCTTTCTTTACGCTCCGATCGTGCTGCTGCCGATCTTTGCCTTCAATGACAGCAAGGTCATCGCCTTTCCGTTGCAGGGGTTCACGACCAACTGGTTCAAAGAGATGTGGGCCGATACCACGCTGTGGAACGCGGTCCGCAACTCGGCGATCATATCGATTTCGGTCGCGGTGATTTCCACCACGCTGGGCCTTTTCGCGGCCCGTGCCTCGACCCGGTTCGTGTTTCCGGCCAAGGCCGGGATCATGGGCCTGATCATGCTGCCGCTGGTGCTGCCGGAAATGATCGTCGCCATGTCCATGCTGGTGGTGCTGCTTGCCATTGGGATCGATCTGTCGATCTTCACCATCATTCTGGGCCATGTCCTGATCTGCACGCCGTTTGCGGTGGCGATCCTGTCATCATCTTTCCAGTCGCTCGACAATTCGCTGGAAGAGGCTGCCTATGACCTTGGGGAAACGCCGCTGTCGACCTTCTGGCTGATCATCCTGCCGCTGGTCATGCCGGGCATCATCTCATCCCTGCTGATCTGCTTCACCATCAGCCTGGACGAATTCATCATCGCCTATTTCCTTGGTGGCAACGAAACCGTGCTGTCGGTCTATATCTACGGCCAGTTCCGGTTCCCGGCCAAGGTTCCGGCGATCATGGCTCTGGGGACGATCCTCGTCCTTCTGTCCATCACTCTGCTTGCAACTGCTGAATATTTCCGTCGCCGCGGCATCGCCAAGGCGGGCGGCAAGGATCCCGGAGGCTTCCTGTGACCACCAACGACGCCATGATCGAGTTCCGGGACGTTCACAAATACTATGGCGACTACCACGCCCTGCGTGGGATCACCGCCACCATCCGCCCGGGAGAGTTCTTCTCGCTGCTGGGTCCATCGGGCTGTGGCAAGACCACGCTTCTGCGCACGATTGCGGGGTTCGAGGATATCTCCTCGGGTGCCGTGCTGATCGACGGGCGCGACATGGCCGATGTGCCGGCTAACAAGCGGCCCACCAACATGGTGTTCCAATCCTACGCCATCTTCCCGCATCTGAGCGTGGAAGAAAACGTCGGGTTCGGCCTGCGCCGTGACACGCGGTCCAAGGAGGACAAGGCCAAGGCCGTTCTCGAAGCGCTCGAAATGGTGGGTTTGAAAGGCTATGGCAAGCGGGCTGCGCATGCGCTGTCAGGCGGGCAACGGCAGCGCGTGGCACTGGCCCGCGCGCTGATCCTGAAGCCCAAGGTCCTGCTGCTAGACGAACCGCTTTCCGCGCTGGACAAGAAGATGCGCGAACAGATGCAAGTGGAACTGATCCGCCTGCAACGGCAGGTGGGCATCACCTTCATCCTCGTGACACATGACCAGGAAGAGGCGCTGGTCATGTCTGACCGGATCGCCGTGATGTTTGAGGGAGAGATCGCCCAGCTTGCCGATCCCGAAACGCTCTATCGTCGCCCGAACAGCCGCAAGGTGGCCGATTTCATCGGAACGATGAACTTCTTGCCTGCCAAGGTCCTGTCCGAGAATGGCAATACGGTCGAGGTTGAGTCCGCCGGTTTTGGCCGCATCCAGCTGGATGCAAGCCAGGTCATGAGCGGGGGCGCCGCGGCTGATGGTGCAGCGGTGGGTTTCCGCCCCGAAACCCTGACGATCCTCTATGAAGGCAGCGCGGCCTCGGATCGTGAAAGCATGGCAACGATCGAAGAGGTCGTCTATTTCGGCGACATGACCTATTACGACGTGCGGATCGACGGATCGGATGTCAACGTTCGCATCTCCATGCGCAACGTCTTTGGCCGTCCGGTGCTGGACCGCGGCGCCCGCGCCCGCGTGGGTTGGTCGCCCGGCGCGCTGGTGATGTTCCGCTAAGGCCGCTGCCGGACCTGCATCAGCAATCCGGCGGCAGCAACCCAAGCCCGCGCAGATAGACACCGATCCCGGCTTCCAGCAGGTCTTCGGGTGTGAAGGGCGATTTCGCCCCCGGTGCGCCGCGCATATAAAGTTCCACCACGCCATGGCTCATGGCCCAGACATGGGCCGAAAACATCGTCGCCGGCGGGCGGCGATCCGGCGGCATCTGTTCCGACAGCTTTTCGGCAGCTTTCTCCAGCACTGCACGTGCCTTTCCCGCCACCAGTGCCAGATCGGGATGGGCATTGAACGAAAGCCCGCTTTCGAACATCGCCATGTAATGACCGGGATATTTGCGCGCAAAGGCCAGATAGGCGCGCCCCGTCGCCTCGAACGCGGCCAGAGCTGTGGGTTGCCCGTCATTATAGGCGAACTCCATCAGCGCGGCGAAAATGTCATAGCCCTGACGCGCCACCTCGGCGATCAGGTCATCACGCCCGGCGAAATGGCGATAGACGGCGGCGGGCGTCACATCCGCCCGCTTCGCCGCCTCCGACAGGGTGAAACCTGTCGGCCCCCGTTCGGCAATCAGGCCAAGCGCGCCTTCAACCAACGCCTGCCGCAGATTGCCGTGGTGATAGCCGTGCTTCATATCAGTCCTTGGGGCGCAGGGCAGGGCCGCCGCAAATGGCCGGGTCCGGCGTGCCGACAAGCGCCGGATCCTTGCCCTCAAAATCGATCTCGCGCAGTACAGTCTGAATTGCCGCAATCCGGGCGCGGCGCTTGTCATCGGACAGGATCACCGTCCAAGGGGCAAAGTCAAAGCAACTGCGTTCCATCGTGTCGTCGATTGCCGCGCAGTATTCATCCCATTTGCCCAACCCGTCGATATCAATGGGCGATAGCTTCCACTGTTTCAGTGGGTCCTGTTCGCGCGCGAGAAAGCGGCGCAGCTGTTCGGCCCGCCCCACTTCCAGCCACAGCTTGACCAGAACAATCCCCTCATCCACCAACATGTGTTCAAACTCCGGCAGTTGCCGGAAGAATGTCTCGCGCTGTGCGGGGGTACAAAAGCCAAAGACATGCTCGACCATCGCCCGATTGTACCAACTGCGGTCGAACATCACCATTTCACCTGCCGCGGGCAGCCAATCGACATAGCGCTGGAAGTACCAGCTTGCGGCCTCACGGTCGGATGGTTTTGCCAACGCCACCACATTGCACACACGCGGGTTCAGGTTTTCGCGCATCACACCGATGCAGCCACCCTTTCCGGCGGCATCCCGGCCTTCAAAAATCACCACGACGCGCTTGCCGGTCGCCTTGATGTCGGCCTGCATGCGCACCAACTGGCGCTGCAACCCGTCCATCACCGTGTCATAGTCCTTGCGCTTCATCTCTTCGGCATAGGGATAGCCGGGGGTCAGGATGTCATCCTTCCCGGCATCTTTGATGGCCTTGCGGATGTCCTTGGGGGCTTTTTTCAGGAAGAACTGGGTGATCGCACCATCAAAGGGCAGGTCTGTCATCGCATCC